>DATEUN010000028.1:0-32239 GCA_035283125.1 Anaerolineales bacterium
AGATTCCCAGGTTCCACGCTCAGCCAACCTTGTCAGTAGAATTTCCCCACCTTTCAAGTATTTCACTGTGTGTCGATTCCCAAGGAAATTCCTGGATCCATTCATGACACTGGAAATAACATCAACACCCAGAGAATCCTCGTTTACATTAAATCCATTCCGTGCCCTTAAAATATTAGCTGCAAATTCATTATCGATCACCATTTGAGCATATGAGCCAGAAACACCTGCCTCCATCTCTCCAATCCCCGATAACTCATCCGCGCCAGCCAGGCAAGGCAATATAGCATTTAGAGAACGTTCAAAACCATTCTGAATATCCAGAGAATGAGCATTGGTCGAAAATCCGTATACATTGACTGGCAATCCATAACGATGTCCAATGTACACTGTTCCTGCCGAAGCTAATCCCATTTCCAGACCCCCCCAAACAGAAATTCCAGTCCGAGGTTCCATCATTGCCAGCCTTCCACAATAGATCACTGGAAGACCAGGATGAACCAACTGCACCAGGACAATTGATGCCAGGACTTCAGCATTTTGCTGAGCAATGGCACCAGCTATCGAAAAAGGAGCTGTGGTACCCATGGTTGGACAAGGTAATGACCCAAACGTGATCCCAAGTCTGGCTATTTCCATGATGGCTTCAGCTTCATGGTCGGGAATCATCAATGGGCTGACAGGAGAAACACTTAATGAGAGGATCTCCTTTGGGTTTCCCAATACTTCTGCCATACGAACTGCATATCGTGCTTCTGCAGCGAACTGGATTCCCGGTCCTTGCAAGGGCTTTATTGTGAATGGAATTGCATGACGATACATGGCCAGGGACATTAATTCACCAGGTACATCTTGAGGAGTAAAGAAAGGTGTTATTGTATTGCAATTTGGCAGGGCATCCAACAGCCTGGTTGAATCTCGAATATCTTGAATGGTCGCATAGCGGTGGGTCATTGTTGCCTGGTCAAAAATATCTCGTGCGCCACCAAGATTGTGAAAACTTGGAGCTCCCTCTCCAAGAATTTTTATTGCTCCTCCCCTACCCTTGATCGAGACTTTTTGAGGGCATTTTTCCAAACAAGATTCAACCAGGGAGGGAGGTATTAAGACTTTATTATTATTTATCCTGGCACCTGAATCCACCAGCAAATCTACAGCAGGTGGATGGGTCAATATCACCCCAGTCTCATTTAATATCCGCAAAGAAGCCTCATGAATTAATTCAACTTCTTCAAACCCCAGGAAATTTAATATACTCATGCAGCCTCCCATTTCTATTCAATTAACAGGTTAATTTGAACCTTATTATTCTTTTAATACCTTGTTAAAATATTTCATCTGGCTTTTATAAGATTCCACAATATTCTCAATTCTCATCAATTCATGCCCTTCATCTGGAAACACGATCAACTCAGAAGGCAATCCCAATTCTTGTAGTTTCTTATGTGATGCTATCGCATCGCTGGCTGGGCATCGAACATCATGAGCACTGCTAATTAATTGCACAGGCACTTTTATCCGATCCAGAAAATAATAAGGCGAACCTTCCACCCAGCGATCATGATTCTCTACCGGATCACCAAAATTTTCGATATTCCAGTGTTTGAGATCCTGTCTCGATTCTTCGTGGGCGTTGAATAGATTCAGGAAAGGTACAACTGCAGACCCACCTGCCCAAAGATCTGGTTGTTTGATCAAACACATCATGGTTAAATAGCCACCGTGGCTGCGCCCAGTCACTATGATTCTTGAAGGATGTGAAAATTTTTCCCTTATCAGAAATTCAGCACCCGCAATGACATCATCAGTATCCACTTCGCCCATCCGATACCGGGAGGCGATCTGCCATTCGCGGCCATATCCAGTGGAACCACGGTAATTAGGTGCCAGGACAGTCCATCCTTTGCTTGAGAGGTAGGACATGAATGGGTTCCAGATGAATTGATAAAGCCAATCAGGTCCACCATGAATATTCACAATCGCAGGTCTATTCTTTTCAATATCCTTCAAATTTTTATGGGGACGATACAATAATGCCGGGACATTTACTCCCCCATGGCTGGGATAGGTTATCTCGTCAGGTATTACGAATTTATACGATTTCAGTTCCTCAGGCATGGAATTTGTTAACTGAGAAAAAGTACCTTCATTCAATGAATATAACCACAAATCCGGAGGATGTCGCGGATCTTCATAGATCACGCATATTTCATTGCCTCCGGGAAGATATTTTGGTGAATAAAAAACTCCCTTCCCAATTTTCTGCGAGGATAAAATATCCCCCAAGTCTTTTATCATTAAATTCGCTATGCTTCCTGAATTTTGAACATATGCAATCTGGTTTTTTGATGGTGACCAAACTGGTTGGGTATCTTCAGTTCCCTCATCAGATTGCCATTCAACTTTCCCGGTCACAATATCGAAAATTCCGATATTGTGGAAACCTAATTCGTCTGAACTGAATAACAATTTTGAGCCATCCGGTACCCAATTAGGGTTTTTGGCATTAAGGATTTTTTCATTAATTGAAAGCGGGTTTTTCTTACCCGAAACCATGTCAAATAATATTATTGAAGAATCTGAACCGGCAGTTTCTTCTTCGATTGCAAGCAGATATCCATCCGGTGACCAAACAATATCTCTTAACGGTTGGTCAAAGGAACATAAATGATCATTTCTTCCATCAGGAATTGAATAAGAATAAACCCCGTAAAATCCATCTTCTATGGTTAGATAAATAATTCTTGTGCCATCCGGAGACCAATCGTAATGAGGTTGCAATGGATAAGTGATCCCGGAGCTGATATCCACATCTTCCCGAACATCCATCTTAAACAAATGAATATGATAAGATTCGTTTCCGTTTTTATCCAAAGCATATGCCAAGGTCTTTCCATCGGGAGACCAGCATGGATGGAATTTTCCTCCTTCTCCATTGGTAATTTTCTCAGTATCCCATTTACCTTTAACAGATGTTATATAAATATCCCAGTTGCCATTGAGGTTCCACGAAAATGCGATCTTCTGTCCATCTGGAGAGATATCAAATCCTGATTCAGAATTTACATAAGGAACCCTGAATAATTGTTCAAGAAGTTTCATTAAAACCACACAATCCAGTTAAGGACGAACCTGGTAATTCAATTGTTATTACAGCTTCAAAAGCAGTCTTATCTCAAACCTAATTGTTTATGCGAGTTCTGGCAATTTATCGAGACCAGCTTGTTTTGCCAGGCTTTCGACCATGGACACCAATTCAATTCTCAGCTTTTCATCCATCGATGGTACCTGGTAGTCATTTATGAGTTGGAATGCCCTTTCTCTCGCCCGCTCAAAAGTATCTTTTGAACCACTTTGCTGCCAGCCCCTGATGGAATCACGATCGATAACAAACGACGGAAGAAATTGTTCTTTAGAGAATAACTCCCTGGTGATCTTCTGTTTTAGGAAATCACCTTTAAAATTTATTCCTTCGAAAAGTTCGGTTGCCAGGCTTTCAGTTTGGATTTTCATCCCTCCCAATAATCTCTTTGCCATTCCGATCGCTTCTGCGTCAACAACCAGTTTTTCTGCACTCTGGCATGCTAGAAAATCAAGCATTCCAGCACCTGATATCATATTGATCCCGGATAGTGCGCCAATAATTGCTGTTATACCGCTTTCCATACCAGCTTGAGCATCCACGACCTTGGTATCACTGGCTCCCAGGTATGTGTGGGTAGGCAGACCAAGGTATTTCCCAACCTGTGAATAGGAGGCATCGATCATGGCTGTCTCCACTGCTCCCATTGGGGTCGTTCCTTTGCGCATATCAAAAATTGCAGGAGCTCCACCCCAAACAATGGGGGATCCGGATTTTGCAAGTTGGTGAATCGTGATTCCACTGATACATTCAGCTGAATGCTGCGTTACAGCTCCCAACAACGTGACTGGAGCAACGGCTCCAGCCAATGGCATGGAGACCATTTGGGCAGGAATACCTGCCCTGGCCAGGTCGATCAAATTACTGGAACCAAAATCGCTCCATATCAACGGAGGTGATGGACAAACATCAAAAACTGCCTGTGGTTTTTCTACCAGTTCTTTGCGCCCACCAGCTAGTATTGCCAATATCTCGATCATTTTATCGAGTGTTTTAATCGAGAATGATCCAGTCACGATCGGTTTTGTTGAAAATAATAATACGACATATAACCTGTATAGATCCCCAATATCCTTGGGTACATCATTGCAAATTACCGCTGTCGATTGAGCATCATACTGGGGTAACATTTCAGCAACTTTTACCAACCGAACAAGATCAGCAGCCTGGGAAGGTTTATGTTCCAATGTTTCGGGGTCTAGAACATGGACTCCGGAAGAACCCGGGTCGAAATGGACATCGTCACCACCATAATGAACTGTAGGATTTCCCTTTCGATCATAAAGATAAAATGAGCGCGGTACTGTATCCAGGGCTGTTCTTGCCAGATTTTCCGGGATTTGAATAACATCAGTGCCAGGTATAAGATATGAACCTGCTGCAATGAGGAGATTCCTTGCTTCTTCTGACTGAACCTTGATACCAGGTTTGGTCATTAATATGAACGCTTCAGCAAGGATCTTTTGAACCAATTCTTCCGATAGAAGTTCCATTTTTGGTTGCATTCTAGTATTTCTCCTCAGCTGCGATCATCTTATCCAGTTCTTTGGATAATTTTGGATCCAAGGGATCAGGTTCGTGGTTTGCAAGGATATTCCTGGCTTTTACCAAAGCCCAATCCCTGGCATCATCCTTTTTTTCTTCCCATTCATTGTAGGGTCTGCGATCCATGAACTCCGGTAAAAATAAATCCCGCATGTGCTTAAGAGTATGTTTTTGGGAAAGGAAATTGCCGCCAGGTCCGACTTTTGCGATGGTCTCAAGTGCAAGCGTTTCATCGTCGACTGTGATGCCTTGAAGAGTTTTGTGGATTATCGAGAAAATCTCGGCATCCATCATCATCTGTGCATAAGACCAGATTCGACTGCCATGAAGGAATCCCAGACCAAGCAGCATATCAGACATGGAAATACTGGCCATAAAAGTAGATAAGCTGTTTTCAATTCCAGCCTGCCAGTTAGGTTCTTTCGCCCCGGTTGCAAAGGACCCCATCGATAAGGGAATATCATAGAAATCTGACAGTACATTGGTGGCAGCACCAAACAAGAAATCTTCAGGTCCTCCTCCGGTGTATGCGCCATTTCTCAGGTCACTGGCAGTCTGGGCTGCAGCATAAAATACTGGTGCTCCAGGAAATGCCAACTGGAGCAACGCAGTCGCAGAAATGACCTCGGCATTTCCGACTGCAAGGACGCCAGCCATTGTAGCAGGACCGGTGGTCAGCGCTGAAGACATGGTCATAAATCCGGTGGGTATACCAGCCTCTGCAGCCAACAATGAAGCATCCAAACTGCCGCCATCGTGACCAAGCGGAGGGGCAGTGCATTGCATAAGGGAAAGAACTGGACGTTTTCGGAGAGCTTCTTTTCCACCTGCAATAAGTGCAGCCATTTCAATCGCCACCTTTGCTTCTCGTTCGTTATAGATACTCTCTGTTTGTAAATGCTTGGTGGAGTTTTCCCAAATTGCTTTCATTTCATACAAACCACGAGTTTCAACGGGTTTATCCTGAGCAGACAATGCAACCCAGTGGAAAGCCACTTCTTCAGTTGCATCTGCAACCCTGGCTACATCAGCGACATCCTGTAGTTTGGAAGTTCGGCGTTCTCCAGTATGAATATCGATAACTTCAACTCCACATCCATCTGTTCCTGCATAAACATGATTTCCATCAAGAGGAAGGTCCTGCTGGGAGTCCCGGGCACAGAGATTGTAAGTTGGCGGAGCATTTTTTATGGCTGACTCGATAATCTGGGGATTAACCTTGACGATCATCTTTTCATGATCTATGACTGCTCCATTTGACTCCCAAATCTGTAAAGCTTTTTTAGAAGGAAACCGTATACCAACATTTTCAATGATGTTCAAGGTGGCATCGTGAAGTTTCCTCACATCATAAGGTGAAAGAATTTCCAAATGCAATTTAGGATTTGAAATAGATTTTATCTTTTTTGACACTTTCTACCCCTGCTAAGAAATACCTAAAAGTTCTTTTGCTACCTTGACAGCACCTATGGCATCTTCGGAATATCCATCTGCTTCGATCCTTTGAACCCAATCCCTGGTTACAGGAGCACCACCTACCATCACCTTTACTTTTCTTCTCAATCCCTGGCTGTCAAGCAGATCGATCACTTCCTTTTGTTTCACCATGGTGGTCGTGAGCAATGCACTCATCGCCAATATATCCGCATCCACTTCTTTAACCTTCTCGATCAATTTTGCAGATGAAACATCCACACCCATATCGAAAACCTGGAATCCGGAGGCAGTCAACATGGTGCCTACAAGTGATTTTCCAATTTCATGGATATCGCCTTCCACTGTTGCCAGCACCACCTTGCCAAGCATTTTCCTTTCTGTTCCGCGTTTTGTCATTTCCGGTTCAAGTGTTGCCACAGCGGCTTTCATCGCCTCACCTGCCATAACCAGCTCAGGTAGAAATGCATCCCCGGCAGCAAAAGCCTCACCGACTGTATTGACACCGACGACATAACCATCAGTTATTGCCAGGATGGGGTCAATATTCTCCGAAATAGCTTGTTTAGCCAATTCAACTGAAACATCTGTATCCCCATCAATGATACTTTGTGCCATTTTTTTAAATAATTCTGTTGACATTTCTACTCCTAATTCTCTATTTATATTTAGTTATTAAATTTGGATCTTTTTTTCCAATAGAAATTCCTTATTGATACCCAGGAATTCAGTTAGTTCTTTTCCTAAATTTAAGAAATGATTTTCGGTTTCAATTCTTGCATTTTCGATATCATGGGTCGCGAGTGAAATGTAAATCGCCTTATGTTCGTTATATTCACGCACCAAATTTTCTTCCAATAGTTCAGGGTGGCGAAACATATACTCATACAACATCCAATCTGGAAATGTATTGATAACAATGGCATGCATTTTTACCAATAATGAATTTCCACTCGCAGCCACCAATGCATTGTGAAATTGACGGTTCAGGATCCGTTGGGCAGCCATATCGTTGAGGGTTAATAAACCTTTTGTCTTCTCAACAATTTTTTCAAGAGTTTCGAGTTCCCGATCAGTTATTCGCTTTGCTGCTATCATGGACGATGTAACCTCCAGAAACATCCGCATCCCATATGATTCAGCTATCTCTGTGTCTGACAAATGCATGACTCGAACACCTTTATAAGGTTCGCGTTCCGCCAATCCAGCAGAAACCAACAGATCCAATGCTTCCCTTACGGGAGTTTGACTCACCCCCAGTTGAGACGCGATCTCTTCCTGTCGCAACCATTCTCCGGGTTGATACTTCCCAGCAATGATTCTTTGGTGAAGAATTTCAAAGATCTCGTCTTTGATCGGTTTACGATTAACAAGTTGGTTCTCGAGGTCAAGGTCACTATCCATAATATATATTATACATAATATATAAAATTCAAGAAAGGCTAATTAATACCAACGAAATTCTTTAATAAAAAACAGACTTTAAAATCTATTCAAAGTCTGTTTTACAATCCTGGATTGGAAATTAATTATTAATTCAAATGAGCAATTTTAACGGGTTTATGTTTCCTTAAGATGGGGAAACGGGAATATTTTCCTTTTTATTGACCAGGTTTAGATCTAAACTCAAACCCCAGCGATCATGTTCGTGTTGAATCTCAAAGAATTTCTCAACAACAATTGGATCAAATAGAATACCAGAATTTTGATGGAAATATTCTTCCACCTGGTCAATACTCCAGGCTTCACGATACGATCGGGTGCTTGACAAGGCATCCCATACATCCACAACCATAAATATCCGGACAGCTAATGGAATCTGTTTTCCTTTTAACCCATATGGATAACCTGAACCATCCCATCGTTCGTGGTGAAAGAGTGGAATATTCAAAGCAGGTTGAATAAATTGGATATCAGAAAGGAATTCCTGTGCGAAAATTGGGTGACGTCTCATCAAAGCCCATTCTTCTTCCGTTAGAGGCTCCTTTTTCTGCAATATTTTATCCGGAATACACATTTTCCCAATATCGTGCAGAATGGCTCCTCGTCTTAAATGGACCATTTCTTCATCAGTTAATCCCAGGGCTTTACCAAGTTTGATGGACATTTTAGTGACCCTGTCACTGTGTCCTTTGGTTTCCTGGTCTTTATATTCGAGAGCTTTTGCCCAGCTAAGAAGCGTGCTTTCGTAGGCATCAACCAATTCATTATTTAGATTATTGATATTATCGATCAATAAAAGGTGTTCAATGCCAATGGTTGCCTGCGCTGCAATCATCGTCAAGTATTCTTTCCAATCATTATCTACAATGATTGGATCCTTCGAACATACTTCCAATACTCCAATTACCTTGTTGGAATTATGCAGAGGAGTTGCAGAATAAAAATTGTACTCATCATAAGGATATGGTAAACGATCCCTTACCTGGGATAATTGAAGCTCATTGTAAACAACCATTTTTCTTATATTTTGATCAGATTGTGAATTAACCAATTCTAGAGCGACCGTTGGTCGATTGACCCCAGTTAATCCAGAGATTCCTCTTGATCGCCTGCATGAAAATTCAGAAGATACTCTATCGCGAAGGTATAACAGGCATATATCAGCGCCCAACTGTTGGTTAATTTGATCAAAAAGAACATCTGCAAAAATATCAATGTCCATAGCAGATATGATTGCCCGATCAATATTCGCAAGCGCTTTCATACGCCTGGTTTGCTTCAAATTATATATTGGGTTTATCTCCAACCCTTTGTCTGAAGATGTTATATCCGGAGTGTAACCCATTAAACATTTCCTCGATATCAAACTTACTTATCTAATCAAAAATAGCGTATTAAAGATTAATAATTATTCAATTCCCAAAAAAGCCCAGGATTTTCAGAAGAAAAAAATCGACTTTTTGTTTTAAAGTTTAAATCAAGTTCCACTCTTGATTACGAACAATTATGATGCGATAGGTGAATTCACCAAATCATTTAGTTGATAGATGAATTGCTGCAGGTTTTCACCCTTTATTTGCATAATAGCATTAAGAACACCAACCGGAAACTGGAATTGTCTCAATTGCTCATATCGTTGTCCATTGAGAATAGCTGCTTCAAACTTCCGATCTGTAAGAGCTTTGGTCGCAAGTGCATTGATCTGTAGTTTAGTCATGGCTTAAATACTCCCATATATTTTTTATTAATACTCGAGATTAATTCCTGCGGTTTTCATCAAAACCTATGGTTTTAACAAACCTGTGGATGTAGACTTTCGTTATGAATTTAACTACCCCACTGATCCACCCATTACTGGATCAGCTAAAACAACTCCATGATACAGAGCAGCAGAAACAATGGTCAAAATAAATATAACCACACGAATTACAGTCAAAGAATTATTGGTAATCCAAAGAACTTGCTTTTGATTTAAAGAAATATTAAACATTTTATCCTCCATAGATAATAGAAACTATGAAGCAATTTTACAGAAGCAATATGAACGAAACTATGAACAAAATGGAAAGAAATTTACATTCCCGCCAAATTAGTGGGAAATGTGAGGATTTTTATGTTGATATGTTCAATATGCTCAACAATGTATTTCGTTGCAGATATACTTTTAAGAGATTTTTAGTTGAAGCCTCAAACTAAATCTAATGGTTTTCTGCCTGGGCTCCACCCAGTAAAAAGATCTCCTTTTTTACATCGCAAGGTTTATTTGTTATGAAATAGAATTTTCAGAATCACTGATTATAAAGGTTGAAAGCGATTTGCTTATTGAATGATATTTATGGAAGGTTTTGACTCATGAATTCTGTCATATTTTTCCAAAACCAGAATGAATTCAAAGATCTACCAACTGAACCACCCATAACTGGATCCGCCAACACAATATCTGGATTAATTAGTGCAGCTGTAATAACCACTAATAAAATCAGGACCCTGATTATCGTTCCAGAATTTTTAGTCAACCATAATAATTTCTGTTGATAATTAACAAGTTTAAACATACCTACCTCCTCAAAGAAGCTTTGATGATATTTTACATTCATACTATGAACGAAAATATGAACAATTCGGTAAAGCTGATTCAAGTGGTTTAGTATTCTATTTGACACATTTTTCAATTTATACCATTAAAATATTCATATAACTCATCAACTGGCTCCAATTTGAGATCTTCTTGAAGTTTCTTCCGATAGTTGAGGAAATGTTTTTTTGCCAACGCTGTGAGTTTTAATTTCACCAAACACTTCATCAAACCCAAATGCAGAAAATCCTGATATGGGTCAAATTCGATTGCTTTTTCGAATAATGTTCGAGCTTCAGAGTACGATTCGCGATTTAATTCAATGGAAGCCATTTTTTCAAGGAAATTATTGAAATATTGTCGGAGTTGTGAACGACGAATATCACACCATTCCATATCTATATCAGATAAATAATCACCTTTATATAAATCCATGAGCTGCAAGCTGATTCCTCTTTGATCATTAATTGAGGTATTCTTTAATTTGAATTTCTTAAATAACTCTTCAAATTCATTTACATCATAAAAAACTTCTACCAGTGGATTAATATAATAGTAATCATTTTCGAATGCTATGATCTGTTTGGATCCCAATGCATTTCTGACTCGCCAGAGAGTGGCATGAAAATTACTATTCACTTTCGCATTGCTAAATTCAGGCCAAAAATGAATAATAATATCTTCGCGTTTAACCTTTCCCCGGTCAAGGATGAAAAAGAATAATGCTCTTGCGCCAGCAGATCTCCAGGAAGCATTCGGGATGATCTCAGAGTTCCTCCGAATTTCCCCATCTCCGAATCCCTTCACCTGAAGTGTCAATTGTTCAGGAATTTCAACAAGAGACTCCCGCTCAATAATATTTTGATATCCAACTTTATAATCCTTTAACCTTTGAACAAACACATCAAGCTGTTTATTCTTCCAAATTTTTTGGATGGATAGTACCATATTAGGATGTCGGTGAGCAAGAGAAAGCAAAAATGAATCATATCCCAACTTCGCTGCTGTCTTAAATGCATTTGATAGATATTCTTGCGCATTATTTAAGTCATCAATTAGGAAATATGCTATTGCCATTAAAAATAATGCTTTAGAACGATTTTGGTCAGGATTTTCTTCATTCTTTAATTCATCCAGGACAGGTTGCAATGTAGAAATAACCAGATCCGGCTGCTCCATAACCAGATAAATCTCAGCCATCCGAATTTGATACTCCGGTAATTTGATATCTTCTTGATTACTGGAAGCCGCCTCGCGAAGATAATACATAGCTTGGTTGAAATTTCCTTTGTGCGTTTCCAATTCTGCCATAATTTGGTAAGTATTACAGGCGGTTTTCCCGGGGGGTTTCCTTGATAATACCTGCAGTGCTTTTTTGAGTGCAGATTCCGCCATTTCAAATTCATCTATTTTTACTAATAATTCTGCCTGTCCATTTAAAACACTTATTATGACACGATCCCATCCCACTTCTTCTGCAGCAGATAACGATTGTTCATAAAACTGCCAGGCTTTTTGGTAATCGCCCATCAGGTATGAAAGGTAAGCATAATTATTTGCACTAGTAGCCAGATCCCCACGATTACCGCGCATATTAAAACTTAGTTCAAACGCTTCCTGGAAACTTGCTTGGGCTTTAAAAATATCAACATTTTTTAACGCGATATTTCCTATATCAGCAAGGATCATTATTATTTCATGTTTTATCCGGTCCGATGAATCATAAGCATAGAGAGATTTAAAACCTCGGAGAGCTTCTTCGAGAACAGGAAGTGATTTCTCTACTGATCCTTGATAGTAAATACCAAGTCCTTGAACTCGTAATGCCTGGAAAGCATAACGACGATCCAAATTATGCTTGACTACGAATGTTTCCGCTTGATTAGCTAATTGTATTGATCCTTTGTAATCCCCCATAAAGATGGACGCCAATCCCCTCATAACTAATAAATTTGCCCTGTCCTCATGATCTCGTCTTTGTATGAATACTGGTTCTGCTTTGTCTAGGAGAGTGGTGATACCCTCCATCTTTCCCTGGCTTATTCTTGATTTGACTAGATTTAATAGAACATCTGGGGCTTTCTCGGATATATCCTCTTTGGTAATTAATGACTTATACCAAGCTTCGAGGGTTGATTCCTGGCCCGATATGTACATGACCTTTGCGTTTCGATCCATAACCCTAGCCATATTTTCGCGATCGCCTGACATTTGGAGATGATAAATAGCATTCTGTATATCATTTTGTGCCTCATACCATATCGCATATTTTCTATGAACATCAACTTTTTTTTCTTTTGAAAAATCTTTAAAACTTGATTCGAGAAATTCCTTAAATAACTGGTGATATTGATAGAAAGTTCCCTTTCTTGAAGGTGTTGAGGCAATGAATAAATTCTGATCTTCAATCAATTGAATAATTCGGTCAGCATCATTGATATCAAGAACAAAATTTGCCATTTCCACATTAAATTCATCACAAACAGAAGTTGTAATCAGGAAATTCTTGATTGATTCATTTAACTGTGAAAATACTTCTTTGCCGAAGAAAATAAATATCTGGTCAAGAGCATCAGTCATCTTGAGAAAAGGTGATGAATGCTTTCCATCCCTTAAGGCAAGAAGAATAGCAATGATCCAGCCGTCTGATTTCAAAACCATTTCTTCAGATTGTTTGTCAGTTAAGCGGATCTGGAATTGTTGTCTCGCCAGGTCTCTGACCTCATGAGCCCTAAACCGGAGATCATCAGCTGATATTATTGAGAGTTCTTCATTAACAAAAAGTGAAGCGGTTGGGATACCATAGACACTTCGAGATCCTATGATTATCCGAATATGCTCGGGGAGATTTTCCAGGATAAATTCGATGAAAGTTACAATCTCAATATCTTCACAAACAAAGTGATAATCATCCAGGATCAATAAGGTATAGTCTTGGATCCCAATGGTGAGTTCATTAATTAGTTCAGTGGCAAGTGATCTGGGTGAGTTATTAGTCCCCTGAAATAATATATCTTCAAGTGATTTTCCGAAACTGGGTTGTTTCTCTCGGATTGATGCGAGGAGGTGCATGAAAAAAGCAGATAGGTTATTATCTGAAAGTTTTATCTGATACCAACAAACACTAATTTCAGTATCGTCAGCATAGTCTGTTAATAATGTCGTTTTCCCAAAACCTGCTGGAGCACAAATGAAAATCAGTTTTCGATCTGCATTCTGGTAAAGTAAATCCAAAAGTCGTAAACGGCGTAACAACTTTTGTCGTCTTTGTGGTTGGCGTATGGATGTCAATGCGATCGTCATATTTCTACCAGAAGATTCTTACCAATTACTCTTATTAAAAATCATGTAAATTATTAAGATCATTCGATTAATAAAAGTATTGGTTTAATATCATGATAAAACATCCTGAATCAATATTTTAACCAATCAATTGATAAAACTTCATAACCATCTTAATATTACCCCGGAAATACATTTTTTGATTCCTGCCAGATCTCCTCAATTTCTTCCATAGACATTTCTGAAAGAGATTTTCCCTTTTCACCAGTTATTCGTTCAACATACGAAAATCTGTCTTTGAATTTCTTGTTCGTTTTACGAAGAGCCTGTTCAGCATCTATATCATTCCAGCGGGAGTAATTCACCAATGAAAAAACCAGGTCACCAATTTCACCGGCTAACTCATCCATGTTCCGAGAATCTTTAATTTCTTTTACCTCTTCAATAATCTTGTCGATTACTCCATCAATGTTCCTCCAATCAAAGCCAATCCTGGCAGCTCGTTCCTGGTACTCTTGCGCCTGGATCAATGCAGGCAACATTGATGGGACACCAGACAATAATCCTTGAATGTTATTCTCTTCGATTCTCTCACTTGTCTTAATCTTCTCCCAATTCTCCAACACACCAGGAATATCATCAATTTTCTGGTTGTTGAAAACGTGGGGATGTCTCCTGATAAGCTTGTCATGAATATCTGTAATAACATTCAATATATTAAATTCTCCTTCCTCACTTCCAATTTGAGCATTCAAAATTATTTGTAACAAGAGATCCCCGAATTCTTCCGCCATGTGACCTGACTCATCTGACTCCATTGCCTCGATCACTTCATATGTTTCTTCAAGAAGATGCCTGGACAAAGTCTGATGTGTCTGTGCCCTGTCCCAGGGACAACCATCTGGTGCCCTTAACCTGGCAATCACTTCTTGTAACGCTTCAAATGATTTAAACTGATCCATTGGAGGAACGAATAAATTCGTCATTAATCCGATATTCTTGCTCCGATCCATCGTATACAATGGAATATTCTCGATCACTTCCTTTTCAGTACCTGCTGCATGGATAAGAAAGACTTTGTGGTCATCCGGATAAAATGAATTCAGTGTTGTTTTTACTTCAGCTGCTATCATTTTTGAATATATTTGCGCAATAAGAACCGGTTTATCGACTGGAAATGAAGGCAAAATCAATTGGCTTAATTCCATTGCGTCCATCAAGGTAATCTGAGGAAATGGGTCCAATCCGAGAGCTGAAAAAGTTGGTTCAAGAAAAGATAGTCCATTGACTATACGCAAGTCAATTCCCAATTCCTTTGCCTGCCTCGCAATTTCCGGGCTGGTCGCTTCTGCTATGAATGGATCACCTGGAACCGAATAGATCACTCCCATTTCACTAGTACCCAGCTCAATGATTTTGGAAATGATTTTGGAATAAACATCATCAAAAGAATCACTTTGCTCATATAAATAATCAAATGAATGTATTTTTTTTATTGATGAAGGAAACGCATCTATTGTTGGATGTTGGTCTGTACGCAGCCAAATTTCATCGGCATTGTTTAGAACTTCCCATGCCTCCTGCGTTAATTGTGAAGGACTCCCAGGTCCAAGACCGAGAATGATTATTCCTTGCATAAGAACTCCTTAAATGAACCGAGGAGCACACAGGGTCCACTGATCATTACATAAGTGTACCCCGCGTCCTCCGCGGATGAAAGGTTCACAGGCCTGAACGCCCATGAATATTAATTTAACGCTTGGTGTAAGTAGGTGCCTTCCGGGCTTTCTTCAAACCTGGTTTCTTACGTTCTTTCACACGAGGATCCCTTGTCAGAAATCCACCTTTTCGCATTGCAAGTTTCCAATCAGGATTGGTTTTGGTGAGTGCACGTGCCAAACCCAGTACGACTGCATCAGTCATTCCGGTAACACCGCCACCAGTAACCTTTACTGAAATATCATAGGAACTCAATGATTCACCAGCTGCAGCTAATGGAGCAAGAATGGCTTCATAATCACCCAATCTTGTAAAGAATTCCTTAGCTTCCTTATCATTTACAAGAAAACTCCCGGAACCACTCATCACCCGTACCCGGGCTATACTTTGTTTTCGGCGTCCAACGCCTTCATAATATTGAACAGTCATTTAATCCTTCCTGCTCCGTTTACTCGTTAACCTTTTTGAGGTTTTGAGTGTTATGGGGGTGCTCAGCACCTGAATAGACTCTTAGTTTCTTGAGGAGATGTTTTCCCATTTTATTATGAGGAAGCATTCCCCAGACTGCGCTGGAAATAACACGATCAGGGTGCTTCTTCAATTGATCTCGCAAGCTTATTGAATTCAATCCACCTGGATAACCGGAATGATGATTGTATACTTTGTCATCAAGCTTGGTACCAGTAACAGTTATCTCTGACGCATTAATTACGACCACAAAATCCCCCATTTCTACTCCTGGGGTAAATGTAGGTTTATGTTTTCCCAGTAAAAGGGAGGCGATTTGGGTCGCAAGCCTTCCTAAATTTTGACCAGCCGCATCCACAAGAACCCATTCGCGGGATATTTCTGCAGCTTTCGGATAATAAGATTTATACACTTTGTCTCTCCAATTTCATTCTCAACTACCAGAATAATCAATAACCTACCTCAACCAGGGTCAAACCGTTTGGTGGTGCCAATCCGGACGGCAATTCAAATGAACCTTCCAAAGCAGCGGTCAGATCATTTTTTGAGATCTTTCCCTGGATGACAGCAATTTGTGCGAATACGATCCTGCGAACCATATGATAAAGGAAGGCATCCGCTTTAATTTCAAAGGTCCATTCATCTCCACATTGTTTCCAACCTGCGTTAAAAACTGTCCTTGTTGTACTGCCTCCAGTCCGTGGCGGGGATCCGAAAGCAGTGAAACTGTGTGTTCCCAACCATGTATCAGCCAATGGTTGTAATGAGGGCGGTGCTGGCCAGATCCTCCAGGCAAACCGTTCTCTTTGCGGGTCTCTCACCGGCTGGGAGTAAATCCTGTATCGGTATAAGCGCCACCTGGCATCAAACCTGGGATGGAATCGCATATTAACCGAATTTACCTGGCTCACAGAGATATCCTTCGGAAGATAGGCATTCAGGGCATTCTGTAAATCGATATTGGAATGGTTCCATTCCATGTCGAATGCAGCGACTTGACCCTGGGCATGAACTCCGGCGTCTGTCCTTCCAGCAAGGATCACTGAACTTTCATGCCACTTAATTTTCCTAAGCGCTTTTTCAAGTTCATCCTGAACAGTCCGGGAATTTGCCTGCCTCTGACTGCCTGAAAACCTTGTGCCGTCGTAAGCTATGATAATCTGGTAACGTACCATTTTAATGACAGTGATTACTGTCTGTGCAACATATAGATCTGATCGAAGATGACTTAATCTTCCACAAGTTCCAGAAGGACCATTTTTGCTGCATCACCTAAACGTGGACCTAATTTCATCACCCGGGTATAACCACCTGGACGTCCGACAAAACGTGGTGCAATTTCATCAAACAATTTATTTACAATGGCATGGTTACTGACTTTTGAAGCAATCAAACGTCTTGCTGCAACTTTTTCTGATTCACTTTTATCGATAGAGTTCCGTGCAGTTGTGATCATCTTCTCTGCTTCTGCCCTGATGGCAGAAGCTTTTGCCTCTGTCGTTTGAATTCGCTCATGAGTAAATAATTGATTAATCAAATTTCTTCTCAAGGCATTCCGAGCACCTTTGCTCCGATTAAGTTTTTTTCCTGCTATTTGGTGTCTCATTTTAAACTACTCCAACTCTTCCTGAGTCTCATCTTTCATATAACCTTTCTCAACCATTCTCAGGCGAAGTTCATCAAGGCTTTTTTCTCCAAAATTCCTAATAGACATGACAGCCTGATCACCTTTATCCAATAACTCGAGTACGTCACCTACAGTAGTGATACCAGTTCGTTTCAGAGAATTGAATACTCTCACTGAAAGATCAAGAGATTCAACTGGTGTTTCTGCAACTTCACTCGTCAGACCGGAGGTACTTACTTCTTCCTCAATTGATAACGCAAGTGATTCTTCACTGACACCTGCAATAAAACGAAGATGCTCTATTAGAATTTTTGCACTTGTGCTCATCGCTTTTTCTGGCGAGACAGTTCCATCTGTCCAGATCTCGAGAATCAGTTTGTCATAATTCGTGCTTTGACCAACACGAGCAGATTGTATTTCCCAATTGACCTTCTTGACCGGTCCGAAAATTGCATCAACTGGTAATTCACCTATTGGTAAATGGCCGCCGCGATCGTTGGCTGGAGAATAACCACGACCCCGCTCGATCGTAAATTCGATATCGAGATGTGTTTTGGAATTATCAGCGGAGAACAGGTACAGGTCGGGATTTATGATCTCAACTTCAGGTGGAGCGATAATATCTGCAGCGGTCACAATTCCTTCACCACGAACATCCAGGTGCATTCGAGTGGTTTCCACATCATGGAGAACCAATCTCAATTGTTTTATTTGCAGCATTACCTGCAAGACATCTTCTCTGACTCCAAGAATATCACTGAATTCATGCAACACATCAGAAATGCGGACTGATGTAACTGCAAAACCATCCAAAGATGAAATCAGTACCCGTCGCAATGCATTACCAAGGGTCATTCCATAACCCTGCTCCAATGGACCGATCACGAACTTTCCGTAATTCCTTGCTTCGGCATCGCGCTCGATTTTAGGCATTTCCATGTTTATTAAACCAGTCACGGTTCACCTCTCCCTTATGCTCTTCAGCACCCCTTTAATAACTAATTGCCAACCGATTATCGAGAGTAATACTCAACGATCAATTGTTCGTTAAGGTTTGCGTCGATCTCAGCACGTTCAGGTAAACGCAAAACACTTCCTGTCAGATTCTTGATATCACGATTGATCCACATGGGTGCATTACGAGTTTCAGCAAACTCAGGAAGTTCTTTGAAAAACGTTGTGTTTTGCGAACCTTCTCGAACGGTAATAACATCACCGATACCTACCAGCATCGAAGGAACATCTGTCTTGCGTCCATTAACAGTGAAATGACCATGGCTGACCAATAAACGCGCCTGTGCGCGGCTGCTTGCAAATCCCATTCGATAAACAACATTATCCAGACGGGATTCCAGTGTTTGAAGCAAACCTAAACCAGTCAACCCTCGTTGTTTCGAAGCAATGCTGAAATAACGCCTGAATTGACGTTCCAAAACGCCATAGACCCGGCGGGCTTTCTGTTTTGCACGAAGTTGGAGTGCATAGTCTGATTCTCGGCCAGTACCACCGCGGCGTCTTCCTCCACCACCTTGCATGGATTTTCCATGAGCTCCGGGTGCATAAGGACGTTTATCAAACGCACATTTAGGGGAGAAGCAACGTTCTCCCTTTAAGAATAATTTTTCGCCTTCTCGCCGGCAAAGTTTACAAACCGGACCTATATATCTTGCCATATTATTCTATCCTCTTTTATCCAAATTACACACGGCGCTTTTTAGGTGGACGGCAGCCATTGTGGGGAACAGGGGTCAGGTCTGCTATCGACCGAACTTTGATTCCCATCGATTGAACTGCCCTGATAGCAGATTCCCGACCAGGTCCTGGACCTTTTACAAACAAGTCAACTTCCTGGATACCCATTGACTGGGCAGCTTTGATCGCTTGTTCAGTGGCAAGTCGGCCTGCAAAAGGAGTGCTCTTTCTTGATCCTTTGAAACCAACTGATCCACCACTGCCCCAGGTAAGGGTATTACCTTCGGTATCTGTGATCGTCACGATCGTGTTGTTGAATGTTGCATTAATATGCACCTGGCCAACAGATAATGATCGTTTTGTTTTTTTTGATCCGCCACGACGTGCTGATCTTACGTTTTGAGCCATAATACCTCTCTCATGTGTTGATTAAACTGGCAGTTATTTCTTGCCACCACGACGTCTTCCGCGACCAGCAACTGTCTTCTTGGTTCCCTTGCGGGTGCGAGCATTTGTACGTGTTCGTTGACCACGAACCGGCAAACCACGGCGATGACGCAAACCCCTGTAGCAACCTATCTCAATCAGACGCTTGATATTTAATTGCTCTGAACGACGTAGGTCTCCCTCAACTTTCCAATTCTTGGTTATATATTCGCGCATTGCGGCAACTTCAGCCTCAGTTAAATCCTTGATACGAGTATCAGCATTGATTGAGGTTGCGGTTAATAGTTCTTTTGCACGAGTTGGTCCAATACCAAAAATATAAGTCAGGCCTACTTCAACTCGTTTGTTACGTGGTAAGTCAATACCTTCTATTCTTGCCATAGTCTATGTTATCCTTGTCGCTGCTTGTGCTTGGGATTTTCGCAGATGATAAAAAGTATGCCTTTGCGTTTTATGACCTTGCATTTTGCGCAACGTTTTCTAATTGATGGAGATACTTTCATTATTTCTAAACTCCTTAACCCAATCACATGGCTGTATTGCCAAAGTTTGAATTATACTTGCTTAACAAAATTCCGTCCATAGAACAGGTTCATTTTGTGGATCAAAGGACTGTCAGGAGTAGAGGTTCTCCTTCGGTGACAGCAACTGAATGTTCGAAATGTGCTGTCAATGATCCATCAGCCGAAACTACTGTCCACTGGTCGGATAATACTCTCGTTTTATCCGTTCCGATCAATACCATGGGCTCCAACGCAATTGTCATTCCGGGCTTGAACACAATACCAGTCCCAGCGGTACCATAATTGGGTACCTGCGGATTTTCATGCATCTGCCGGCCAACTCCATGCCCTGTATATTCACGAGTGACGTGGTATCCTTTCCCTTCAACAAAATCTTGAATGGCTGAAGAAACATCTCCCGTAAAATTACCCATTCGCATCTGATCGATGCCTATTTCAAGTGCCTTTTGGGTCGTATCCAGGAGTTTTTGAGCTTTTTGTGAAATCTCACCTACTCCCGCAGTGAATGCTGAATCGCCAACAAATCCATTGACTACAGCACCACAATCTACTGAAACGATATCGCCTTCTTTTAATTTCCTTTTTCCCGGTATGCCATGCACCAATTCTTCATTGATACTGACAGTGATAGATGCCGGATAAGGTGGGTTACCATAATTTTTGAAAGGCGAATAGGCACCATTCTTCCGCAGAGATTCCTCAGCAGCCGCGTTGAGGTCTGCGGTAGATACACCTGGTTGTAAAAGTTCTTTAACCACAGCTAGGGCTTGTGCATTAATTCTCCCAGCTTCCCGCATAAGCAGTATTTCAGCCGCATTCTTGATATTAACCTGACCAGCCCAATTCATCATTTATTAAATCCGATTGCTGTAAGAATATCATTGGTGACATTCTCAATATCTCTTGATCCATCGATTTCAACCAGGATTCCCTTGTTGCGGTAGTATTCAATCAGAGGCATTGTTTGTTCAAGATAAACCTGGATACGGTGTTTAATCGTTTCAACCCGATCATCATCCCTGGTATAGAGTTTCGATCCGTCATGGTCACAAACACCTTCCAATTTCGGAGGATTATTTTTAATGTGAAAGACATGCCCGTTTTCACGGCAAACCAAACGACCACCTAACCGGTCAATAAGGACTTGATTTGCTGCAGAAATATAAGGAACAAAATTCACCTTTCCATTAAAAGTTTTTAATATCTGCTCCAATTCATCCGCCTGCTTTGGTGTTCGAGGAAAACCGTCCAAAAGCGCACCGTTCGCACAATCTGATTCCTTCAGGCGATCCTGGACCATGGAGATGGTGATACTATCTGGAACCAATTCACCTTTGGTCATAAATGATTGAGCCAATTTTCCCAACTGCGTTTGATTTTTAATATTCTCGCGAAAAAGATCACCAGAAGAGATATGAGGTAAACCAGTCCGCTCGGAAACGAGTTCCGCCTGGGTTCCTTTACCAACTCCTGGAGGTCCAATAAACACGATATAAGTAGGCACTCGAATCACTACCTTACAAGAAGAGAATCATCGTACCCATGCAATTGCAATTCGGCATCGATATTAAGGAACAGGTCCCGGACTACACCAACCACGATCAACAGTCCGGCTGAGGAAACCAGGAACAGTCCTGATGTCTGCGATGCTATTGGTAAGACCAATTGAACCAGGAAGGGAAGAATGGCAATGATACCCAGGAACAAAGCTCCAGGCAGAGTTACCCTGCGCTGAACCTTGGTCAGGTATTTCTGTGTTGGAGTACCACGGTTAACTCCTGGTATTTGAGCACCCATTTTTTTCAGGTTATCGCCATAATTTTGCTGGGCAAACAAAACATCGGTATAGAAGAATGTGAAACCAACAACCATGAGGAAATATAACAACCAATAAACCCATGAACCACCACCGAATATTTGCGTCGTGGAGGCAGATAAATTCTTTATCCACTCAACACTTGAGTTTGCAAAGTAACTTGCAATGATCGCAGGGAATTGCAGAAATGCACTGGCGAATATCAAAGGGATCATTCCAGACATATTCACCATCAAAGGCAATGATCCTTTGACAGGCATTGACATTCTGTTACCCATCCTCCGACCAGGATACATAACAGGTACATTTCTTCGTCCCTGTTGGACGTAAACAATTGCAAAGATTGTCAAAATGATCAATATAATCGTGAAAATGATCATGAAAACACGATTCTGTTCATCTGCCAGAATCGAGCGAAAATTGCTGGGCATTTTCGAGACAATTCCAGCGAATATGATCAAAGACAAACCCTGACCACGAACTCCGAATTCAGATATCAGCTCTCCCAACCAGATCGCAAACATGGTTCCAGCGATCATGCTTAAAAGCATGGCCATGGAAGGTAAAAGGAGATTTGCAGAAAATCCAAAATCAAGAATGGGTCCACTGCCTGCCCTGACCGAAATATTGTTGAATATGTTGATCTGTCCGAATGCAGAAAGTGCCGCCATTGGAACAGCCAGGTAATAGGTCCATTTTTCCATCCACTTCTTTCCTTCACGGGGATCATCTTCCATTCGCCGTTGAAGTGCCGGGATAATGGGTACCAGCAGTTGGAGAATGATCTGGGCAGTAATATATGGATAAACGCCCATGGAAAGTAATGAAAAACTGGAAACAGTACCACCGGAAAGCAGATCCAGAAAATCAAAGAAAGTTCCCGAGGCTCCCAGGTTTGCCCGCATATTCGCCAAAGCAGCTGTGTTGATTCCAGGAACAGGAACATTAGCTGCAAGTCTATATATGACCAGCAATCCCAATGTGATCAATAATTTCCTGCGGATATCTTCCGATTTCCAAAGGTATCGCCAGGCAGAAAAAGTGGACTTCATATCTCTCCTTATGCTTTCCGGTTAAGCAATTAATTCCACACTGCCACCAGCTGCTTCGATCTTCTCTCGAGCACTTTTGGTGATCCTGTGAACACGCAGTTTTAAAGGATTTAAAACCTCGCCTTTACCAAGTATCGCAATTGGTTTTCGCAAGTTCCGGACCAAATTCGCTTCGACGAGAGATTCTGGTGTTATTTCGGTATTGGCTTCAAAATCCTTCAGCTGTTCCAAATTTACTTCGAAATACTCCACCTGGTTGGGTGGTGTAAAACCATATCCACGCAGGAACGGTAATCTTCGGAAGTATGGCAGGTTACCGCCCTGACGGTAAAGATGACCGCCAGATCCAGCACGGGAATTTTGACCCTTGGTGCCACGGCCTGCAGTTTTTCCTTTTCCTGAAGCTGTTCCACGGCCTACACGTTTCCGGTCTTTTTTGGAACCGGGATTTGGTTGCAGATCATTAAGTTTCATATTACTTTTATCCTTCAACACTCAACAGATGGATAACTTTATTAACCATACCTCTGACTGCAGGAGTGTCATTATGTTCAACTGTCTGGTTTATTCTATGAAGTCCCAATGCCAAAACAGTCCTTTTCTGGCCAATAGGATAACCAATAGAGCTTCTAACGAGAGTTATTTTTATTTTTCCAACAGAGCTTTTTGCTTTAGCCATTGCTCTTTCTCCTCTCCCAGAATGGAATAAGATCAGAGATTGGTTTTCCGCGTCTCGAAGCTTCAACTTGAGGAGATTTCATCTTATCAAGGGCATCAAATGTAGCTTGAACAACATTCAGTACATTTGCACTTCCCAATGATTTTGTGAGAATATCTCTTACTCCAGCCGCTTCAACAACAGCGCGTACACCACCTGCTGCAATAACACCGGTTCCCGGAGATGCAGGTTTTAAGAGGACTTTTGCTCCACCCATTTGACCAATGACTTCATGAGGCACAGTTGTTCGCGCAAGAAATACTTTATGCAAATTCTTGTGTGCACGTTCTGTTGCCTTCCTCATGGCTTCAGGTACAGCATTAGCTTTACCTATTCCCATGCCGACTTTCCCATTGTTGTCACCGACAACAATGGTTACCCGGAATTGGAATCTTCGTCCACCTTTTACTACTTTTGCCACTCTGGCAATTTCGATAACGCGCTCATCAAGAGGTTGTTCCTCCTGGAGTTGTTCATATGGTTGGTTCTGCTGATTTGTCATATATGTCTCCACTTGACCTAGAATTCCAGGCCACCTTCACGAGCGCCTTCTGCCAATGCTTTTACACGGCCCATATAGCGAAAACCGCCTCTATCAAATACAACTGAGTTAATTCCCTTGCTTTTCGCACGCTCAGCGATTGCTTTACCAACGAGTTGTGCCTGTTTGGATTTATCGATACCTTCCATTTGGCTTCGCAATTCGCCATCGATCGTCGAAGCTGAGATCAGTGTTTGACCATTGGAATCGTCAATTACCTGGGCATAGATCTCGGTGAGACTTCGGAATACACACAAACGCGGTCTCTGGGAAGTCCCTACAATACTTTTTCGTACACGTGCATGACGCCGGATACGAGCTGCAGAATTTGTCTTTTTTGCCATAAGTTTACATAGCCTTTCCAGATTTACCTGGTTTACGACGGATTCTCTCACCCAGATAATGAATGCCTTTTCCGTGATATGGCTCAGGTGGGCGAAGCTCCCGGATATTTGCTGCGATCTGACCTACGATTTCCTTGTTGAAACCTTTGACGAACACCTGGCGGGTCTTTGCTTCCACTTCGAAAGTTATACCTTCTGGAGGTTCGATTTCAATTGGATGAGAATAACCAAGGTACATGACCAGTTTCGGTCCACTCATCTCAGCCCGGTAGCCAACACCTTCGTATTCCAATGCTTTTTCAAAACCGGTGCTCACGCCAACAACCATATTATTTAATACTGCACGTGTAGTTCCATGCAAGGCACGTTGTGCAGGTAGATTTGAGGACCTTGTTATCATGAGTTGGTTCTCTTCCATTTTAATTTTTATGGAAGAAGAAAATTCGCGCGCCAACTCACCTTTTGGTCCACTTACACTAACCGTGGAACCTTTAATATTTACCTGCACACCAGCCGGGATATCCACGGGCATACGTCCTATTCGAGACACTTTGCGACCTCCTGTCTCACCAAACTTTGCAAAGAAGTTCACCACCAAGGTTCTTTTGACGGGCGCTTTGGCCGGTCATAATACCTTTTGGTGTTGAAATGATGGCTATTCCCAATCCTGAGAGGACCCAAGGAATATCCTGTTTCTTTGTATAAACACGCCTGCCGGGACGACTGACCCGCTGCAGATTCGTTAATACAGCATGACGATCACGTCGTTCTCCAACATATTTGATTTTCAGGCGCAGAATAAATTGACCCGGGCGTTCTCCATCGACAACTTCATACGATTCGAGATAACCTTCTTCTTTAAGGATCTTGGCAATCTCAACCTTGACCTTAGAGTTCGGCATTGCGGTCAAACTTTGACCGCTCATGACCGCGTTACGAATGCGGGTCAGCATATCAGCGATAGGATCAGAAACACTCATACATTCACCTCCACTGTGCTACCAAGATGCCTTGATAACACCAGGAATTTTTCCTTCCAGGGCTAACTCACGGAAACAAATACGACAGAGACCAAATCGTCGTATATACCCCCGGGGGCGTCCACAAATCGTACAGCGGTGGCGAATACGGTTTTCATATTTCCGCCGGGTTTCACGATATTTCATACAAGTACTTGCCATATTTAAGCTTCCTTCCTGAACGGCATGCCAAATAGTTGAATCAACATTCTTCCATGGTCATCATTCCTGGCAGTGGTTACAATTGTGATCTCCATACCCCTCAATTTATCGATCTTATCGTATTCGATCTCAGGAAAAACCAACTGGTCCTTTAGTCCCAGTGTGTAATTTCCACGACCATCGAATGAGTCTGGAGAAACACCTCTAAAGTCTCTAACGCGTGGGAGAGCAACATTCATAAGACGGTCCAGAAATGCCCACATGCGTTCTCCACGCAATGTAACTTTGGTTCCAATGATCCTGCCTTCACGCAACTTGAATGCAGCAATACTCTTCTTTGCTTTTGTCAGAACCGGTTTTTGACCGGTAATCATTGCCAGGTCAGCTGCTGCAGCTTCGATTGCTTTGGCATTTTCCATCTCCGAACCCATGCCAATGTTTACAATCACTTTGGAAATTCGCGGAACCTCCATAATGTTCTTGTATTCAAAGGTTTTCATTAAGGCCGGCACGATCTCGTTTTGATATTTTTCCTTCATTTTATTCATTTTCAATGCTCCAAACCGGCCTATTAATCCAGCAATGCCTTGCAATTCTTGCAAACACGGTGTGATCCGGATTCATCGCGTTGGATCCCAACTCTTGAAGGTTCATTGCATTTAGGACATACCAGCATAACATTCGATATGTGAACAGGACCTTCAAATTTGATTCGTCCAGGATTGATGGTTCTCCCTTGTTTTTGAACCTGACGCTGGTGTTTAACTCTCAGGTTTACTCCCTGGACTGTTACTCGTCTTTCATCGACAAATACCTTGATCACTTCTCCTCGTTTTCCCATATCTTCGAGTTTTCCGCTGATCACTTCAACAGTATCACCTTTTTTAATCTTCGTTCTCATTTATGATAATCTCCCTTTCAAAGGACTTCCGGAGCCAGAGAAACGATTTTCGTAAAACCTTTATCACGTAATTCACGTGCTACAGGTCCAAAAATTCGACTACCCTTTGGATTATGACCATCCGTATCAAGGATTACAGCAGCATTGTCATCAAAACGAATATACGATCCATCTTCACGACGGTATTCCTTGCTGCACCGTACAATAACCGCTTTTACGATCTCGCTCTTCTTTACAGCACCCTGTGGTGTGGCAGATTTTATGGTGGCAACAACAACATCGCCAACTCTTCCGTATCGCCTTCTCGTTCCACCCAAAACCTGGATGACAAGAATCTCACGAGCTCCGGAGTTATCCGCGACTTTCATCCGAGTTTCTTGTTGAATCATAGTTCTACCTCCACAATGGAGTCTTCAGAACGAATTTCATGTTTAGTGATAGCTTCCACAACCCATTTCTTTTGCTTGGATATAGGGCGGCTTTCCACTATTTGAACCATATCACCAACCTGGCAATTAAGTTCATCGTGGGCTTTTACTCTCATACTTGAATGGACTACTTTTCTGTAAAGAGGATGGCGATAAGTTCGTGTCACCTCAACTACAACAGTTTTTGTCATTTTATTACTGGTCACAACACCATTCATTCGACGACGGTTATTCATTATTCACCTTCCTGGTCAGTCGTCTCAACTCGTTCGTTGATGATCGTCTGTATTCGGGCAATCTCTTTCCGAACTATTGGTAGTCTGCTGGTATCAGTGAGCTGACCGGAAACTACCTGGAATCGAAGATTCATTAATTCTTCGCGAGCATTTGCCAATTTAGTTTTTAATTCCTCAGAAGAGAGGGCGCGGATCTCTTTTAGCTTCATGCCTGTTCTCCTCCACCAGCTTCAAAGCGTGCAATGACTTTGGTTTTTATCGAGAATTTATATCGGGCAAGATTGAGCGCTTCCCTGGCAATATCTTCTGGCAACCCAGCCACTTCGAACATGACTCGACCTGGTTTTACTACGGATACCCAGTATTCCACGTTACCTTTTCCCTTTCCCATCCGCGTTTCAGGAGGTTTCTGGGTATAAGGTTTATCAGGGAAGATCCGGATCCAGACCTTTCCACGGCGCTTCATCGTGCGAACTATCGTACGGCGGGCGGCTTCCAATTGTCGTGCAGTCACCCAACCCGGTTCCAACGCCTGCAGGCCGAATTCGCCGAAACTTATCTGGGCACCTCGTAATTCCTTACCCTTCATTCTTCCGCGCATTTGCTTGCGCCATTTCACTCTTTTAGGCATTAACATAGCTTCAACCTCTCTTCAAAAGACCAGGACGTTCCCTATTGACTGACGTAGACGCCTTCGGTCGTCTCAAGTTTTTCATCGAATTCAGATTTGAACAAACCTTTATAGACCCATACCTTGACACCGATTCGACCATACGTGGTCAAAGCTTCAGCCTTGGAGAAATCCATATCAGCTCGTAAGGTTTGCAGCGGAACTCGACCATCACGCAACCAGACTGTTCTGGCCATTTCTGCACCACTTAAACGTCCTGCAACTTCAATTTTGATCCCTTCAGCGCCCTGACGCATTGCTTGCTGGATCGCACGTTTCATCGCACGGCGATAACTGATTCGCCGTTCAAGCTGATCTGCAATATTGCGTGCAACAAGATAAGCATCCATATCAGGTGATTTGATCTCCTTGATATCAAGGTCCATCTTTACACCGGTAAGTTCTTCAAGGCTTTGGCGGATTTTCTTTACTCCTTCGCCTTTTCTACCAATCAGTATGCCTGGTTTGGCTGTGTGTACCGTAGTCTTGATCTTCCCGGGGAATCTTTCAATCTCAACATTGGAGACACCTGCCCTGCCGGATGCTTCAAGAATTAGGTTTTCAATTGCCAGATCCTGGTTTAACTGCTCCCGGTATTGAGTACCTTCAGCGAACCAGCGTCCTTTCCAGGCGCGGGTGACGTTCAAGCGAAAACCGATAGGATGTACTTTACGACCCATTTATTTCTCCTTCTCTCTGCCGATCAGGCGGTTTCCCGTTCACGCAGAATAACTGTAACGTGCGATGTGCGCCGTAAGATAGCTTTAAAACGTCCTCTTGCGGCAAACCGTCTCCAGCGACGAGTTGGTGCTTCATCTGCAAATATTGTCGCCACGAACAAATCATCCCTGCTGACTCCAAAATTTTCTTCAGCATTCGCAATGGCGGAATTTAATAATTTCATGACCGGTTCTGCTGCACGCTGCGGCATAAAACGAAGCGTGTCCACAGCCTTGACTGCATCTTTTCCACGAACGGCATCCACCACTAATCTGACTTTTTGGGCCGATAGGGGAAGAAAACGAAGGTGCGCTTTAATATCATGTGCCATTATCTTCTTCTCCTTTATGCACTCTTATCAGCAGATGTTTGATGACCACGAAAAGTACGTGTAGGTGCAAATTCACCCAGGCGATGACCGACCATATTTTCTGTAACATAGATCGGTACATGGCGGCGACCATCATGGACAGCGATCGTATGGCCTACCATCTGGGGAAAGATCACACTTGCCCGACTCCAGGTCCTAATAACCTTTTTCTCGCCGTTCTGGTTCATGTTTTCAATTTTTTTCAAGAGTTTCGGGTCAATAAATGGCCCTTTTTTCAACGATCGTGACATATTTACGTTCCTCGCTTATCCGACTCTCAATTAGCGCTTGGACTTGCTACGACGGCGCACAATATACTTGGTGGTCGCTTTATTTCGTCGTGTTCGATATCCACGAGTCGGTCGACCCCATGGACTTTTTGGTCCGGGCATTCCAACAGGTTGGCGACCTTCACCACCACCATGGGGATGATCTCTTGGTGACATTGCGGTACCACGAACTGCTGGGCGGATACCCATGTGACGTTTTCTACCAGCCTTCCCCAATTTTATATTGCTATGCTCAAGGTTTCCGACCTGTCCTATTGTTGCATAACAAGTTTGACGGATCAGTCGAACTTCTCCAGATGGCATTCGGATCTGGGCGTATTCACCTTCCTTGGCTAACAACTGGGCTGAACCACCGGCAGATCGAACCATTTGACCGCCTTTACCTTCCTTGATCTCCACGTTGTGTACCATCGTACCAACTGGAATACTGGATAATGGA
This sequence comes from Anaerolineales bacterium, assembly GCA_035283125.1. Taxonomy (GTDB): domain Bacteria; phylum Chloroflexota; class Anaerolineae; order Anaerolineales; family Villigracilaceae; genus UBA12087. Next base: position 29,605 of record DATEUN010000028.1, read on the forward strand.
AGACAGTTTCCGGGTCGTATCTCTGCCTGGTTTCCTGAAACAATAGTATCTCCAACCTTTAATCCCACCGGAGCAAGAATATAAGATTTGAATCCATCAGCATAAAACAATAAAGCAAGTCTGGCAGTTCTGTTAGGGTCGTATTCAATAGCAGCAACACGAGCAGGAATATCCCGTTTGTCTCGTTTGAAATCCACGATCCTGATGAATCTGCGGACACCACCACCACGATGGCGTACGGTGACTCTACCATAGGCATTACGTCCGGCTTGTGCTTTACGCACAATCACGAGATTACGCTCAGGTTTGCTTTTGGTAATCTCATCAAAACTATAGCCGGTCATTCCACGCTGACCAGGGGTTGTTGGTTTATATTTTTTTACAGCCATTATTGAACCCCTTCAAACATATCAAGAGTGTCACCTTCAGCCAGAGTAACAATGGCTTTTTTATATCCTGCTGTTCGAACCATGAGACGTCGGCTTTTTGCACGGCGGCTTCTTTTAGCAGGTGCGATCAAAACATTCACTCTAACAACACTTACATCAAACAGGGTTTCAATGGCATCTTTCACCAAACCCTTGGTTGCGTCTTTCGCAACTTCAAACGTGTATTGACGAAGTTTTCCTGATTGATAATTGGTCTTCTCAGTTATCAACGGACGTCGGAGTACATCATAAATAGTCAGCATGGTGGCCTCCTCCTATACCAAGTAAGTTTTCAATACATCCAATGCACTTAACGGAAGTACCAATTTTTCGTATTTGAATAGGTCACGAATATTCAGGTAACTCGCCATTAATATCTTTGCATCAGGTATATTATTGGTGGATCGAGTTACAACATCATAGCTGCTATTCTTTTCTGCAACCAGGATCAACGCACTCGCATCTCCGACCAACCGATTCAAAGCCTGGGCCATCAATTTCGTTTTTGCCTCAGGCAGGGTTAATTCATCCAGAACAACAATAGCGGCATCAGAAGCTTTAACCGAAAGTGCGGAACGGATGGCATTTCTTCGCATCTGTCGGGGCATAAGTTTTGTATATTTTCGCGGTCGTGGGGTATGGATCTTTCCACCTCCTACCCATTGTGCCGACCTGATGGATCCTTGCCTTGCCCGGCCAGTTCCTTTCTGTTTCCATGGTTTTCTTCCACCACCCGATACTTCACTGCGGGTCTTGGTTTTATGTGTTCCAAGCCTTGCATTAGCAAGCTGCAACATCAGAGCCTGGTGCATAAGGTCTTTATTGATTTGGGTTTCAAAGATCTCAACCGGTAGATCCACCGTCTTGACCTTTTCGCCCTGCATGTTTACGACATCTACTTTCATGATTTTTCAGCTCCCATCAATTTCCGCTTACTGCTTGCGTGCATCTTTGATCAACACCAGCCCACCTTTGGGACCTGGTACGGCACCATTGACAGCAAGCAAGTTGCGTTCCGGGTCTACAAGGACCACCTTCAAACCCTGGGAGGTAACCCGTTCAGAACCCATATGCCCCGGTCTACGGGAACCTTTATAGACACGACCTGGAGTTGTGCCAGAACCATTCGAACCAGGAGCGCGATGCCGGTCTGATTGACCATGTGTTTTCGGTCCACCGCTGAAATGGTATCTCTTTACAGCTCCGGCGAAACCTTTCCCTTTACTTGTTCCAACGACATCAACACGTTCTCCGACATTGAAAATATCTACGGCGAACTTATCACCCACTTTTACTTCTGATGCCTTAATTTGGAATTCACGCAATACTCTGAGAGGAGGAAGTTCATTCTTTTTCAGGTGTCCAAGTTGACCACCAGTGAGTCTCTTGGGATTTGTTTCATAAAATCCCAATTGAACGGCAGCATACCCCTCGTTTTCAGGGAGGCGTACTTGTGTGACGTAACAAGGCCCAGCTTCGATGATCGTGACTGGAAAAGCCACGCCTGTTTCATCGAAAATCTGGGTCATACCGATTTTCTTGCCGATCAGCCCTTTCAACATAATCAATTGTCTCCTTCAATATATTTATAAGACTGTCAGTCTGGGCCAGACTGCATCATCCCAGTTGCAATCCAGTCAACATTTGCGCCGCGGCTCATTGAATTTTTAGGCCTACGAACTCAGATGTTCTTGGATCGCCTCGTGCTACCGTGCTGGTGAACAGCTATCAGCCAGCACGGGATTTTCAACTTATATTTTTATTTCAATATCAACGCCAGCAGGCAAATTGAGACGCATCAGCATATCTATCGTCTTGGAATCGGGATCGATGACATCGATCAGACGATTGTGGGTACGAATTTCGAAATGCTCATGAGAATCTTTGTCAATGAAAGGCGAGCGTCGTATTGTAAACCTTTCTTTCTTAGTTGGCAAGGGTACTGGACCAACTACCTGGGCTCCACTTCGCTCTGCAGTGTCTACGATCCGTTTTACGGATTGGTCGAGCACACGATGATCGTACGCTTTAAGTCTAATGCGAATCTTTTGCTTGCTCATAAATACACCTATTCTAAGATCTTGGTGACGACACCAGCGCCGACGGTCAGACCGCCTTCACGGATGGCAAAGTTCTGTCCCTGTTCAAGGGCGATCGGTACGATCAGTTCCACTTCCAGGTTCACATCATCTCCAGGCATGACCATC
>DATEUN010000029.1:0-29393 GCA_035283125.1 Anaerolineales bacterium
GCTGAAAAAGCTGGTTTGTTATCTGGAGATGAGATCCGTGCCATTGATGGCGCTGATATGACCGGAGTGAATCCTGAAATAGCCCGCCTGAAGGTGGTCGGACCTGCCGGAACGAATGTCCATCTAAGCATAGGTCGGACAGGTAACGATGAGCTGATTGAGTTCGATATCATTCGAGAAAAAATAATCGTTCCGAGTGTCACAGGTGAGATAACAAAGGATAACATTGCCTATATCACGCTGGTAACATTTGGAGATTCAACCACAGCGGATCTTCGCAATACCTTGAAAGACCTAATGGCTCAAAATCCGGTTGGGTTGATTCTCGACCTGCGAAATAACGGCGGAGGGTATCTGCAAACAGCTGTTGAAGTGGCGTCTGAATTTATTGGTGATGGTGTCATACTCTATGAACAATATGGTGATGGAACCAAGGATTCTTTTAATGCTGAGGGTGGTGGTTTGGCGACGGAAATACCAATGGTCGTTCTCGTGAACGAAGGAAGTGCATCAGCTTCGGAAATTGTTGCTGGTGCAATACAGGATCACAGCAGGGGTAAACTGGTGGGAGTGACAACTTATGGCAAGGGATCTGTTCAGAACTGGGTTCCCCTTTCTGATGACCAAGGTGCCATACGCGTTACGATCGCCAAGTGGTTGACCCCCAATGGACAAACCATCCATAAACTTGGCTTGACACCAGATGTGATCGTTGAAAGAACAGAAAGCGATTACAACAACGGAATTGATCCTCAATTTGATGCCGCAGTGGATCTACTCCTTCATCCATAAACAGAATTTTGGACAGATAAAGGAAGGTTGATATGTTCTACAATTTAAATTACATGATCTATATGATTCCTGCGTTCATTATCATGATGATCACATCATGGTATGTCAGTGCCGCGTACAGAAAATGGAGTCGGGTTCCTTCGCGCAGCCAGGTCACTGGTACCCAGGCAGCCCAAAGATTGATCTCTGCAGGTGGTCTTTATGGAGTCAGGGTGGAAACTGTGGCGGGAAATATGACCGATCATTATGACCCAAGGAAAAAAATATTGCGTCTATCGCAGGGAGTGGCTGAAAATGCATCTGTGGCTTCACTTGCCATTGCAGCTCATGAACTTGGACATGCCATGCAGGATGCAGAGGATTACCTGCCGCTGAAATTCCGAGCTGCCCTTGTTCCCATGGTCAATATCGGATCTTACCTGGGATGGATCATGATCTTTGCTGGTCTATTATTAAATTTCACAGGGCTTGCTTGGGCTGGTGTATTTGCCTTCGCTGGCGGCGCATTATTTGCATTTGCAACACTTCCGGTTGAATTAAACGCTTCAAACCGTGCCAGAAAACTTCTGCTGGACTCTGGTCTGGTCACCAGCCAGGAAGAGATGAGAGGCGTCAGTAATGTTTTAAATGCAGCCGCCCTGACTTATGTTGCTGCATTGGTAACTGCGCTGCTGCAGTTGTTTTATTTTGTGAATCTCGTCGGAGGAAGACGAAGATAAAAGAACATCTCTTCTGAAAGTTTTTCATTAAATATTTACCACCTGGATTAATTGACATCATCGTCAAGTAACCAGGTGGTTTCTTGTTAACCACAAGTAAGCAGAGTATCGTTTTTTTATATTCCTGGTAATACAGCAGGAAACCATATCCTGTATAATCAGGAAATGCGAAAAATCCTTTTGGCAATCATCCTTATGCTGGGAATCCTCCTGGTATTATTCAGCTTGTCAGAGATCCAGGATATCACCAAAGCACTTGAGGCGGGGAATTTATATCTCTTACTTGCAGGATTCCTAATCCAGTTGATCTGGTTGTTAAACCTGGGGATCACTTTCAAACACCTGTATCATTTGATGGGGATTAAGGAAAAATCCAGTCATTTATTTTGGGTGGCTTCAGCAGCCAACTTCATTAATGTTGTAGCTCCAAGCGCTGGCATCGGAGGGATCGCCATCTTCCTTGATGATGCCAAACGCCACAATCACTCTCCCGGTCATGTCACGATCGTGGGAGTGTTATTTGTCCTTTTCGATTACGTGGCTTTTCTCTGCTTCCTGGCTCTGGGCTGGATTGTTTTGATCCGCAGGAACAATTTGAATCCCGGGGAAATCACAGCATCTTTCATCCTTCTTGGTCTGGCTGTAGGTCTTGCTTTTATCCTTTACCTGGGCTACAAATCAAGGGAAAGATTAGCCAGGCTCCTCGTGAGACTGACCAGGATCATCAACCGCGTATTAAAACCCATTCTCCACCGTTCCTATTTAAAGGAAGAAAATGCAGAGCTATATGCCCTGGAATTATCAGACGGTTTGCATGCCATCAGGGGAAGGAAAAAAGATCTTATCTGGCCTTTCCTTTTCTCACTGAACAACAAAGCCATCCTTCTGGTTATCCTGGCTATCTGCTTCTTTACTTTCCAAATCCCCTTTTCCTTTGGGACACTTGTTGCTGGTTTAAGTATTGGGTATTTATTTGTGATCGTGTCTCCTACACCAGCAGGGCTTGGTTTCGTGGAAGGTGCCCTCACCATCACATTAAACTCCTTGCGGGTTCCCCTCGGATCCGCTGTACTGATAACTCTTACTTACCGGGCGATAACATTTTGGTTTCCCCTGGCAGTTGGAGCATTGGCACTTAGAGTGTTAAAGTTCAAGAAGAAGATAAGATTAAATGAAGAAAATCCAGCTTAAGAGTTCCTCATAAATTAAATATCCACCAGATTTTTTTTCAGATAAATGGAATTATTTTCCTGACCAGGAGGAAGTGACCGTGCATCTTCGAGCTCAAGATGTTTTACCCGTGCTAGTGGCTGTAACCGTTATCATAACTGTAGCCATTCTTGAAAAATACAGCAAGTTATTTGCCGCCATCACAGCAACAATGCCATTAACCATACCACTGGCAATATGGATCGTTTATTCTGCCAATAATGGGGATAAACTGGTGATGAGTACTTTCACTCAAAACATGATATTCGGTATGATTCCAACGACCTTCTTCGTTATTGCAGCCTGGATTTGTTCTCGCGCTGGCTTGAGACTGCTGCCTACCATAGGCATTGGATATTTTGTTTGGGGTGTATCTTCCTGGTTGTTGATCCTAATCCGCCGGGCACTCGGATTGGTTTGATTGACTACCAAGGCTCAGAGTCCTGAATAAACACAATTGTCATTAAGGTTTTGAATTATTACCCTTACCTGACCTTTTCAATAATCTCAGCAATAAGGTCGTATCGATGAAATTGAGGCATGATATAAACTCCTTGCGACCATTCCCGTATCTCGTTGATAAGTCTGACTGCAGATTCAACTCCTGCCCTGGCTGCCTCACTACCAGCTTGTTCCAGTTGTGTCATCATCTCCAGAGGTATATCGATCCCAGGAACTTCATTATTAAGGAAAGTGGCGTGTTTTAAACTCACAAGAGGAAGGATGCCAGTCAGGATGGGAATATCCAGTTTACCGTATTCCTTTTCAAACCCTTCGAGGAATATTCTCCCTTTGTCTGACTGGTAAATTGGCTGGGTTAGAATAAAATCTGCACCAGAGCTTATTTTTCGGTTCAGGTTCTTCATTTCTTTGATGGGATCCGGAGGGTCCAGGTTTAGAGCAGCACCGACAAAGAAAGATGTAGGCTGCCCGATCGATACACCGGAATGATCGACACCAGTATTAAATCCCTGTTTTATCAGTTTTATCAATCCAGATGGGACCAGGTCGTAGTCATCCATTGCTTCGGGATAATCCCCTATGGAGGTTGGATCACCCATTACCACAAAGATGTTACGAATTCCGAGTGCATGTGCAGCCAGCAGATCGCCTTGAACTCTCAGTAAATTCCTGCCGCGGGTTGGGAAATGAAGGGTTGAATCCACACCAACCTGCCTTTTGATCACCTCACACACTGCCCAGGCTGACATGCGCATGCGTGCCATCGGACTGTCGGCTACATTGATCACGTCCGCCCCGGCATCAGCCAATAGAGATGCACCTGCAACCAACTTATGGGTGGAGATCCCCCGCGGTGGATCCATCTCCACTGCAATGCAGAATTTTCCCTGTTTCAAATTTCTTGCCAGGGGTGACAGGTCTTTTTCTATCTCTTCAATTTCCACAGCCAATTCTGGTAAAGTCAGGAATAGATCCAGATCATCACATCCCTGGGGACTTTCGTCGATGGCTTTTCGCATTGAAAGGATATGTTCCGGTGTTGTTCCACAACATCCCCCTATAACAGAAGCCCCAGCCTTGCAGAATGCCTGGGCATAATTCCCAAAATATGATGCATCAGCAGGGTACATGATCCTCCCACCCACTTGTTCAGGCCAGCCTGCGTTGGGTTGTACAAGGAGAGTTGCATTGGGTTCAGCACTGCGCATGTTGCCTAATAACCGCAATAATTGTGCAGGACCACCGGAACAGTTCACTCCAATGACATCTGCTCCTGCCTCCACGAGCTGATGGGTGACCCTGGTTGGATCATCTCCAAGCAGGGTGCGGTCATCTCTTGTAAAGGTCATGGATGCAAATATCAACAGTTGTTTTCCCAGATCCTTGCGAACTTCCAGCGCTGCCTCGATGGCCGAACGGATCTCGAACAAGTCACTGAAAGTTTCAAAAAGGAAAAGGTCAACACCTGCATTAGCCAATACCGTTAATTGCTCCATGAATACAAGTTTTGCTTGTTCTGGTTGGATCCGGCCATAAGGTGCAATACGGACTCCCAAAGGTCCTACATCCCCAGCCACCAGGATATCACGTGGCTCCGGCAGCATATCGATTGCCTTCCTGGCAAGGTTGACACCCTGCTGGTTGATCTCCCCCACTTTGTCCTCCAGACCATGTCGTGCCAATTTGAAATGATTTGCTCCAAATGTATTCGTCTGGATCATATCTGACCCAGCCTGCAGGTATGCAGCATGGATGTTCAAGATCAGTTCCGGATCAGTCAGGTTCAATTCATCGAAGCATTTGTCAAAACCGATCCCCTGCCCATGAAGCATGGTTCCCATGGCGCCATCAGATAAGAGAACATGGGATTCAAGGAGTTCTTTTAAATTCTTTTCAATCACAAAAGGATTCTCCAGTGTCCATTATTTCATGAGCTGCTCGACTCGGCTTTCACCCACCGTATAATATCGAGCCTGGGGGTGGTGGACAATAATGGCAGCGGTTGATTGCTCAGGTACCAGTTGATAAGCACTGGTTAGTGACATTCCCAGTTCCTTTTCTGCTGGAAGAAGATCGAATACTTTTCTATGATCCTCCAGGTCGGGTATGGCAGGGTAACCCCAGGAATAACGTTTCCCCTGGTTATCTTTCATACCCAGCATCCGGCGAATGTGGCGATGCATATATTCCGCAGTTGCCTCTGCAGTCTGAACCGCAAGCCCATGGACAAAATATGCCTCGGAATAATTCCCGGCGTTCTGCAGTTGATCGAAGCGTTCCGTTGCTGACTGGCCAACAGTCACGACCTGGAATGCAACAACGTCCATGATTTCTGATCCAACTGATGAGAAATAATCAGCCAGGCACAGATGCTGGTCGTAGGGCTGTCTTGGAAAATTCATCCTTAAAAGTTCAACGGATCTGTTCTTAATGGTTTTTGGATCGTAAATAATCAACTCATCCCCATCAGACTGGCATGGAAAGAAACCGTAAACTGCCCTGGGTTTCAACCACCCTTCTTGTAGAGCTTGTTTTTTCATCCACTGCAGGCGGGTATCGAACTCCTCTTTCAATTTTTCCCATTCTGACCCATGCGTGTTTTTTGCACCCCAGGAAAGTCGGTAAAGTTCATTGATGTTCAGGTTTTGAAAAACGGATTCGAGCGGCATTTCTCCAACAATATGGGCACCTAAAGATTCAGGAAATTCCATCGGTTGTGGCACGATATCAGATCGATTGGCGCTTTTTTGAGGATCGGTGCTATTGATGGACTTGTTGATTTCCATTGCAGCTTCTGACCTTATTTTTCCAAGTGCTGCTGGTCTCCGAGATTCATCAATAATGGCTTCCATGGTATCCAGTCCTTCAAATGCATCCTTGCAGTAAAACACACCGGGAGCATACATGCTGCCATTGTCTGTATAGAGAACCCTTCTTCCAAAGCGGCGGTTGATTGCCGCCCCACCCAGAAGAACCGGGAAATTCAATCCCCTGCGTTCCAATTCATTGATGATAAGCGGCATTTGTTTTGAAGTACTGACCAGCAAAGCGGAAAGACCAATGGCTGTAGCATTTTCCTCGACCGCACTGGTTATGATCTTTTCGGCTGGGACCTGCTTTCCAAGATCAACCACCCGGAAACCATTATTGGAAAGAATTGTTTTCACCAGGTTCTTTCCGATATCATGCACATCGCCATACACTGTCGCCAGGACCACGGTTCCCTTGGATACACCTTCGACCCTTTCCAGGTAAGTTTCCAGGTGCGTTACAGCTTTTTTCATCACTTCTGCAGATTGCAGGACAAACGGCAGGATCAATTCACCGGCTCCAAACTTGTCACCCACCTCTTTCATAGCAGGCAGAAGAACGGTATTTAAGGTTTCAACTGCCTTTAAGTGGTTGTCTGGAGTGGACAGTACAATACTGTCGATATCAGCTTCAATTCCTTCTTTATGACGGTGCACAATAGACCAGTTTAATCGTTCAGCAGGGGTCATTCCTTCAGTGGGATTCTCAATTTCATCCGACTTTACTTCTTTATTTTCATAAAAAGAAATATAGCGGCTGAGGGCATCGGACCTGCGATTAAAGATGAGATCCTCAGCCAGATCCCTTTCCTCCTGGGAAATATCAGCATACGCAGTAACATGGGCAGGATTGATGATCGCCATATCCAGACCAGCTTTGACGCAGTGATACAACATAACGGAATTGAGGACCGGCCGTGATTGCGGTGATAACCCAAAGGAAAGATTACTGACACCCAATGATGTCAGAACTCCTGGCAGATTCTTCTTTATCAAGCGTATCCCTTCGATCGTTTCGATCGCAGAATTTGAGAATTCTTCATCTCCTGTAGCCAGTGTGAATGTCAAGGCGTCGAACACCAGTGCTTCGGGGGATAACCCGTGCTCTTCAACCGCAAAATCATGTATCCGCCTGGCAACCTCCAATTTATGTTGTGCTGTTTTTGCCATCCCGGATTCATCAATGGTCAATATGATCACAGCAGCATTGAATTTTTTCGCCAGGTCAAAGATCCTGCCTGCTTTCTCAGTTCCACTCTCGAAATGGGTGGAATTGATCAAACATCGTCCTGGTGCGGTTTTTAAAGCACCTTCGAGAACATCCAATTCTGTTGTGTCTATTACCAGGGGGACTTCCACTCCCAGGGTCAGCTTCTTTACCACCCTGCGCATTAGATCAATTTCATCCGGGCGTTCTGTAACTGCAGTCGAGATGTCCAGGGCGTGTGCGCCATAATTTACCTGGTCACGTGCGATTTCCAGGATCGAATCCAGGTCCTCATCCAACAGGAGCCTTTTAAATTTACGGCTTCCTTGGGCGTTACACCTTTCACCGATCAGTAATGGGGGTGGATCCTGGTGCATCGCAATGGATTGAATCGACGAACTCAGTCGGGCGATGGAAGAAACTGGACGCTGGGGAGCGTTTCGTCCCTTCAAGCGATTGACCAGTGTTTTCATATGTTCAGCTGTCGTGCCACAACACCCCCCCACAATTGAGATCTTGTTCTTCTCGACGAACTCAACCATGGCATCTGCAAAAGGAGCTGGCTCCAGGGGATAAACAGCCTTTCCATCCACGTTGATTGGTAAACCCGCATTCGGTATGCAGGAGATTGGCAGTATGGATTGCTCACCAAGAATCCTGATCGGCTCACGCATATGTTCCGGTCCTGTTGAACAATTGAGACCGATCACATCGATCGGTAAATCCTCCAGGATCGTTATGGCGGTGGTGATATCCGTACCCAGGAGCATCCTCCCGCTTGTATCCAGCGTGACTTGTGCCTGGATCGGGAGAAAAATCCCGGTTTTTTCAAATGCCTGCTGAATGCCTAAAATGGCGGCTTTAACTTCCAGAATATCCTGGGATGTCTCAATTAATACAAGGTCACACCCTCCCAATACGAGCCCTTCCGCTTGTTCACGGAAAACATCCACAAGCTCATCAAAACTCACCCTGGAAAGGTCAGGATCGTCTGTTGAAGGCAGCTGTCCTGAAGGACCGATCGATCCTGCTACGAAGCGGGGTTGTTCCTTGGTGGCGTACTCATCTGCAAGCCTGCGCGCCAAAGTCGCTGCTGCCAGGTTGATCTCCAGGACGTGGTTTTCCAATCCATATTCTTTCATCGTGATCCGGTTGGCTCGAAAAGTATTTGTCTCAACGACATCCACTCCTGCTTCAAGGAAAGATCGATGAACTTTTTCCACGGCTTCTGGATAGGAGATCACCAGGTAATCATTACAACCATCCAGGGGTTCTCCCCCAAATTGTTCAGGGGTCAGTTCCTGCTCCTGCAAATTGGTACCCATTGCGCCATCAAATACCAGGATTCTTTCTTTCAGTGCATCCAGGTAACGTCGATTTGTATATTTTCTTTCCATTTTATTCATAAAATCCTGTTTTTCCATTAAGTTAATACAAGTGTTTTTCTGATATTGATCTGAATTGAATCTTTATTAGTTATCTTTAAGTTATACGATTCAGATCTTTAATGTGATCATCGTAATGTTCACATGTATTGCTGGCGATCACACTCCACGGCTTCCAGTCAGGCGGCATCTCTGCAAACGAAGTTGGATCATTCAGATCTCTTTCATCCAGATCTTTTAGAAGGTCGATTAATTTTTGATAGGTATCTTTTTCCGTCCTGATCACTTCATCGAGGTTCCTGGCTTTTACGGCATCATGGATGGCTTCATTTCGTTTCTGCAGTTCAAGTTCCCATAAATCGGATCCCTTGAACATCTTCGTGCTTAGTACTTCAACCATCTCTTCTTCGTACCAGCCGATATGGGCAATAATATCTTTAATGCTCCAGTCAGATACCATCCTCTCGCTTTCCATCATGGTTGCTGAAAATTTGGATAGAACACATTCCAATTCAGACCTTGAATCCAATATTTTGTTCAGAAATTCTTCCTTCTTCAATTGATATTCCCTTTTATTCATTATCTCGTTTAATAACTGAATTGCTTATTATACCTATTATTGTCCACTTTATAAGGATCCAATGGATGTTCTTTTGCATGATAAGGGTCAGATGACCGTTAAGGGTCATGAATCATGTTTGACAACCTTTACCAAACTCTGTACACTATGGATTAGGAATTGATCCAGGAGGATAGATGAATAATAAATTCCAGTTAGAGATGTTGACAGGTCCCACTCCCGGGAAGATATTTCCAATCGCTGATGACCAGGTCATAGGTGGCAGGGAACCTTCCTGCGATATCGTTATTAATGATGCGGAAATCTCCCGAAAGCACTTCCGTTTGGTTTGGAGTGATCCTGGATACATCCTGGAAGATTTGGGGTCAACCAACGGGATTCTTGTCAATGAAGTAAAAATGAATACGCCCCAGGGTTTGCATGGCGGGGAAAAATTGTCCCTGGGGGGCAAAGTTGTCCTCGAATATAGAGTTATTCCTATTGAACTGGAAGAAACCATTATTTTTGATAACGTCGAATTACCACCAGAACACATTGATGACCTTGTCGAACCGATCGAAACCGAACCTGGTGATAACGATCAGGAACTTTTTGGCCCTGATGTCGAGCCGATCCAGGATGAATTATCTTCCACGGAAGTACCCATGGAGGGATCTGAACTTGATCCAACACAAAAAAGGTCAAAGAAAAAGAAGATCCTCCTTATTACTTTGATAATAATGGCTGTGGTTGTTATTGGATTGCTTATTATCTACCTCTATACTGCGCCTACCAGTTTTTGGTGTGAGAATTTTCCATTCATTTTCAAACCTGAAATTTACCCTGTTTGCGCTCCATAATAATCAATTCTTTCCTCATCCGAATCCCAGGTTGTGGTAAGGTTTTTGTTTTTCAAATTTCATGGTATGCCTAAGGGTGAAAAGCTAATAACAAATTGACAAAGGATATGATCCATTCAGCGTGTTTGTAATCCTTTTCCGAGATCATCCGGGAGGATGTTCTTAACAAGTACTCCACAAGTTTTTCATCCAATCCATTCCTGGACCGAAGGAAATCTGCAACGATTCCTTTTTCGCGCATGCTGGCACCATCTGGAAGCCAGGCAGTGGCAAAATATGTAGAAGGATTCAATTTCTGCTGGTATAACCTGAGGGAATCAAATAATTCAATCGTCAACTTCAGATCATTTTTACTGGTTTCATCTTTCCTTTCCAATTGCATTAATTCAATGAATCCGTTTTCCAATTGGGATGAATCAATGCCATAAACCTTGTTTAAACCGTCTTCAAAACTCACACCATGCTCTCCAGCAAGATCAACTTCTGAATAAAAATCCCGGTAGTCATCCCATCCATATTCAGCGACCATATATTCAATCAGTGCGCCTGCTTCGAGGTAACTTATTTCATGCTGCTGCCCATAGAAATTTGTAAGAAGGTCACTTAAAGGGATGTACGCGTCCAATTCCAACAGATTCGAGGCCCGTTCCAACAAATTCTCTTGTTTGTAATGACCATGAGAAAGGTAGACAGCCAACCCTTCCACCATCATGGCAGGTTGACCATTTCCTCCCAAGGATGAATCAAGGATATGGACCATTTCATGGTGAATTACCTGGGAGGTGATATTTCCAGTGATATTCGAATCCAGGTAACTTACATAAATACTATTTGTTGCAAATCCTCCATGGCCGATCAGCTTAGGAATTAATGTAATATCGATCGGCTTGTCGATCTCTGTATTCAATTCTTTTTCTACATCCCCTGCCTGGTCATCCACCATCTTGGAAAGGTCACCAATGTCCCTGGCAGCATCAGTCCCCGATATATAGTGCAGAACACAACAATCCGTGCTGACTGATTCCCAAACTGCCCCAATTGTTGGATTATCTTTTCCAGGATAAAGAACAATCGATTCTTCCCAAGTGGGTCCATCAGGAAGAATTGAAAAAGTAACAACCTCCTTACCTGGATCCAAACCAGAAGTATCCACTGCCCACCAGAACGTGGCTTGTTCTCTTTGGCCAACTCCAGCTGCTGAAAATTCTGCCAACTCCAATTCTTTTCCTTGAACGGAAAGGCTCACCTTCTTTCCTTCCATATTCTGATTATTAATTGGGATCACTTCCACACTCAACAGGTCACCAACAAATAATTGTCCATCAGGATGGAATTGAACAATAAAAGTGTCTGGATTTCTAGGAACAGTTTGACAGGAGCTGACCAGCAGAATGAAAACAAGAAAATATCTAAATTTCATGAATGAATTATATTCCAATCAACTCACCATGTTTGTGTAGCAATCTTGCACCACTCATATAAAGATCCCTGATGGATCTCGCAAGTGGTTGTGTAATGATAAAATCAGGTTTAAGGATTTACGAATATATACGATTAGGAGCTTTATGACTAAAACCAATTCAACAACCTCTCCCCCATGGAGCCGAAATACAAAGCTGGTGATAACCCTGGTCTTCGTGGTAATCCTTGGTGCACTGATCATTAGATTTCAATCCCTGTTGGGTCCTGTTATATTTTCTTTTTTCATTGCTTACCTGCTCCATCCAGTTGCAAAATTCCTGGATAATAAAGTAATTCATGGATGGCGGGCATCAGTAAGTATTCTCTACCTGCTGTTCGTCATTCTTCTGATCACGTTACTCACCTGGGGAGGACTTAACCTGCTGCAGCAGGTTCAAAGCTTGATCAAATTGATCCAGACCAACATTACCCAGTTACCTCAATTGATCAATGATATCTTTTCCAAGGTTTATCAGATCGGTCCATTCACGATCGACTTCACTTCCATGGACCTTTCAGCCCTCGGTCAGGATATTCTGGGAGCAGTTCAACCCTTGTTGGGAAACCTTGGAAACTTCGTAGGTAGCCTGGCAACCAGTGCTGCTGGCATTTTTGGCTGGTTGGCTTTTATCCTGATCGTTTCTTATTTCATTCTGCTTGAAAGCGGTGGATTAAGAAACCGGATCATCCATGTGGATTTTCCGGGCTACACGGAAGATATCTCCAGGATGAGGAGTAGTTTAGGAAGAATCTGGAATGCATTTCTGCGCGGTCAATTCATCGTTTTTCTTTTAACAGTCCTCACATATTCGATCGTGCTGCCCATCCTGGGAGTACGATATGCAATTGGACTTGCCCTCCTGGGAGGAACAGCCACCTTTCTGCCCTATATTGGCCCGGCAGTTACATGGATAGCGATTGGCATGGCTACCTTTTTCCAGGTTTACAAACCTTGGGGGTTAACCCCGCTGGCATATTCTGCGATCGTGACAGGCATAGCCATCATCATCGACCAGGTATTCAACAACCTGGTCATGCCAAGAATTCTTTCAAAGGCATTAAAAGTTCATCCTGCTGCCGTATTAATATCTGCTGTGATCGCTGCCAACCTGCTGGGACTGATCGGACTGCTGGTGGCTGCACCTCTCCTAGCAACCATCACCCTCGTTGGAAAATACATCGCCAGGAAAATGCTCGACAGGGATCCCTGGCCGGAAAAGGATGATATGCCGAACCAGGAACCTGTAATTTCCTTATGGCAGCGTATTCGCTTGTGGTGGCAATCAATAAAAGAAAAATTTAATAAGAATAAAGCTGAAAATAAGGATGAACCTTGATCGATAATGGTTACCTTTAATATAACAAGGACAATTAATCAGAACGAATATAAAGGAGCAAAAAATGGCTACTCTTCCCGAAGATCCCGAAACCAGGACTCTGGCTGAAACAGACAATTACATGGCCTGGCAGGCAGAAGAACCTGATGGAGAAACAACATACCATGTTGAATTAAATAACATCACTCTTCATTTTTTTAAAGAGGAATGGGATGAATTCTTGTCCCTGGTAAAAACACTGGAATGACCTGATTTGCAATGAAAAATCAAAATTCAATTACGGATGTTCCAGGGATCCTGGTTGGACAGGTGGACGATCCTGTAGGTTTGACTGGCTGCACGGTCATTATTTGTGATGATCCGGCTGTTGGAGGAGTGGATCAACGCGGCGGAGCACCTGGAACCAGGGAAACAGACCTGCTGAACCCGGTTAACCTGGTTAATAAAGTTAACGCCATCCTTCTGGCAGGAGGATCAGCATTTGGTTTGGATGCAGTCACCGGTGTTATGAAGTATTTCAAAGAAAAGAAGATAGGTTTCAACGCCGGGAATGTTAAAGTTCCGATAGTGCCTGCCGCCATTCTTTTTGACCTCGCTATCGGAGATCCCAATGCTCAGCCAAACGCAGAGATGGGATACCAGGCATGCCTGGCTGCCTGTGACGACCCTCCTTTGCAGGGGAATTATGGCGCAGGATGCGGAGCTACCGTGGGAAAGCTGTTCGGGTCAGGGCAGGCAATGAAATCCGGCATTGGAACTGCCAGTATTCACATTGGTGGTGGTATTATCGTTGGAGCGATCGTAGCGGTTAACGCTTTTGGTGATGTCATCGAACCTGCAACCGGTCAGATCCTGGCTGGTACGCGCTCCACGAAACTCGGACCCCTCCAGCTGGGAAGTGCGGGGTACTTTGCCAATACCCTCGAATCCATGAGATCACTGGTTGGGAGAACCGTGATGGGTCTGGCTGGAAAGAGCAATACCGTGATAGGTGTCGTTGCGAGCAATGCAAAGTTTGACAAGGCACAGACAACTAAAGTAGCCCAAATGGCACAGGATGGTTTATCGCGTTGTATCCGACCAGCTCATACCATGATGGATGGAGATACGATCTTTGCCTTGTCGACTGGCAGGAAATCAGCAGATGTTTCGACCGTAGGTGCATGGGCAGCTGAAGCTTTGTCCCAGGCAATTCTGAATGCCGTTAAATCTGCTGAATCGCTTGCCGGGTTACCTGGGTTTAAATCCTGATCCAATAATTCATTTTTTTGTATTAACCGTAATTCTCCTTTCAATAAAAAAAGGCTGGAGATTAATCCAGCCTTTTTTGGGCATAAATTTACCCTGTTTATTATTTCGCCTTTTTCCGGCCTTTCAATTCATCTTTCAACACCAGGTTGAAGAAAACGCTGACCAGGCTTACCACCAGTGCACCCAGGAATGAGTTCCAGAGCACAGGTGGCTGAATGATAAGCATCAGGTTGAATACTGATCCCAGAACACTGGTCAACCAGAACAGGAAAGTGTTGATCACCAGGCTGAAAAGTCCCAGGGTTAGGACGATCAATGGCAGGGAAAATATCTTGAGAATCGGGCGCAGGATGGCATTGATCAAACCAAAAATCAAAGCCAGCCAGATGATCCCCACCCAGCCGTTGGCAAAATCGATCCCGCTGCAAATAAATATGGCTGCATATAAAGCGATCGCATTGATCACCCACCGCAATAAGAAACGTGACATTTTAACCTCCTGAAATTGATAATAATCATTTTCAAAAAAATAAACCGTAAACCAAGATGCTTTCATAATTATTTACGAAGATTTGCGCTTGAAGTTGTATCCAGTTTCATCCAAATTAAAGTCCTCACTGCCTGGAATCCTGCATTGCGGATTATATCTGTTGCCAAGCCACCGGGATAATCGAGCACCAGGTTCCTTCTTCCAGCTAATATTCTGCGAATAAATAGAAGCAGATTCATTAACCCCTCTGGTTGATATTCTTCTGGAGTAGCCACATAAACTCGTTCAGTTCTCCTAAATTCTGCAAACCAGGTGCCAACAGCAAGTATTCGATCCTGGCTTAATATTGACCAATGATGGGTTTCAGATTCTGAAATGAAACGCAGAAATGATGGAAACAAACCCGGTCGAAATCGGAACCATTCCATGGGCTGATACCATGACAATTCTTCCGGGTACAACCGCTCCAGCCATTTTTTATGCGTTGGCCATTCATCTGCCTTTCGATCCCTAATCACAAGGTCAGCAGCTGTGTCGGGAATATCCTTGTCGGGGTCTGCCTGCCAGCGTGTTCTCCTGGCAATTTCCTGGAAACCAAAACTCTTGTACAAATCTATGGCTCCCTGGTTATCCTCTCTCACCTGAAGCCATATTTCAGCAGCGTTGCGATTATTTACATGTTCGATGGCAATTTCAGTTAAATGGGAAGCGATCTTCCTGCGGCGATACTCTGGATGAACTGCCACGTTGGCGATCAGGTAAATTTTCCTGCCCTTCTTTCTGAAAGGAATGATGCTGATATTACCAACGATCGACCTGGATTCTTCCCACACATATCCTGATAACGGCAGCGAACTGCTATCCACTGCGTGAACAGCCCATTTAAGGAATCTATTGTCCTTGGCAGCAGTGCGCATTTGCTGGATAAAACGATACCCATCTGTATCCAGAGTTTCCGAGAAACATATCTCTACCAGGTCAGCTACCGAAGGAAGATCGCGAATCACATTAAGTGGTCTTAATTGAGGGATATTATGAATTGTGGATTGAGAGACTGCTATCATGGATTAATTATAAACGGGTTGGATCGTTTTTTTAACGAAAATCCCATCAACAAGGAATACACTGACTGGATCATGGATAGAATCTCTTTCTACCAAAAAGAAAGCTGATCCGCTTTATCCCGCTTACTCCATTCAGATTTAATAATTAACAATAATTTAAAATCTGTTTCAACCTGCCCTTGTACCTAATTGGGAGTGGAAGCCTCTTCCACAACAGTTTCCGGTATTCCTGTCGCACCACCTTTACCTGGCAGTTTAAACTTCGTCCAGATCACAGGGATCATCATCGCCATCACGACCAGGGGGATATAGAAAGGAACCTTGGGACCATAGGTTTGCCAGATCATTGTCCCTATGAACGGTGAGGGCAGCGAAAGGATACCAATGCTGCTTGAGAAGAACCCAAAGGCTGTCCCGCGCATTTTCTCAGGTACTGCCTTGGAGATCAATGAGTTGTATGCCGGTCCATTAAGTGCCTGGCCAACCCCCAGCAATACCCATGCTCCAATAAAATAGATAAATTCAGTCACATTCAACATGATCAAAATGGCTGAACCCATCAAGATATTTCCCAGGACAATTCCAACCCTTTCACCGAATTTATCTGAAAGCATTCCCCCAAAATAAATAAAGATGATTGTCGCAAGAGAGGAAATCCCTCCCAGTATTCCCAATTGGGTCTTGCTGATACCGACAATGTTATTCATAAATAGAGGAAATAATTGACCGATCATATTAAATGATATATCCATTACTCCATCAGAAAGGAATATCCAGGTTACAATCCCGCCTGCAGTCAGGAGACCAAATATCGCGATAAGGGTTGTTTTTAAATGTGAAAAACTTGGTTTAACTACCTCTTTCTTATTTTCCTTCCTGGCTTTTCTGGCTATCAGGATCCGGATGATCGTAGCAAGCCCATAAAGAAATGCTCCCACCCCAAACATCAGTCGGAAACCGTATTGATCAGTTAGAAAACCTCCCAGGGGTGCACCTATTACACCGACGACCAGGAATATCCCCTGCACAACGCTGAATACCTTACCGAAGGTATCCTGGGTGGATTCCTCGGCTACAAAGGCATTAAAACTCGGACCAACAAAGGATGAAGCCATGGCGACGCCTGTCACTGCCAGGAGCAGCCACCACCAGGATGGCGCAATGGTGAAGACGATGTACCCCGCCAATCCTGCCAGGCTGCCGATTGCGATCGCCTGTACCCGCCCGATTGCATCTGATATCCACCCGCCCATGATCTGGAAAAGCAAAGGTGCGATCATGGAAAGTGTAAAGAATAACCCGATCTGGCTGATATCAGCACCCAGATGCTGCACGTAAAGCGGAAGAAGTGGACCGTACATTTGCCCGCCAATGTTGGCCAGGATCATGCTGAAAAGGAGGATTGCTAGGGTTCTGGTAAGCAATGGAGTTTTTTTCTTGTTCATGGACAACCTTCCATTATTAATAATATGAATAAAATAATATTAAGATATTATATTGATTATTTAATTATTGTCAAATGGATTATTAATATATTTGAATAGTTGTTTATTATTTCCAATTATTTGACAGATACCACCAAATTATGGAAACAAAAGTAACCTTTGCTCTTTCACAAAGCATGGGTGACAGGTCAGGCAATAGGTGTTCAAGGATTGAGAAATTCAATCTGCCGGATTTAACTAATGAATACCCGCCTTACGAGATCCATGTCATGGCACTCTGCTTGACTGTCCAGGTGCCGCCTATTTTCTCCATCAGGAAATAGGTACCTGAACCTGCCAGCCAATGACTTTGAATGCCAAGATAAACCAGCGCCTGATCCACCGCCTCGTTGAATCCCACCTTTGAGAAGGTTATGATGCCAGGGGCTTCCGGGTAACGATTATAGAAAATTTCCCAGCCATTCTGGTTTTCTCCAAACAGTCCCTGCATCTCTTCCTGGTACATCAAATAATACCTGCTACCCAGGATCATACTGGTTCTCAAGGAATGGGATGTTTCATTCCGGCTCTTAAAATCTTCCAATGTACCCGGATCCATATCTGGTAGGGATTTCACAACACGTTCAATAGTATCGCTGCCTGCCAATCCAACAATGTCGGTCTGCGTCAAATTCATAAGGATGTAAAGGTCTGACAAGTAATATTCTTCAAGCAAAGCAGCAAACACCAACTCCTCTTCCCTGGCCAGGTCGGGAGTTGCTGTGATCGTTGGCGGCAGACTGGTTATTGTCGGATTTGTTTCGCTTGAGCACGCTGATAATAAAGCCAGGAGCAGGACCAGTATCAGTGATCTACGCAAACGACCACCTCACGGCAGCGCCAAACCCTTGGCTTGAACGATCATATAAGCAGCCCAGGCTCTGTCGACCGGGTCTTCCGGGCAGAACAATGGTTTGCCGGCTGATTCTCCACAGATCGGCAGGAGACCATCAGTGTAGGCAGCTTCCGCCCACTTTGTTCCGTAGTAGTTCACATCCGTCATATCAGCAAAGACATCGCCGGTGGCGGGAGGAGGTTCATAAACAACAAGGTTGCCACCCCCGTCATAATAATCATATTTCATGTGCAGCCCAAAGATGATCGCCTGCACTCTCGGTAATGTCTGGTCTGGACAATATTTAAGCGGATTTGTCTGGCACCCGGCAGTCAATTGCTCGTCCCACATGCCTTCCGCCCAGGGTCGTGCCCACGAATTATTGCTCCAATCGTCAGCTCCAAAGGCATCGTAGGGTTCTCCGGGAGGTGTATAGCTGGTCCCAAAATGTGCCCGTAGCATGAAAACTGCAGCCATCGAACGATCCAGGTTCAAGGTCGGGCTGTAAAGCGGTGGTTCGGTGCTTGTCCCAGCCGCTATCCCGTTGTCGTAAAGTGCCTGGATGTGATCATGCAGGAAATAGGTCACACCTCCCAAACTTTCCGAGTAATCAAATGGCACATCATCAAAAGTTGATTTTTCGAAATTTGCAGTCACTGAATGGTTGCTGGACATGGTGATCGAATTGGTGGCAGATGTTCCCCCCAAGTCACCACCCCAATTGATGAATCGGTAATAGTTGGAAGCAGGGACTGCATTGAGATTCACATTGGTCCCGGTTGTGTACTTGGTCCCAGCCTGGCAGTCTGGTGATGGTGTCAATTCTACATTTCCACCACCTCCAGGTGTAATGGTGATATTCAATGTGCTGCAGCTCTTGGTTGTGAAAGACCACCATTGGTTGGCATCAGCATAGGTAGTACCAGTTCCATTCTTGCTTCGAACCTGCCAGTAATAGGTTGCGTTGGAATTGATTTGAATATTGACGGTCTTATTGGCGCCCGTGCTGGTCCAGCTCCCTGCGCATGTATTGTCATTGACCGTATCAATACAATATTCATAGGAAACAGCATCAGAACTGGTACCCCACGTCAGACTTGGGTTGGTAGGCTGGTTGGTGGCTGCCTGGGCTGGACTGGTTTTTCCGAATGCTCCTGGCAATGGCGGAGGTTGAACCTCCTGGATCGCACCATCCATCTGGATGAGACCATCACCAAAGTTATTATCCCTTCCTGGAGTCCCCAAGTCCAATGCAGAATCCTTCAGCGCTTGTTCAACTGCTTCAGGAGTATCGACACCAGGTAATCCCAACAGGATCGCAGCCAAACCTGCCACAAATGGTGAAGACATTGAAGTCCCACTCATATCTGCATAATAATTCGTATTTGGATCACTGGGGTCAAAGTACGTGGACCGAATGCTGACTCCTGGTGCCATTACATCCAGGGGGGTGCCATAATTTGAGAATGATGCCTTGGCGTTGCTGCTGTCAGTTGCACCAACTGCGATGACATGATCAAATGCCGCGGGATAAAAACTATAATCAGTGCAAACAAAGAAACTGCATTGTTGATATGGCAATTGTTTTCCATCATTCCCCACTGCCGCTACCAGGGTCACACCCTTGCCATAAGCATAATTAATGGCATTTTGGATGGTTGTGGAAGGACTTGGTGATCCAAAACTCATGTTGATCACATCGACCCCCTGGTCAGCAGCCCACATGAGTGCATTGGCGATATTTGTGGATGAACCACTCCCTGAAGAATCAAGAACCTTCACCGGCATGATCCTGGCGCCCCATGAAACGCCAGCGACTCCCAGCCCATTGTTGGAAACAGCGGCTGCGATGCCAGCCACGTGACTACCATGACCATTATCATCCTGGGGAACACTATCATTGTTTACGAAATCATAACCGGGAACAATTTTGGAAGCCAGGTCAGGATGGTCCAGGTCAGCGCCGGTATCCAGGATCGCTATGACGATTGATGTTGAACCGGTTGAAAGATCCCAACCCTGGGGTGCCCGGATTTTTACCAGTCCATATTGGTTAGCTGCATAAAAGGTGTCATTAGGGATCGTGTCCGTCATTGTATAAATATAGTTAGGCTCAACATACACAACACCTGGACACGTTAGGATCGCCTGGATGGCTTCCAGCAGTGGATGATCGTGGAGATCCAGCAATTGAAACCCAAGCGCAGTGTTTGTATTAATACTGGAGGCATTTGAGATCCCGGCGCAGCTCTTAATATTAGTTAGATCAGTTCCTGGCTGTATCTTGATGATGAGTTGGTTTGGGATAACATTACCGCTTAAAATAATTTCTTTAATTTGTGCTAACCATTCTGCATCAAAACCGGGAGGGAATTGCAAATCTGGGGACCGAACAGCTCCCAGGTTGGAGAGCGCAAGAACAAAGATCAGAAGCAATCCAAAAATGTTATTCTTCTTCATTAATTCTCCCGTAGAATATCTGCCATCCATCTGGGCATGACGAATCATTCATAATCTATTCATTATATAACAAATTAAACGAGATTCTGCAATATCCAGGGATGCAGGAGTGAACATCCAATTCCATTGAAAATGCATCCGTATTATTTCGATACTTGTTCCTTCAACATGGGCATGCGAATACCATGTCTACTGGCAGCATCAATAGCCTGCTTGTAACCCGCATCAGCATGGCGAACGATACCCAATCCTGGATCGGTCGTTAAAACTCTCTCCAGTCGTCGTGCAGCTTCCGGTGTTCCATCCGCCACGATCACCTGCCCGGCATGCTGGCTGTACCCAATACCCACACCGCCACCGTGATGGAAGGAGACCCAGGTTGCTCCTCCAATGGCGTTGATCAAGGCGTTCAGTATCGGCCAATCTGAAACTGCATCCGTTCCATCAAGCATGGATTCAGTTTCCCTGTTGGGACTGGCAACTGATCCTGCGTCCAGGTGATCCCTCCCGATCACAATGGGTGCATTTAATTCACCGCTGGCAACCATCTCATTGAACTTGAGACCAGCTCTCGCTCGTTCTCCAAATCCAAGCCAGCAAATTCGCGCAGGGAGTCCCTGGAAAGGGACCTGCTCTTTTGCCATGGTCAACCATCTTTTCAAATGGTCATCCTCCGGAAAAAGGTCCATGACTGCCTTGTCCGTTTTATAAATGTCCTCAGGATCACCGGATAAAGCCACCCAACGGAAAGGTCCTTTCCCTTCACAGAATAATGGACGGATGTAAGCAGGGACGAATCCGGGAAATTCAAAAGCATTTTTAACCCCGTGATCAAAAGCCTGCTGGCGGATATTATTTCCATAATCAAACACTTCCGATCCCTTGTGTTTGAAATCCAGCATGGCATTAACATGCTTTGCCATGGATGACATGGCACGCTGTTTATATTCAACCGGATTTGATTCTCTTAATTCGTCCGCCTCCTGGACACTCAACCCTGAAGGGATATACATCAGGGCTTCATGGGCGGATGTTTGATCCGTTACAACATCCGGGACGACGCCCCTTACGTTTAGCTCAGCATACACATCAGCGGCATTTCCGATCAATCCGATTGACCGGGGAATCCCCAGTTGAACACATTCCTCAACGATTGTCATTGCTTCTTCCAGTGAGTCCACGACCTGGTCCACGTAGCCGATCTCCAAGCGTCTTTTTGCCCGAACCGGATCCACTTCAACGATCAAACCAACACCTTCATTCATCGTTATAGCCATTGGCTGGGCACCGCCCATTCCCCCCAAACCTGCAGTCAGGCAGAATTTCCCTTTTAATGATTTCCAACCCTTTAATTTTGCCAGGGCACCAAAGGTCTCGTAAGTTCCCTGGAGAATGCCCTGTGTTCCAATATAGATCCAGGAGCCGGCTGTCATTTGTCCGTACATCATCAAACCCCGGGCTGCAAGCTCATCGAAATGTTCCCAGGTTGCCCAATGTGGAACAAGGTTTGAATTTGCTATCAAAACACGTGGGGCGTCTGTATGGCTTTTAAAAACAGCAACCGGTTTCCCTGATTGAACCAGGAGTGTTTCATCATCATTCAGTTCCGTCAGTGTTTCAAGGATCGTTTCAAAGGATTCCCAATTCCTAGCTGCCTGCCCTCTGCCGCCATACACAACCAATTCATCTGGTTTTTCAGCCACTTCAGGGTCGAGGTTATTTT
The DNA here is from genome assembly GCA_035283125.1 of Anaerolineales bacterium. Classification (GTDB taxonomy): domain Bacteria; phylum Chloroflexota; class Anaerolineae; order Anaerolineales; family Villigracilaceae; genus UBA12087. The sequence continues at coordinate 22,109 of DATEUN010000029.1, forward strand.
GGATCATCCTGAAAACAGCTTCAGTCAACCAGGATTTACATGTAAGGGTATTACCGCGGGGTGCTCGAACAAGACGTGCTTCTGTCATCATGATCTCCTGACTAATTCATTAAACGAAAACTCCTCACAGCTATTATACGCCGTGAGGAGCTGCACTGATTTCAAAAAGATGGATTCAGCAATACCTTTTAATTATTGGAGAATTGGTCAAACGTTGTTGATCTTAGTTTATCCACCAGGACAGCCTGGGCTTCACTCCAGATCGGTTTCAGCGGACAATCACTTTCCTTTGAACACTTTCCTGAATTTGATACGCACTCATTTAATAAGATTTCTCCATCAATGGCTTCAACGACATCCAATAATGAGATCTCACTTGGAAAGCGCGCAAGAGAAACACCTCCACGAGCGCCGCGGGAAGTTTCCAGTATTTTAGCTTTTAAAAGAGTGGAAATGATCTTTGCCAGGAAAGAGGCTGGAATATCCTGTTCTTTGGCGATCTGGCTGGTGGCAGCCATATTCTTTTGCTCTTTATCCCGTTTTGAATGCTCCACAAATCTCAAATCCGGATTTCTTTTCAAATATTGATTTTCCAATATTGATAAGTATCGTACAGCTCTTACAGCATAATCAGCCTGACGTGTTATTTCCATGAAATACCTCTCACTTTTATATGGATAAATTTTATCCATATAATTGTATATTCATCCAACCTCTTTCATCAAGTGATAATGGTCATTACGTAAATATGACCTTTTACTCCAAATATCATAAAAATACTGAAAATCACCTGATTTATAAAAAAACATGCCTGAATCATCTCGGCATGTTTTTTTATGATCAACAAAGAATCGATTTATTCACCTGCAATCACCAGGTTGGCTGCACCTGCTTTCACGATTATAGTCAGCATCGGACCTGATCCTTCCTGTGTGTATGTACTTCCATTCTTTATCCAATGATCATCTATGGTTATGTTCGAAAAATTTCCATCAATGGTCAATTGCGTATGGACATTTTGAGGAATAACAATTCTCAAATTACCCAATCCTGCGGTGATGCTGGCTGTTGCATCCCTGCTGAACTCGCCTGAAAAATCGAGGGTGTAATTTCCCGCTCCTCCAGTGAATTCCAGGAGGGAAAAATCAGCATTGGCCAATCCGGACAAAATTACCTGGCTTGCTCCCGTTTCATAACGAAATAGATTCATCGCAGAAAGGTTCTTTTCTGAAAAAGATAAGTGCACATCCGACGCACCATCCTTGATCATCACGTTCGTTAAGGCAAGCCTACCCAGTTCCATTGTGGCTGAATAAGCTCCAGCAGAGATCTCCAGATCGATCGGATTATTTCCCAACTCCAGGTCCCATGTATTGACCACGTTGCTGAAATTTGGAATTTTATTTAACGTATAACTTCCCTGGGTGACATTGACCACATTGTCAGTTGATGTGATCTCCGGTTTAAAATCAGGAATATTAAAAGATGCCTGCCCTGAGATCAAGATATCAGAGCCTGGTCTGATAAGCATTTCTCCAGCGCCAAATGTTAGTTTCAGGCGGATGGGATCGCTTGAACCACCTGGAGCGGTTGCTTCAATCTTTTCGTATGCGACCGGTCCGGGAGTGACCTGGGGAAGTTGAAATGTGACTCCACAACCGCTGATCAACAAGGTAATGATTAAGGCAAGAGGTATTATTTTCTTATTCATAATGCTGCTCCTATTGGAGAATTGTTTTATTCTACTTGGTATACGCTTCTGATGGATTACAGTTGCACTTATTTGATCACTCTCTCAAGATCGGCTGTTGATTCAAGGATCAGGTGAGCTCCTTTCCTGGATAATTCCTCCCTTTCTCCAAAACCGCACAAAACGCCTATGGTTTGCGTCCCCGCAGATCTCCCTGCCTGGATGTCAACGCTTGTATCACCCACCATCAGGCATCTTTCTGTTGGTATCTTCATTTTCTCTGATGCCCATAGTATTGGATCAGGAAAAGGTTTAGTATGTCTGCAAGTCTGGGCATAGGCACCAAACTGGAAGTATTTCTCAAGATCAGTTGCTTCCAGGAACTCCCGGGTTGTTCGTTCATCCCTTGCGCTGACTACAGACATGGGGAACCTGGTTGATAGATCAACCAATAACTCTCTCACTCCGGGAACCACTTGGAATTTCTTTGGTTTCAGATGAACACTTCTTGACAGGAAATCCATGATCGCATAGATCTGGTCGTCAAAACCAATTAGATCTGGTAATCCCATTAAATAATTGGCTGGCGATTCAATGGACATGATGATCCGCCGAGAAAGCTTGTTGAGATCATTTACATTAAATGCAGATCGAATTGGTTTAAGAAATCCTTCCAATTTGCTCACATAAATATCATCTGTATCACTTATTGTTCCGTCTATATCAAAACAGATCGCTTCAATAAGTTCCGGGTTAAATTTCAATTTTCACCTTTTAAATATTTTATCGCAGGAATCATTGGTTTTGATATCTTTTTGTTTTTTAAACGTATAAATATTAATTACTGTTATAAAATAACCATTAATTTGGTATAAATAACCCGGGAGGCAATTTATGTCATCAGGATCAAATAAAAAGAGTATCATACCAGCACCAGATGGTGGTTTGCTGCAGGAAATAATCAGGCAGGTTAAATTGGTCTGGCTGCTTCTAAAAGATAAAAGAGTGAATATCTTCCTGAAGACGCTACCATTAATGGCGTTAACTTACCTGGTCATTCCGTTCGATCTTGCTCCAGGACTTGCCTTACCAGTCATTGGTGCGCTTGATGATGCAGCAATTGTGTGGATTGGGACAGCATTGTTCGTGGGATTATGTCCTCCAGAAGTTGTGGAAGAACATATGGATTCACTGAAAAAAACAATTGATACAACCTGGAAAGACCTGCCCGAAGAGGATGTAGTCGATGCAGAAGCCAGGGATATTACGGATGAAATGAAAAAGTGAACAATTAATTTATGATATAGTAGATTAAGATCGTACCTGGAGGAAGCCATGGCATTTCGAAATTGGGAAGTAATCCAAACGTGTTTCTGTGCACATGTTGACCAGGAGGTTAACCTGGAATCTGAACTGGTATTCCCCGCTGAATTTCTCCCGGATCAGAATCCAAGAATTCTTGGGCATCGCTGTTCAAAAGGACTGATGTGCAACCAGTTTTCCCAATCTGCCTGTGTATGGGCAGGAACCAATCCTTCCTACGATCCCTTCCAAGATTGAAATTAAATTTTTGCTTAACTTGATTTAACATTACTAGAAAAACAACAGACGGTTCCATGGGAACCGTCTGTTTGATCTATTGGCACCTATTGAAGATCAAGCAAGTTCGACAACAGCACCAGCTTCTTCAAGCTTCTGCTTGGCTTCTGTTGCTGCATCTTTGCCAACCTGGGCAAGGACAACACCACCGGCAGTTTCTGCCAGGGTCTTGGCTTCACCAAGTCCCAGGCTGGTCAATTGACGGATGGCCTTAATGACCTCGATCTTCTTGGGACCGGTCTCTTTGATGACAACATCAAATTCTGTCTTTTCTTCAACAGCTTCAGCAGCTGCGGGAGCACCACCAGCAGCAGCAACTGCCACGGGTGCTGCTGCGGAAACTCCCCAGGTTTCTTCAAGTTTCTTAACCAATTCAGCTGCTTCGATAACACTCAGCTTGCCCAAATCTTCTACCAATTTATCAATATTAGCCATTTCTAACTCCTTGTTTCAAATAAATAATTCAAATTAATTTTGTTATGCCGCAACAGATGCGGAATTCTTTTCCACATGGGCATTAATAACAGCGGCAAGCTGTCTGCCAGGTTCTGCCAATGTTCGTACCAGTTTACTTGCAGGAGCAAGGATCGTGCCAAGTAATTGCGCCCTGACGACTGGCAGCGGTTGAAGATCAGCCAATGCCTTGATCGCAGCAGCGTTGATTAGCTGCTTATTCAGGTACCCGCCTTTGATCTTGACTGATTCAATTGTTTTATCAAACTCAGCCAGTACCTTGGCAACACTTGGAGCATCTTCGAATGCAAAACCAACAGCTGTACTATCCTTTAGAAAGCCTTCGCCAATCTCTATTCCAACTGATTCAAACACACGCCTGGCAAGGGTATTCTTGAGAATATGAAATTCACCACCGGATTCTCGAACTTTTGCCCGCATTGAATCAATTTCCTTCATGTTGATTCCAGTGTATTCAACGAACACCATGGCAATACTCTTTTCCATCCATTCCTGGTATTTTGCAGATATGGTTTCCTTTTCTTGTTTTGTTAGAGCCAAAGAATTATTCCTCCTTTCTTAGAATTTTTCCCGTGGAACCCGACTTTGTTATACTCAGATTCATTCAGGAAATCAAAAAGTCTTTGCCCGTGAACCAGGCAAAGACTTAGGAATTTTCCGATCAGGGAGTTAGTCTCGTGAACTTCCACGAACTTCCTGCATTCCAGTCTTCAACCTGGGCAGGAAATTAAGTCCCTGGCGTGCATCCGGGACACCTGCTGTCTTCGGTGAAGTATTTAATTGTTCACGAGCTCGAATATTGCTATTCGACTACTTCCATCGATTGGATCTGGGTAAGGTCCAGTTTGATCCCAGGTCCCATCGTTGTAGTTATTGTAACACGTTTGATATAGTTTCCTTTGGCAGCGGATGGTTTTGCTCTCTTGATGGCTTCCATCAGAGCTGCCAGGTTCTCAAACAATTGATCCTCGCTGAAAGAGACTTTTCCAATCGGGCAATGGATATTTGCTGTCTTATCAAGGCGGAATTCAACACGCCCGGCTTTCGCTTCCTGAACTGCCCTTCCAATATCAGAGTTGTTGACAACAGTTCCAGCTTTTGGATTAGGCATAAGTCCACGCGGACCCAGAACCCGGCCTAGCTTGCCTACTTTACCCATCATTTCGGGAGTGGAAATTGCCACATCGAAATCGGTCCATCCTGACTGGATCTTATTCAGGGTTTCTTCATCATCGGCAACTGCATCCGCACCGGCTTCCCGTGCCTGGGTGGCACCTTCACCTTCTGCAAACACCAACACCTTTACAACTTTTCCCAATCCGTGAGGCAGAACGACTACATCGCGGACCAGCTGGTCTGCTTGTCTTGGATCCAGACCCATATTGAGGTGAAGTTCGACTGTTGCGTCAAAATTGGTTGACGAAGTTTCCTTGGCCAGGGCAACACCTTCTTTGGGTGAATAACTCTTATCTGCTTCAATTTTGGCTTGTGCTGCCATGTATTTCTTACCATGTTTGGACATGTTATCTCCTTGGTGGTTCTAACGGGCTCTACTTACTCCCTCCCACTGTCCTAATCTTTGACTGTTATTCCCATGCTGCGAGCGGTACCTTCTATTTGAAGCATGGCACCTTCAATATCAATCGCATTGAGATCTTTCATTTTTAACTCGGCGATCTCCCGAACCTGTTTACGCGTAACCTCACCAACCTTTTCTTTGTTCGGAACACCAGAACCTTTATCAACCCCGGCAGCTTTCCGCAACAATACCGGAGCAGGAGGTGTCTTCAAAACGAATGTGAATGAACTGTCAGAAAATACCGTTATTTCTGCAGGCAACACTTCCCCGGGTCGGTTCGATGTTCGGGCATTATATTCTTTACAAAATTGCATGATATTGATCCCATGACCAGCCAGGGCTGGACCAATGGGGGGTGCAGGGTTAGCCTTTCCAGCTTCGATCTGCAGTCTTACTATTGCTTTGATTTTTTTTGCCACTTTTTCATCTCCTTTGTGGTTTTAGCGGGTGAGATTTCTCACCCTCCCACGCTTCAGGCAAGTTCTTTGCCTGTTACGCTTTTTCTACTTGCAAGAAATCAAGTTCGACAGGTGTTTCACGTCCAAAAAAACTTACCATGACCCGAACTTTGGTCTTTTCCATGTCGATCTCAGACACGATTCCCCGGAAATCATTAAAAGGTCCATCGATGATCCGTACTCGCTCCCCTTCTTTGAAGGAGACTTTAATGGTGGGGGAATCAGCTTCCATTCTTTTAATGATCTGCGACACTTCTTCAGGACGTAAAGGAGTAGGCATTTGACCCATCCCTACGAATCCTGTCACACCGGGTGTATTTCGAACGACAAACCAGGATTCTTCCGTCAGAACCATGTTCACCAGTACATACCCCGGGAAGATATGGCGTTCCACCGTTCTGCGTTTGCCATCTCGAACTTCCACTTCCTCTTCGATCGGGACAACAACATCGAACACCTGGTCTTTCATTCCCATGGTTTCAATACGCTGTTCAAGGTTGTGTCTCACCTTGTTTTCATAACCGGAATAGCAATGGATAACATACCAAAGAAGCTGTCCTTCTTCTGATCCATCCTGGTCAGGTTCAGGGGTAGACTCAGAGACCTGTCCTTCAACCTCCTGGTTAACTTCAGGCAGATCCGATTGCGCTTCTTCCGCATCAGATCTTAAAGGTTCTTCGTTGATCTCTTCCTGGTTTTCCATTTCCATTAGGTTCCTCGGTTCATCAAGCAAAAACGATCACTGCCAGCTCTTATAACCCTACCATTAAAGTCAGCATACGAGCTCCCAGGAGATCAATCCCATAAAGAAATATGCTGGTAAAAACCATAACGATCAACACAATAACCGTCAGGTTGATAGCCTCCTGGCGGGATGGCCAGGATACCTTCCGTAATTCACCAACGGTCTCACGCACAAAACGTGTGATGGCGTTCTGCTTTTTAGCTGCTTTTTTCTTTACAATTTTTCCAGCCAAGATCAGCTCCTCGTTTATTAATGCTTAGAACGTCTTCTCATCTGCGAATCCCAAGAATGGGTAGACGACGTTCGCAAACAGGCCAGGCAGGACTTGAACCCACAACCACTCGTTTTGGAGACGAGAGCTCTACCAATTGAGCTACTGGCCTAGAAACGGCCAGGGTAGTCTCCCTGGCCTGGTTACTATTTTGTTTCGCGATGATCCGTGTGCTTACGGCAGCGAGGACAGTATTTCTTTAATTCCATCCTGCCTGGATCATTACGGCGGTTCTTTTCCGTTGTGTAATTTCGTTCCTTGCATTCATTGCATGCCAGTGTTACCACTGGGCGGACACCTTTTTTCTTTGTTGCCATATTATTTTACGACCTATTCTAAGATCTTGGTGACGACACCAGCGCCGACGGTCAGACCGCCTTCACGGATGGCAAAGTTCTGTCCCTGTTCAAGGGCGATCGGTACGATCAGTTCCACTTCCAGGTTCACATCATCTCCAGGCATGACCATC
>DATEUN010000030.1:0-2700 GCA_035283125.1 Anaerolineales bacterium
ACTGAGCAATCCAATAGTCGTTCCCAAAAGCACGGATAACAAGGTACCCAGGCCGGAGAGCAGGAAGAGATCACGGGATCCGACGATCACACGGCTGAATACATCACGTCCGAGATGGTCGGTTCCGAATATATGAACTGCAGAAGGAGGCTGCCTGGCATCTGCATAGATCTGTTGTGTTGCTCCATATGGCACCACAACCGGCCCGATCAAAGCCAGTACGACCAACATTAAAAATATGGTTGTACCAAATGCCGCAGCAGGCTGACGAAACAGTCGTTTTAAGAACTCTCTAAAAGGATAACCCCTGGCATATGAATTAATTTCAATGTGTTTTATTCCGATCTCATTGTTCATTGGAGATCATGGCAGGTAGATCGTGCGCATATCCGTACGACCTGCAAAAGCCTTTAATTCGAAACCCTCGAAATTGGCATTAATGGCAGCGAACTGGACAAAATAGTAGGGGATAATTATTGGTCCCCTATCTGCCAGCAATTGCTGGATCCGGGAATACGCTGCAATGCGTTCGTTCTCGTCCAGGGTGGAACCTGTCACCCTGGCAAGGTTATCGAATTCGCTGTCAGCAAAGTGGGACTCATTCCATTTTGCATTCGATACCAGCATCACATCCAGGTAGAATTGCGGATATGGTCTTGATCCCCAACCCGTGATACCCAGGTCTACATCGAGCCAACCGTTGTCACCATAGTAAACGCTTTCTGGTTCCACGCTGATATCCACATTAATATTTGCTTCCGCCCACTGCTGCTGTATTACAGCTGCCAGGTCAGGGCGATCACCAGAATCGGGAACATGCAGAGTCAGGTTTAGTCCGTCAGGATAACCAGCTTTGACCAGAAGATCCCTGGCTGCCTGGACATCATGAACAGGAGGTGAGATGCCTGGATCATAATAAGCATCATACAATGGTCCGATCGGGCTGTCATTGCCAATGGCTCCATATCCCTGCAGGATAAGATCAAGGATGGCTTGCCGGTCGGTTGCCAGTTTCATTGCCTGGATCACCAGCGGGTTATTACCAGGTTCACGATCTGAACGCAGTCGGATAAGATCAAAGCCATTCGTGGGTACAGAGACAGTATTGATGGCAGATTCACCCTGTAGACTTTCGAACAATGAGGTTGACATGCGTAGAACCAGATCGACCTGACCTCCACGCAAAGCGTCAACCATGGCGATCTCATCGGGAAAAAAGATCACATCAACTTCTGCCAATTTTGGCTGCCCGGAAATAAAGTAATCCGGGTTGGCTGCAAGTCTGATACGGTCTTCCGGACTGTATTCCACAACAGTGAAAGGTCCGGTGCCGTTGAAATCGCTGGCATCGACAGTGCCATTCTTGATCATCAAAGCATGGTTATCGCTGAGGTCATTAAGGAAGAAGGGGTTCGGTGTTTTAAGAACAAAAACTACTGTTATTGGGTCGACTGATTCAATGGAATCAATATTGCTGTACAGGTCGGATGTGGCAAATCCCAGGTCAGGATCCCTTAAGCGGTTGTATGTCCAAACCACATCCTCCGCCGTGAATGGGCTGCCATCATGGAATGTCACTCCTTCGGCAAGGGAAAGGGTATAAGTCAAGCCATCATCGCTTACCTTCCAATTGGTTGCCAGGCGTGGAACCAGGTTTGAACCCGCATCCACATCGACCAGGTAGTCATAGACAGCGTTGGCTATAAAGACTTCCGAATCAGAAGAGATCAAAGCAGGATCCGTTTGTACTATTGGTTGAAATGCCACTCGAAGAATGGAATTTTCAGAAAGGCTTTTCGGAGCACAACCAGCCAGAAGCACAACAGCAGCCATTATTAATATAATCAATTTCCCCTTGACCTTTGATTCTATGTCCATGTATTTTTATTTCTCCAGAAAATTTAAGGTGACTTGATTAACTGAATAATTAATTCTTTATTGTTCCATTTCAAGATAAGAATGACCATTCATCACATTGACCACAATCGGTTCACTTTTACCTTTTAATAAAAGCTCCCGCTGCTCCAGGTTTCCCATTTCCAGTTCACTCGCCTGCATCGCTGGTTGGCTGATCAGAATTTCGCCTATTCCTGCACTGGATGATAAGCGGGCAGCGGTATTTGGGACATCTCCCAACACGGTTACATCCGATGCCCCTTGTTCAGTGCCAAGAGATCCTACGAAGGCAACACCTGTATGTATACCTACCCCTAATGGGATCCATGGTTCTTCCGAATTTCCATGACCCGTTTCCTTCAATAACTGTTGGGCAGCTTTTAAGGCTTTGGCTGCATGGTTAGGACCGGTAAAACCGGGAAGGAACATACCGGAAACCTGATCTCCTATGATCTTATCGATCATGGCGTCTTCATTTACCAAAACATTCGTTGAAACAGAATAGAACCGATTGATCAGGTTTCTGAATTCGGTGGGGCTCATTTTTTCAGCCAGAGATGTGGATCCACGCACATCGGCAAACAGGAGTGAAAGTTCAACTTCCACGCCACCGCGATAATTCTTGGCAAAATCTTCACAGGCGTTGCAAAGTTTCGGATTGTAATTCGATCGATATTTCCTGAAGATATGTTTTGATATGAAACTTCCACCTCCTTCAAAAGGAGCATAACAGATTGAGCAGCGGGATGTTCCGGGTAATACTCTGAATATATGCCGCAGGACAGTCTTATCTTTAAAATCACC
>DATEUN010000031.1:0-19997 GCA_035283125.1 Anaerolineales bacterium
CGCGTGGGATCATTGTTGGAAGTTGGAACCGGTTTCCACCCCGAGTTGACCGGCAGAGAGAATATCTATCTCAATGGTGCCATACTGGGGATGGCTCGAACCGAGATCAACCGAAAATTTGATGCAATAGTGGATTTTTCAGAAGTGGGCAGGTTCATCGATACACCGGTCAAGCGATTTTCTTCTGGTATGTATCTTCGCCTGGCTTTTGCTGTGGCTGCATTCATGGAGCCTGAGATCCTGGTTGTCGATGAGGTATTGGCTGTTGGAGATGCAGAATTTCAGCAGAAATGTCTCGGAAAAATGAGCGAAGTGGCGCAGGAAGGTCGCACGATACTGTTTGTCAGCCATAATATGTCTGCCATTCTACGGCTGACCCAGGAAGCGATTGTACTCAATAAGGGTCAGCTTCAACTGCGTGCTCCCACGCCGGAAGCAGTGGATCTCTATCTTTCTGGCGGACATGCCAAGGCAGGAGAGCATATCTGGCAATCCGATGAGATCCCCGCGGATGCAGCACCATTTGTTCCGGAAGCCATGCGCCTGATGGATATCCACGGCAGTATTGTGGATACTATTCGTTCAACAGAACCTTCATTTCTTGAGGTGGAGTACACATTAAAAGCACCGATAACAGGATTGCGTATTGGTATTTATCTTCATACAGCCCGCGGAGAAGCTGTATTGACATCTTTTGATACGGACGAAGTGGAATTATTTGACCAACATACCCGCCGGAAAGCAGGTAGATATGTAAGCCGCTGCACCATCCCTGCCGATCTTCTTAACCAGGGACGGTACACGGTTTCTTTCAACGCAAGTTCATACAACATTCGCAGGTATTTCAGGGATGAACAGGTTCTTGATTTCACTGTGGATGCAACTGGCGCACCAGGGATGCAGTGGTCTGAATCAAGATCCGGTGTCATCCGCCCGCGCCTTATATGGGATATCATGGAAAGGTAGGGAATGATCAGCATCAAAGAGAATATCAAGAAGATAGTGGGAGAGATCCCGTTGGCTGCCGAAGTTTATTGGCTCACACGAAAAGCAGAACATCCAACAGGTTCCAATTATTCCCTGCGCAATGTCAAGGAAGTTTTACCGGAAGCTGTTTCTGTGGTTGCAGAAAGCCGCAAAACTGCGCCTGCTGGCAAAAAGATCTTCCTGTTTTCCTCCACCCATAAATGGCTGGAGATCGATCTGTTTCTGAGCCTTGCACTGGCAGGTCAGGGACATGAAGTAACCCATGCTTATTATCCTTATGGGGAATGGAACATTCAATCCGCTTTGTTCGACCTTCGCAAACAAAGCGTTTATACCCGCAACATTTTAAGCCAGGTATCGTCTGTCATGTCAACGGTCGACCTATTCCGTTCGAAGATTCCTTCAGGAGAAATTCCCCGGGAGGTTCTGGATATTGTCGACCAGGTTACGGATTACGATTATATGTATGCCTACCAGACTGAAGAAGTGAATGATGAGGATCAGTTTTATCTATTCCGTCATGATCGAAACCTTCATTCAGCCAGGACACTTTACAGTCTGTTGCAGAAACTGAAACCGGATGTTGTCATCGTTCCCAACGGAACCATCCTGGAATTGGGTGTGGCATACCGGATAAGCAGGTTATTGGATATTCCCACTTCCACCTTCGAATACAGTGATCAGCGCAATGTGATGTGGCTCGCCCAAAATGATGAGATCATGCTTCAGAATACAGACCTTGTTTGGAAAAAGGCTGAAGGGCGTAATCTTAAACCCAGCGAAATTAAGAAAGTGGAATCTTTGATGACATCCCGCAAGGAAGCTGCTCTTTATGGAAAATTCTCCCGCAAATGGCAGAATGCTCCATCCAAGGGACCGGAAAATACCAAAAAGATGCTTGGTCTTGACGATCGTCCCGTGATTCTCCTGGCTACCAATGTTATGGGCGACAGTCTTACATTGGGAAGACAGACATTTACCAAATCCATGGCAGATTGGATCATTCGAACCATCCAGTATTTTATCCAGACCAAAGGAATTCAACTGGTAATCCGTATTCATCCCGGTGAAGCCAGGGTTGAACATGGATCGATCAGCGAAATGATTCAGCAGATGCTGCCAGTGCTGCCGGATCACATCCATGTCATAGGACCGCTCGAAGAGGTGAATACCTATGATCTGATGGATCTGGCTAGTCTCGGTCTGGTATATACAACAACGGTCGGTCTCGAAATGGCACTGCGGGGTATACCGGTGGTTGTTGCCGGTCGAACACATTACCGCAACCGTGGCTTTACGCATGACCCCACATCCTGGGTGAATTATTTCAAGGAACTCAACGCCCTCATGGAAAATTTGCAATCATTCCAGCTCACCGAAGACCAGGTCAGGTTGGCCTGGAAGTACACCTATCTGTTCTTTTTTGAGTACCCGCATCCTTTCCCATGGCACATGGCAGGTCGGGCAAAAGATTTCAAGGAATGCACCATGAGCTCGGTCCTCTCGAAAAGAGGTTTGAATAAGTACGGCAGGACGTTTGAATTATTAACCTTCGATCAAAAATTGGATCAGGATTAATCTTAAGGAAGTTAAAAATGGACTGGAAAAATAGTGTCGTATTGATTACCGGAGGAACAGGATCATTCGGCAGGAAATTTGTTCGTATCATGCTGGATGAATTTCATCCGAAGAAATTGATTGTTTTCAGCCGGGATGAACTGAAACAGCATGAAATGCAGACTTCCGGATTTGCTGATCCGAGCTTGCGTTTTTTCATTGGAGATGTTCGCGATCGTGATCGTCTTCGCCGGGCGATGAACGGTGTCGATATCGTTGTCCATGCAGCTGCCCTGAAACAGGTGCCTGCCTGTGAATACAATCCGATGGAAGCCATCAAGACAAACATCATGGGAACCAGCAATGTGGTCGAAGCAGCCCTGGACTCAGAGGTCAACAAAGTGTTGGCGATCAGTACCGACAAGGCTGTAAACCCGGTTAATCTTTATGGTGCCACCAAGTTGGCTGCTGAAAAATTGGTCATTCAAAGCAATGCGTATGCAGCCGGTGCAGCCACGCGCTATTCCTGTGTCCGTTATGGTAATGTGGTTGGCAGCCGGGGATCGGTTGTACCGGTTTTTCTCAAACAGAGGGAAACTGGAACGGTAACGATCACCGATGATCGAATGACTCGTTTCTGGCTCTCACTGGATCAGGGTGTCCATTTTGTGATCAATTGTATTGAACAAATGGAAGGGGGTGAGGTATTCGTCCCCAAAATTCCCAGCATGAAAGTGGTTGACCTTGCCCGCGCCATTGCTCCGCATGCAGCCATCAATGTGATCGGTATCCGTCCCGGGGAAAAACTCCACGAAGCGCTCATATCAGAAGATGAATCTCGAACGACAGTGGAACTGGAAAATATGTTTGTGGTCCAGCCGGCGGAAGCGCTCTGGTTTGGTTATTCCTGGCAGCAGAAGGGTAACCTTTTGGAGGATGGGTTCCGCTATACCAGTGATACGAATACCGAGTGGTTGGATGTTGAAGGCATCCAGAAGTTTATCGCGCCGTATGAGAAATTATTCAGCAACGGCAAACTGGACGGATAAATGCGGCTTATAGTCACCGGGGCAAGCGGTTTGCTCGGTTTAAACCTATCACTGTCTTCTTTGGAAACCCACCAGGTTATTGGTGTGGATCGAAGCAAATTGGCAGGTGTACCATTCGAACTCCTCAATATCGATCTTCTTGAAAAAGGATCGATTGAAAAGATCTTCGATGTCGCCAACCCGGATTGCCTTGTCCATTGTGCAGCCCTGGCGGATGTGGATGCCTGCGAAAAAGACCCGCTTGGCAGCCGGCGGTTGAATGCCCTTTTACCTGGGGAAATAGCCGCAGCTTGTGCCTCCCATTCCGTTCCCATGCTGCATATCTCCACGGATGCTGTCTTTGATGGTACCAAGGATGGTCTTTATCTTGAAGATGACGTTCCCAATCCATTGGGAGTATATGCTTCAACCAAGCTGGAGGCGGAAGGGAATGTTTTACAGGCAGATTCATCTGCCATCGTTGCCAGGGTGAATTTTTTCGGTTGGAGCCTTTCTGGCACACGCAGCCTGGCGGAATTCTTTGTGAATAATTTAAAGGCAGGGAAACAGGTCAATGGCTTCACGGATGTGTTTTTTTGTCCCATGTTCGTTGGAGACCTGGCTAAAACGCTTGTAAGCATGTTAACAAAAGGCTTGTCCGGGTTATATCATGTTGTTGGTTCAGAAGCGCTTTCCAAGTATGAATTTGGTCAGGCAATTGCCCGCCAGTTTGGTTACGATTCCGAGCTAATTCAGCCAACCACGCTTGATCGATCTGGTTTGCTGGCACAGCGTTCTCGCAACCTGCGTTTATCCACAAATAAATTATCCACACACCTGGGTCAGGTTGTCCCCGGGTTTTCCACAGGGCTGACCATGTTTTATACACAATTCCAACAGGGTTATCCACAGCTATTGGCAGGTTATCAACATGTTTCCCCTTTTCTCGCTTGAACAGGGTGAAACTGGAGGAGTTATGGATATCAAGATAAAAGATCATCTATTGGGATTATCACACCCCACCTATTTCATTGCCGATATCGCTGCCAATCATGATGGCGACCTGCAGCGCGCTTTTCAGCTCATCCGCCTTGCAAAAGAAGCAGGAGCGGATGCCGCCAAGTTCCAGAACTTCCAGGCTGCTCGAATCGTTTCCGATTATGGCTTTAAGAACATGGATGGCGGGCAGGTTTCTCACCAGGCTTCCTGGAAAAAAACCGTTTTCGAGGTTTACAAAGGTGCTTCAATACCTTTTGATTGGACCCCCGAATTGGCCAGGGTATGCGATGAAGTGGGCATCGATTATTTCACTTCCCCCTATGACTATGACGCTATTGAATACGTCGATGCATTCATTCCTGCCTACAAGATTGGCTCTGGAGAGATCGATTGGATTGAATCCCTCGAACACATGGCATCCAAGGGGAAACCGGTGCTACTGGCAACAGGTGCCTCTTCGATTGGAGATGTTCAGCGGGCAGTGCATGCCATTCTACGCATCAATCCCCAGTTGGTTCTGATGCAGTGCAACACGAACTACACAGCCAGTCCGGAAAATTTTGATCATATCCATTTGAATGTACTCAAGACCTATGCCACCATGTTTCCGAATGTGATTCTTGGACTTTCCGACCATACCCATGGTCCCGCCACTGTATTGGGTGCGGTTGCCCTGGGTGCCCGTGTAATAGAACGTCATTTTACGGACGATAATGACAGGGAGGGACCTGATCATAAATTCGCTACCAACCCGCAGGATTGGGCAGATATGGTCGCTGAGACTCGTAAGTTGGAACGTGCCTTGGGGAGTTCAGATAAATTTGTTGCTGGAAATGAAAAGGACACCGTGGTCGTTCAACGGCGTTGTTTACGGGCAGCGCGCGATATCCTCGCAGGAGAAGTATTTTCCCGTGAAATGATCGATGTTCTCCGTCCAGCCACTCCTGGGGCGATTCTTCCTTCTGAATTGAATGCCGTTATCGGCAAGAAGGCACTGCAGCAAATCCCCATGGGGAAAGAGCTGCGCTGGACCGATCTTGGCCAATGAGGTTTGATGCGCATTCTTTACTTTAGCAGGGATTATTGCCCCCACGACCATCGCTTTCTGACAGCATTGGCGCAAAGCGGAAACCAGGTTTACTACCTGAGGTTGGAGCGCGGCGCTCGCCAGACCGAGTCCCGTCCCATACCGCCAGGTATAGAAGTGATCGAATGGAGCGGAGGTAAGAGAGAGATGCACTTTCTTGATGCTCCCCGTCTGTTGATGGAGTTCCGCCAGGTCATCCAGCGCATCAAGCCGGATTTGGTCCATGCCGGTCCGATCCAAACCTGTGCTTTTCTGGCTGCCCTTTCCGGTTTTCATCCGCTCCTGGTCATGTCCTGGGGTTTTGATTTAATGAAGGATGTTGATCGTGGTTTTCTTTGGCGTTGGGCTACCCGCTTTACTCTCAAAAAAGCGGACTGGTTTACCAGTGATTGCCAGGCAACTTATCAAAAAGCGCTCGTCCATGGCTTGAAGCCGGGTAGGCAAACGATCTTCCCCTGGGGGGTGGACTTGCAGCGATTTTCTCCCAATCCCAGGTGGAAATCGCCTGATAGAGGATCACAATTCATCGTTTTTTGCAATCGTTCCTGGGAACCGAACTACGGTGTGGACATTCTCGCCAGTGCATTTGTGAACGTTGCCCGGAAACGGAAATATGTTTCACTCCTTTTATTGGGTGATGGTTCGCAAGCTCCATTATTGAAAAGTATATTTTCCGCAGGAGGTGTGATCGACCAGGTCGAATTTGCAGGTCATATTCCTTACGAACAACTGCCGGAGTATTACCACAAGGCGGATCTCTTCATCAGCCCTTCCCACATCGATGGTTCCTCCGTTTCCCTGATGGAAGCCCTTGCCAGCGGTTTGCCTTGCCTGGTATCGGATATTCCCGCCAACAAGGAATGGATTGAAAATGGAAAGAATGGCTGGTTGTTCCCGGATGGTGACGTGGATTCCCTGGAAAATAGTATTTTTTATGCCATGGACCATCGGGATCAATTACCGGAAATGGCAGCAGCTGCACGTCGCGTTGCCGAGAAGAAAGCAGATTGGAAGGTGAATTTTCTATCCCTTCTGGATGCCTATCAAAAGACAGTTCAACAGGGAGCCAGCCGCCGTGGATAAGATAGCCATCATCCAGGCTCGCATGGGCTCATCCCGTCTGCCCGGAAAAGTGCTCAAGGATATTGCCGGGAAACCCATGCTTTTCCATGTATTGGAACGTGTCAGCCATGCCTCCTTACTGGATGGCATCCTGGTGGCAGCTACCTCGGATGTGTCAGACGATCCCATCGCCGATTTCTGCCAGGTGGGTGGATTTCAATGTTACCGCGGCAGCCAATTCGATGTACTCGATCGCTTTTACACTGCCGCTTTGCAGGTTAACGCAGGGACGATCGTTCGAATTACGGCTGATTGCCCTTTGATCGATCCCTCTCTTATTGATCAGTTGCTGGTTGAATTTGAGAACTCCACCTTGGATTTTGCTTCCAATCGACTGCCACCTCCCTTCAAGCGAACTTTCCCGATCGGGCTGGATATCGAGATCTGTTCTTTTGCAGCCCTTGAAAGGGCTTGGAAGGAAGCGGATCAGCCCCACCAGCGCGAGCATGTCATGCCTTATTTATACGAGGATGCCATACTTAAAAAGGTTGATGCCACCCACGCTTTTGGAACAGGTTCACGAGGTTTCAAGGTTCTTCTCCTTGATCATGTTCCTGATTTAGGAGATCTCCGCTGGACGGTTGATACACCGCAGGACCTGGAATTCGTTCGGGAGGTGTTTTCTAAATTTCCAGGCAGGAACGATTTTTCCTGGTTGGAGGTACTCGACCTGGTACAGACCAATCCTGAATTGTCACTGATCAATGCAGATGTCCATCACAAGAACCTGCTTGATATTGATGAACGGAATCAAAAGAATTAAATGATGAAAAGTCTGGCGATATTTTCTGCACCCAAACCTTTCAGGGATAATCACATTGCTACCATCCAACGCAATGCGATCCGCTCCTGGCAGCAGCTCGGAGACCAGGTGGAGATTATCCTGGTCGGTGATGAAGAGGGGCTGGCAGAAACTGCCCATGAACTTGGTGTCAACCATTTGTCGGATGTCGCCTGTAATGAGAAGGGCACTCCCCTGGTAAGCTCGATATTCTCACTTGCCCGTGAAAATAGCAGCGCACCCCTGTTGGCTTATGTCAATGCCGATATTCTCGTTCTTTCTGATTTCCTTTCCATGTCGCTTAAAATGCACTCTCTGGCGGAGAAATTCATCCTTGTCGGTCAGCGTTGGGATTTGGATATTCTGACGGAAATGGATTTTCCACGGGATTGGGAGGAGAAATTTCGTCAATCGATTCTTGCCTCCGGAAAATTGCACCCTCCTGCCGGTAGTGATTATTTTATCTTTCCCCGCTCTTGTTACCAGGAGATTCCTGGTTTTGCCATAGGCAGGGCAGGTTGGGATAACTGGATGATCTACCAGGCTCGCAGGAATGGGTGGATGGCTGTTGATGCCACCCGTTCAATAACCATCGCACATCAGCAGCATGATTATGCTCATTTACCCGGAGGAAAACCCCATTACAAACTCCCGGAAACAGATGAGAATATCCGACTTGCCGGGGGACGCGAGATAACGCGCTTTTCTCTCCTGGATGTTGACCACAGGCTGGTTTCCGGTCTCCTCCGTAACCGTGCATGGAACAGGGATACAGTCCGCAGGATGATCGAAACGTTTCCCTTGCTGGTGTTTAATAATTACCGCTTGACGC
Source organism: Anaerolineales bacterium (assembly GCA_035283125.1). Classification (GTDB taxonomy): domain Bacteria; phylum Chloroflexota; class Anaerolineae; order Anaerolineales; family Villigracilaceae; genus UBA12087. Next base: position 8,394 of record DATEUN010000031.1, read on the forward strand.
AAAGGATCACCAGTTTATTTCAGCGGCTGAAAAATAGGAACAATTCTCAGGGAGGAGACCATTGAAAACCATTTTTATCCTCCTTGACCATGGTCTTGCGCATGCATATTTCTTTGAGACCGAGCTGGCTAAAAAACTGGCTGATTCTGGTTTGCGGCTGGTCTTCCTCGTACCGGGAGGTATGCAGGACCTTCTCAGGAACAAATACCCAGGGGTAAATATTTTCTTTGAATCGATGCGTGATGCGGAGATTGCGGAATATCGCCAGGCTCACTGGGAAGGGTTGCAGGAATTATATGAATATGTCCGCCGGGTGGGCATGTCTTCCCGGGGACCTCTTTCTTATGTGGAAACCGCCCGCCGCCGCAAGGAATGGGAAGCCCGCGGAAGACGCAAATTTGTTCTGGTTTTACTTCGCCCATTCATCCAGTTGATGCGTCATTCAAAGATCGTGCGGAAGATCTACCGCTGGTTCTTTCAGTCACTCTTTTCTCCAGCACTGTACAGGGATCTTTTCGAAAAATATCAGCCGGAATTGGTTGTTTCCAACATGGCTGGATGGCGAATGGATCAATACCTCCTTCGCGAGGCCAATCAGCGTCGGGTCGAAACAGCTGTTGTGATCGTGGGTTGGGATAATCCCAGCAGCCAGGGTCTCACCGGTGCCGACATTGATCATTTCAATGTCTGGTCAGAGATCCAGAAACACGAGCTGGTAAACTCCGCTGATATTGATCCCCAAAATATCCACATAGGTGGAATGCCGCTCTTTGACAGTTACATCAATCGCAAATGGGTGATTCCCCGTGATGAATATTTTCGTATGCACGGATTGGATCTCGACAAGAAGTTGATCGCATTCGCAGCCACTGGCTTGAATTTTTCCCCCAATTCACACATGATCATGGCTCTTGCCGAATTGGTGGGCAATGAGCACTTGGGTCAGCCTGCCCAGCTGTTGATCCGCTTGCATCCCAATCATTTCAAGAATGTTCCCCGTTACAAACGGGAAGCTGAAACGATCTATGAATTAAAGAAACGCCTTCCCCATATCCATATCGTTGAACCGCGCGAAATGCCGGGTGATCTTGAACGTTATGCCGGCGAGGATTACCCGGAAAAGGCTTCCATGATGGCGCATTGTGATGTACTGGTGACGCTTTACTCAACCATGGTGGTGGAAGTTGCATTGCAGGATAAGCCCATCATCAACGCCTGTCTTCCCACGGAAGAAGGATATGGGCAGGATTTCTGGGTGCCGATCCTTGAAGTTCCCACCTTTCCAACCTCCACCCGCGTTAATGCAACTGGTGCCGGCAGGCTGGTCAAAAATAAAAAAGAGCTTGAGGATGCTTTATCTGAATACCTGCTCGACCCCACCATTGATTCTAATCACCGTCATCAATTTCTTCTCCAGGAACTTACCTATCTGGATGGATCTGCAACTTCTCATACAGCCAGGTTTTTACTTGACCTTGTTAATAAGCCTGATCAAACTCCAAGTGAGGAAAAAATATGAATGAAAAGATCAATTCCCTCCTGATCTCCCCGGATCTCTCCATCATTTCTGCCATGGATGTGATCGAGAACGCACCACCCATCTCCGGCATCTCCGGCATTGCCGTAGTTGTCGATGCTGATAGTCGCGTCCTTGGTGTGGTCACAGATGGAGATATCCGCTCGGCTATCCTCCGCAATATTAGCCTCGACGAGAAAGTTTCAGAGATCATGACTATGGATCCCATCTCTGTTCAAAGCCAGGTCAACATAATGCAGATGTATCAGGACGCCATGAATGTTCTCAAGGGGCGCACCCGTATGCTTGATAGGGGAGCAGGCAAGATATTGGTTCTCGACGAAGATCACCGCCTGGTGGATATCGTTTCCCTGCTTTCCTTGTTTCAGCAAGCCGATATCAAGTCCAAGAAAATCGCCGTCCTTGGGTTGGGATTTGTCGGTCTTACCCTGGCGGTTATCCTGGCTGACTCCGGTTTCAAGGTCGTCGGTATCGAAGCGCAGCAATCCGTGGTTGATATGCTTAATCATAGTAATCCTCACTTTTATGAGGCAGGCCTGGCAAACCAGCTGCGCGCTCACATTGGAAAGAATCTGTTCGTGCAGAATAAAATCACAAATAAGGATTGCGATGTCTACATTGTTTCAGTCGGAACCCCGATTGACGAGGATCATCAACCGATCATGGGATTTGTTGAAGAAGCCAGCCGCGCTATTGGCAGGGTGCTTAAGAAAGGTGACACTGTCATGCTTCGCTCCACTGTTCCGGTTGGCACGACCCGCAATGTCTGCCTGCCTATCCTTGAGAAGGATTCCGGGCTCAAAGCAGGGCGGGATTTCTCCCTTGTATTCGCACCCGAAAGAACAGTGGCAGGCAAAGCTCTTAAAGAATTACGCTCTCTTCCCCAGGTCATTGGTTCCCTGGATAGCCAGGGAGCTGAATTTGCAGCTGCCCTTTACCGGGAGATCACACCAACCATAGTCATTCTCGATTCCATCGAAGAAGCTGAAATGGTCAAACTTGTGAATAATACATTCCGCGATACCATTTTTGCATTTTCCAATGAAGTGGCTCTTGTTTGTGATTCCTACAATCTGGATGCCATCAAGGTCATCAACGCTGCCAATGAAGGCTACCCGCGCGATCCTGTTCCGCTGCCCAGCCCCGGAGTTGGTGGCGTTTGCCTGAAAAAGGATCCCTACCTTTTACAGGTATCTGCCCAGGCGATGAACATGGAACCGACCATCCTTGGTCGCAGCCGGATCGTTAATGAGTTTATGCCTTTGCATGTCTTTCGGAAATTCTCTCGCTTCCTCGATAAGACCGGCAGGAAATTGGCAAATTCCAGGGTATTTCTGGTCGGATTCGCATTCAAGGGTTGGCCTGAGACTTCCGATATGCGCGATTCACCCACGCTTGAATTGCATAAATTGCTCCTCAGCGCTGGCGTGAGCATCACCGGCTTTGATCCGGTCGTCAAGCCTCAATACCTGGACCAGATCGAAGGTGTTCAAAGTTGCTCCATTGAAGATGGTTTTAAGAAAGCAGATGCTGTTTTTATCATGAACAATCATCCTTCGTATGAAGATTGGGATCTCTTCTCCCTCCTGGAAACCATGAATAAACCCGGGTTATTTCTCGATGGGTGGTCCATGTTCCGTGTTGATGAAGTGGCTCGTGTGGAAGGTATCAGCTACAGCACGGTCAGCAAGGATTGGTGGAAGTAGGAGCCTTTAAGCAAAAATGGTATCAAATTATCCTGTCTATGCTGTCATCCTGGCTGGGGGTCAGGGAACCCGGCTCTGGCCGATCAGCCGAAGATCCCGTCCCAAGCAGTTTCTCGATTTAACTGGCAACGGTCGCACGATGCTGCAGGAGACTGTCCGCCGTGCATTGCATTTGACAGGATCCATTCAGCAGGTGTTGGTCCTGGCGGGTCGGGAACAGGAAGAATGGGTGAAAGAACAGCTTCCAGATCTTCCGCAAACCAACATCCTTCTTGAACCGGTAAGCCGAAACACGGCACCAGGTCTTGGGTTGGCAGCTTTTTTTCTTTCCAATATGCCTGGGATGCTGGATGATGCTGTCATGCTTTCCCTCCCGGTTGACCATATGTTTAAGGATGAAGAACCATGGTTTCTTGCCCTTCACACAGCTATCCAGGCAGCATCCCGGACTGATGCTCTTGTAGCGGTTGGAATACAGCCAACATTTCCCGCCACAGGCTATGGTTATCAGCAGCTTGGCGAAAAAGTGGATTCCGGTTCATCCCTTTCGGTCCACCGGGTTTTAAAATTCATTGAAAAGCCATCAAGTGAAGTGGCGCGGGAATTCCTGGAGTCCGGTCAATACTTATGGAATACAGGTACCTATGCCTGGAAGTTGTCGGTTTTCCTGTCATCCTTGAAAACGCATGTGCAGTCAATTTATTCTGGATTGGAATCACTTGGAACCCCTCCTGATATTCACAAATTGGAACAGGTTTATCCCTCTCTTGAGAATATCTCGATCGATCATGCGCTCATGGAAAAAGCTGCCAATGTTCTGACTGTAAGTTCAAATTTCGAGCGTATTGATGTTGGTTCCCTCGATTCACTGGCTGAAATATGGGAAAACGACCAGGAAGGGAACACAGGCTTTGGCAATTTTTTATTCCTGGAAAGCAGCGGGAATATTATTTACAACGATGAAGGTCTCGTTACCTTGTTGGGTGTGAACGACCTGGTGGTCGTTCGTACGTCGGGTGTCATTCTGGTTTGCCCGCGGGATAGGATCCAGGAGATCAAGGATCTGGTAGGGAACCTGCCTGGTAAGGGATTGGAGGAATTTTTATGATCTCACCAGCCGTAAAGATTCGTGCAATTCTATTTGATTGGGATGGCACCCTGGTGAATTCGCTGGAGGTTAAGATTAAAAACGCCGGGACGCTTTTTCAGAAAGTGTTTGATCTCTTACCTGTAAAAGTGGAGGAAGCGTACCGACGCCACTCCGGTATTCCCCGTCGGCAGTTGTTCGATGCCATTTTGGCAGATCTTGGAAGGCCAGCTCTTGAAACCGGGGAATTTGATTCGCTCAGCAGCAGGTTTTCCGAAATGAATACGAAAGCGTTGTCTGATCCCGCTTTGCCGGGTTTGATTCCTGCAGCTACACCGTCTGTGCTTAAGACCCTCCAGGAAAAAGGTTGCTTTCTGTTCATTTCCAGTTCAGCTGCCACGGAAGAGCTGAAGGAGATTGCAGGTTCCCTTGGCCTTTCAAAATACTTTTTAGAGGCAGGCGGTGAGATCATGGGATCCTACCCAGGTTTCAATAAGGGCAAGGATCATGTCAACCATGTCTGTCAAAAATATGGTTTGGCAAGGGAGGAGTTGCTTTTTGTCGGGGATGACCTTTCAGATATCCGCTTGGGTCACGAGGCTGGTGTCATGACCATCGCAAGAGTGGGCACGTATACCGAAGAAGAGCTCAAGGACTATAATGCAGATGCGGTTGTGCAAACACTTGATGAAATTACAGCATTACCGGGTCTTGTCTTTGGGGCAGAACCCGATCAGGGACAAGGAAAGGTGATCTAATGGATGGAACACAAATGCATTTCAATGAACCTGTGATCATTGCTGAATTTTGTCAGAATCACAAGGGAGATAAAAGTATCATTAAGGATATGATCTGGGCAGCATCAGAAGCAGGGGCAACCTATGCCAAGGTTCAGTCCATGCTGGCAGATGACCTCACGTGCCGTGAACGTTTTGAAGAAGGTGTGTGGGATGGCGATCGCCAGCTTGCCATCAAGCGTCCTTATCAGGCTGAATACGAGCGTCTGAAGCCAATGGACCTGGTTGATGAAGATCATGTCTGGTTTGCACAGGAATGTGCCAGTGCTGGTATCAAACCGCTCACGACCATATTTTCCCGTTCCCGTATTCCTTTCATTGCAGGTCTTGGTTGGGATGCAGTCAAGATCGCCAGCTATGACTGCGCCAGTCTTCCCATGTTAAGGGAATTAAGAGACCATTTCAAACACCTTTTCCTTTCTACTGGTGCTACCTACGATAACGAGATCCGCCAGGCAGCGGAATTATTAAAAGATTCCTCTTTCAGTCTCCTGCATGCTGTCACCATTTATCCAACCCCTCTCAATGAATTCCACCTTGCTCGCATGGAATTCCTTTCACAATTCACGCCATCAGTTGGGTTGAGTGACCATAGTCTTGTTTCACGTGATGGCATCAAGGCTTCATTGGTGGCTCTCAGTATGGGAGCCAATGTCATTGAACGCCATTTCACAATTCTTCCAGCGGATGCCACCAGGGATGGTCCAGTTTCCATCGATCCTCAGCAGTTGAAGCAGTTGGTGGAATTCAGCAAGCTGGATCCTAAGATCCAGGCAGAGTTTGTCCGCCTGGATATACCGGAGTTTGAACAAACGCTTGGCAAGCGTACCCGCACGTTAAGCCATGTCGAGGAACTCAACCGGGACTATTATCGCGGCCGTTTTGCCAGCCGGGTTGATGGTGAGGTCATCTACAACTGGGAAGATAAACCAGTTTTCTAATTCAGGAGAGTATTTAAAGGAAAAGAGAGTAGAGATGGATCAGACAATGAAACCAAATATTTTGGGAGTCATTCCGGTGCGTGGGGGTTCAAAATCGGTTCCCCGCAAGAACCTGGCTCCCCTGAACGGAAAACCAATGATGTACTTTACCATCCAGGCAGCCCAGGATTCGAATTGGATGTCTCACTTTGTAGTTTCATCCGAGGATGAAGAAATCATTCGGATGGCAAGGGATCTGGGTGCCCCCGCACCTTTTGTTCGCCCGGCTGAACTTGCTACGGATGATGCCCCTAGTCTTCCGGTTGTCCAGCATGCTGTTCGCTTCATGGAATCCAGCCTTGGTATTGTTTTCGATTACGTGGTTCTTCTTCAGGCAACATCCCCGTTGCGCAATGGGTCAGATATTGATGCAGCCCTTGAAAAACTGATCAGCACGGGTGCCGATTCGGTCATCAGTGTTGTCCGCGTCGCACACCATCACCCTGCCCGCATGCGTTTTATTAAGGATGACCTGTTGGTGGAATTGCCAATGGGCGAGGCAAAGGAAATGCAGCGCAGGCAGGATCTTCCGCCCGTTTACATCCGCAATGGAGCCATTTTTGCTGCCAGAAGGGAAGTGGTCATGGACCAGAACAGCATGCTTGGCAGGGTAAGTCGTCCTTATGTCATGCCGGAAAGTCGCTCTGCCAATGTGGATACAAAATTTGATTTTCTGGTGGTTGAAGTGATGATGCAGCATCCGGAAAAGGTGGAAGATTGATATTCTTCACATTGGTAAATTTGGTCAGGAAAGAAAAGGATCATGCGTAAAGGTCAGAACCCGGCAAAAACCGTTGGCAAGGTCGCCATGCCGCAGCGTATAACTGTGGCGCTCTTGAATTACATACCCTTCCTTTCGGGTTTTTATTCAGAAGCGCTTGAAGTTCTCAAGATTAGCCTGTCATCCATGCGCAATGACCCTGGCTTGCCATTTGACCTGCTGGTCTTTGATAATGGCTCCTGTCCTGAAGTCCTGGCTTTTCTTAATTCCGAGAGGGATGCCGGACGGATTCAGTATCTTCTTCTCTCGGAGAGGAATCTTGGCAAGGGCGGCGCCTGGAATATCATCTTTTCTGGAGCACCGGGCGAGATCATCTCTTACGCAGATAGTGATGTCCTTTTTTATCCCGGTTGGTTGAAACGCTCGCTTCAGATCCTCGAAACCTACCCAAAAGTGGGCATGGTCACCGCCAGGCCGTTCCGTACCAGACCAGAGCTGTTCCAGGGGACATTGGAATGGGCTCGTACTGATAATTCTGCATCCATGGAAACCGGTCAATTCATTCCCTGGGAAACATTTTGGGAGTTTAATCGCTCGTTGGGACAGGATGAATCTGATAATCGCGAGATCTATGCTTCCACGTCAGACTGTCGCATCACATATCGTGATCTGGAAGCGATCGTGGGGGCTTCCCACTGGCAGTTCACGGCTTACAAATCCATCCTTCAGGAATTCCTTCCCTTTGACATGGATCGTCCCATGGGGCAGGTGCGGCAGCTTGATCAACGCATGGATGAAAATGGCTACCTCCGTTTAATGGTTCCCGATCCTTTGGCTATGAATCTGTCAAATTCGACTGATTATCTAAAGGCTGGAGTTCCCGGCAGACCAATGCATAAACAGGTTACGTTGATGAAGTCAGTTGTTAAATTTCCACCATTCCGAAAGGTTCTATTGGCAATATATGACCAGATCTTCAGGTGGTTCTATGATTAAAAAGCACACCAACTCTGTTGCTTCAGAAAGGGATTATGCCTGAGATCGTTAAGAATTGCTTGTTGTGCAGCAGTGATCGGAATCTTCATTTCGACACTTGCACCTTTGCTGGCAGGATTGTGGAAAATCGGATCTGTCGTTCCTGTGGATTTGTTTTTCAATCTCCCCGCATGACTTCCGACGAGGCAGAAATTTTTTACACCTCGGAATATCGCCAACTTTACCAGGGAAGTCCAGGTCCTAATCCCAAGGATCTTCATATGCAGGAATTGCGTGCAGGTCTCCTGGCATCATTTGCAGGCAGGCACATTCACCAGGTTTCCCGTCACCTGGATATTGGTTCTTCAGCGGGATCGCTTATTCAGTCTATCCATCAAAAATTTGATAGCCAGTCTGTTGGTGTCGAACCCGGGCAGGCATACCGTGAATTTGCTTCGGCTGCTGGGTTTAAGGTTTACGCTTCTCTCCAGGAGATGCAGTCGGCTGGTGAAACGAAATTTGATCTGGTTACGATGTCCCATGTTCTTGAGCACCTACCGGATCCACTTTCATATCTGATTCATCTCAGGGAAGAGATCATTACATTCGATGGCTGTTTGCTGGTGGAAGTACCCAACCTCTATTTCCACGACAGTTTTGAGGTCGCTCATCTTAGTTCCTTCAGCATCCACACATTGTGGCAATTGGTTAGGAAGGCTGGTTTTGAGATGATCGCCAGTCAGAAACACGGACTTCCTCGTTCCAGAGTCATCCCTTACTTTCTCACAGTCCTCTGTTGTCCTTCGAAAACTGGGAAAGATTACAGGCTGAAACCGGAAAGGTTTGTTCTGCAAAAACGACGCTTGGGTTTGTTTCAACGCCGTATGGTCAGTCACTTTTTCCCAACGCTCGCCTGGAAACCTTTGCCTGAAGAAAAGATTCAGGAGCCATCATTATGAAAATTCTGATAGCAGGTTTGGGCTCCATCGGAAGACGACATCTTCGCAATTTAATAACCCTGGGTGAGAAAGATATCATTCTTTATCGATCTCATCGCTCCACTCTCCCGGATGATGAACTTAAGGAGTTCTCCGTCGAAACAGACCTGGGTGAAGCGCTGGCAAAAGATCCGCAGGCGGTCATTGTCGCCAATCCGACTTCCCTTCACCTCGACGTTGCCATTCCTGCTGCACAGGCAGGTTGTAGCATCCTCATGGAGAAACCGGTCTCCCACTCCTTGAAAGGAACAGACCAGCTTGAGAAAGCATTGCGAAAGCATGGGGGTAGTTTTTTGGCTGGTTTCCATTTCCGCTACCATCCTGGTCTTGTCCAGGTCAGGGAGTGGCTCTCCGAAGAGTGCATTGGGAAAGTGGTTTCTATCCAATCCTTCTGGGGTGAATATCTTCCAGGCTGGCATCCCTGGGAGGATTACAAAATATCTTACGCCGCCCGCGCCGACCTCGGCGGTGGTGTGGTGAATACCCTCAGTCATCCATTTGATTACCTGCGCTGGATGTTTGGCGAAGTGCAAAGTCTCCAGGCTCTCACCTCAAGTGATGGTTTGAACCTGCCAGTTGAGGATTCAGCAGATATCTTGCTGAAATTCAGGTCAGGCAGTATTGCCAGCATCCATCTGGATTACCTGCGAAGACCCCCCCGGCATACTGTGGAAATTATCGGTACCAGAGGTACCATCACCTGGGATAATGCCAATGGTTCTGCCCGTTGTTATGACGTGGAAAAGAATGATTGGGTTCAGGTGACCCCTCCGGAAGGTTTTGAACGCAACCACCTTTTCCTGGCAGAGATGCGCCATTTTCTAAACGTGATTCGTGGAGAAGAGCAGCCCCATTGCAGCCTGGAGGATGGTCTTGCCGTAATTCGTATTACACAGGCTGTCCACAAGTCTGCCAGCCGATCGGCTTTGGTAGAATTGGATCATTAATTTGGAGAAATTATGTCCGACATTTTTACAAAATTCTCGTTGAAAGACAGGGTTGCCCTGGTCACTGGCGGTGCAGGATTATTGGGCAGACAGTTCTGCCTTACCCTGGCGCAGGCAGGTGCCAAAGTGTACGTGGCTGACCTTGATGGGCAGTCTGCACAGGCTGTCGCTGATGAAATTGCCGCCCAGACTTTTGGAGCAGTGGGAATTCGGCTGGATGTTACTGATCCGGACTCGGTCAATTCCGTTATCGCACAGATCATGCATCAATCCGGCCGACTCGATATCCTAGTCAATAGCGCTGCATTGGATCCGAAATTTGATCCGGATAATATTGGTTCAGCCAGCAATGCTTTCGAAGATTATCCACTGGAATCGTGGCAGACTGCTTTGAATGTGAACCTCACCGGACCATTCCTTGTTTCCCAGGCTGCTGCCCGGGAAATGGTCACGCAAAAAAAGGGTTCGGTCATCAATATTTGTTCCACCTACGGTCTTGGTGGACCAGACCAGCGTATTTACGAAAAACCCGGACGACCTCCTGTGTTCAAACCGGTCTACTACACGGTAACGAAGGCTGGTATTCTCGGATTGACCAAGTACATGGCTACCTATTATGCTGGCAGCGATATCCGTATCAATGCCCTGACACCTGGAGGAGTTTTCAATGGTCATGATGAGATCTTCGTCAGGAACTATTCTGCCCGTACAGTTATGGGACGGATGGCTGAAAAGGACGAGATGAATGGTGCCCTGCTGTTTCTCGCGTCGGATGCTTCTTCTTATATGACTGGTGGAAATGTCATTGTTGATGGAGGGTGGACGGCATGGTAACCAAACCCGAAGTCCTGGCACTCGTTCCAGCTCGTGGTGGCTCAAAGGGAATTCCACGCAAGAATATCAGGTACTTTGCCGGTTATCCCCTCATCAGTTACAGCATCATGGCTGCTTTGCAGTCCAATAGGGTTACTCGCACCATCCTCTCTACTGATGATGAAGAAATTGCCGCAGTAGCCCGTCAGTGGGGAGCAGAAGTTCCTTTCATGCGCCCGCTGGAATTGGCTCAGGATGACACAACTGACCTTCCGGTTTTTCTGCATGCCTTGCACTGGCTGGCGAAAAATGAGAATTACCAACCCGATATTGTTGTGCAGCTGCGCCCTACTTCACCCATTCGTCCGCGGGGTTGTGTGGATGAGGCTGTTGCCCAACTTCTTGATCACCCCGATGCTGATTCTGTCCGGGGAGTGGTCCCTTCTGGTCAAAATCCTTTTAAAATGTGGAAGATCTCTCAGGCAGACGGATCAATGCACCCTCTCCTGGAATTGGATGATATCTCGGAACCTTTCAATGCTCCCAGGCAGGCATTACCCCCCTCTTTCTGGCAGACAGGTCATGTGGATGTCATCCGCTCGGAGACAATTTTAAAGAAAGACTCTATGACTGGTGACATGATTCTCCCATACCTTATCGACCCGGCTTACACGGTTGACATTGATACCCTGTTGGATTGGAAGCGTTATGAATGGCAGGTCCTGTGGGGTGGATTGAATATGGTGGATCCAGCCAACAGGCGCAGACCATTCCCGCAAAAGATCTCCCTGGTGGTCATGGATTTTGACGGAGTTATTTCCGATAACCGTGTCTGGGTGGATCAGGATGGTGGGGAGATGGTCTCTGCCTATCGTGGTGATAGCATGGGAATTAACCAGGTGAGAGGGTTGTCGAATATTGAATTCCTTGTGATCTCAACCGAGACCAACCCGGTTGTTAACGCTCGCTGCAGCAAAATGAAGGTTGAAGTCCATCAGGGAATACAGGACAAAGCCCGGGTACTGAATGAGGTTGTTTCATCT
>DATEUN010000032.1:0-19247 GCA_035283125.1 Anaerolineales bacterium
TGTCCGACCTATGCTTAGATGGACATTCGTTCCGGCAGGTCCGACCACCTTCAGGCGGGCTATTTCAGGATTCACTCCGGTCATATCAGCGCCATCAATGGCACGGATCTCATCTCCAGATAACAAACCAGCTTTTTCAGCTGGTGAACCTTTCATAGGACTCACAATTGTCAAAAAATCACCAGTTGTGTCCACCCACGCACCGATCCCTTCATATTCACCACTCAGGCTGATATTCGCATCGGTATATTCCTGCGGATCCATATAACCGGAATGTTCATCCCCAAGTGCCCCCATCATACCGGTGATGGCGCCTCTCATCAGGGCGGTATCATCCAGAGGTTGATCGACATATTGAACGTGAAGTATGTTCCATGCTTCCCAAAATGGTTTAAAGAGGATTTGAAGGTCCTGGGGTGTTCCCCCGGAAGCTGTATCCACGGTTGCGGTCGGTGATAAGAAATCTCCAGGAAGTCTTAATCCTCCAAGTGAGGTGTAATGACCGGCCAGGAAACCTCCCCCAAATGATCCTGCCATTAAAAAAATCACCAGGACGAGGGCCAAACTGAATTTCAGAAATTTGTTAGTAGACATTATCAAGCTCCTTAATAAACCTGTATATCTATTCGGTATTTAAATTTTTACAGGTTTGCGATCACCAAGAAGGTTACCACGTGGTGATTAAATCTATATGAAAATAATTATCCCGTGTTTCTTCTTAAATGATCTACATGGAGAGAGCATCACATAAAGTAATACCTATCCGTGCTCGTAATAATAGAATTCTATCCTTCCAGTGTTTGAAGAATATTAATTATTTATCTCAGAAATAATAGCAGGTAGATCCCTGAAATCGTCCAGGAAAGCATTAGCGTCTCCCGGATCACCGGTCTTTGCAAACAGGATTGTATAGAAACCTAACTCCTTTCCTGCTTTGGTCGTGGTGGGTAGATCATCGATCAATACACAGTTGACAGCTTCTGGTTCACCTGCAACTTCAAGCGCAATATTGAATGCTTGTTCCATGGGTTTGCAATAAGGCTCGACAGCTGTAATATCGATGATGCCAGAAAAACAATCAGTGAGATCCAAAGTTTTTAAAACCCGTTTGGCATGGTCAGCATCGGCATTGGTAAAAATATACTTCTTTTGTGGAAGCGTTTTAATAATGTCCCTGGTTCTTCTGTCCGGAATTAAGTATTGAGACAATGGAATATCATGGACAAATGACAGGTAAGCATTCACATCCAAATGGTAATGGGTTTGAAGGCCGCGTAAGGTTGTTCCATATTCCCGGAAATAGCGTTCCCGTAACAATGGGATCTGATCCCAGGGAATTCCAAGCTCTTCGTGCATGAAAATATTCATGCGATCTTTGATCAATTTCCACACTCCGCTGGAGGCAGGGTAGAGAGTATCATCCAGATCAAATAAAATAGTGGTGATGGGCATCAGGCTATTATAGTGAAAAAACCTTATAATGGGTATATGTCCATTCATATTCTGTCACCCGAGGTCGCTTCACAGATAGCTGCAGGTGAAGTAGTAGAACGTCCAGCATCAGTCATCAAGGAATTGATAGAAAATTCACTTGACGCAGAAGCCAAACGGATCCTGATCACCTACCAGGAGGCTGGTCGCCGTCTGATAGAGGTTATGGATGATGGCATGGGAATTCCTGCAGACCAACTCCACCTGGCATTATCCAGACACGCGACCAGCAAGCTTAGTGATGTATCCGATCTATTTTCGATCGCAACACTTGGATTCAGGGGGGAAGCCCTGGCTTCGATCGGTTCTGTATCCCGTATGAAGATCATCTCGCGCTCAAGGGATTCAGAAACAGGTGCAAAAATACTGGTTGATGCTGGCATATCTTCACCATTGGAGACTGTGGCGGCTCCTGTCGGAACATCCGTTAGTGTTGAAGATCTTTTTTTCAACGTACCTGCCAGGTTGAAATTCCTGAAGAAGGATATTACAGAAAAGAGATCAATGGACGCATTGGTGCGAAGATATGCACTGGCGTATCCACAGGTACGATTTAATTTGAACGATGGAAAATCACCTATCCTGGAAACAACAGGTGATGGGAATCAGCGTTCCATTCTTGCCAATTTATATGGTGTCGAAGCTGCCTCCCAGATGTTGGAAGTCATGGCTGAGGATGAATCGATGAGGTTATCCGGTTTCATCAGCCCGATATCACTGACACGATCGAACCGGAGGGATATCACTTTCTTTGTCAATGGTCGCTGGGTACAGGATACTTCCCTAACTACTGCCCTGGTCAATGCATATCATTCACTGCTGATGGTTGCCAGGTATCCAATGGCTGTTCTTTTCCTGGGTATTGAACCGTCAGAAGTGGATGTCAATGTGCATCCTGCCAAGGCAGAAGTTCGCTTCCGGGATAATAATGCCGTCTTCAGTTTCATACAACGTGCATCCAGAAGGGCTTTGTTAGCCTATTCTCCGATCCAACCATACCAATCTCAAAAGTCATGGGGAGGTTCAACTCCGACTTCAACGCAAATCGATCCTGCTTGGAATTTCTCTGGTGACAACACCATCAACGGTTCAAGCGTAAATAAACCATCAGAGATAGGTCAATTGCCTGAAACGATGCCTCTGGCGGGTTCCACGATGCCTTTGTTGAGATTGGTAGGGCAGGTTGGATTAACATACCTGGTTGCGGAAGGTCCGGATGGATTGTACCTGGTGGATCAACATGCAGCTCATGAAAGAGTTTTATTCGAAAAGTTGATTACACAACGGTCTAACCAGGAGAAACTCTCCCAGACTTTATTATCCCCGGTAAGTGTGGCATTTCCTCCCGAACAGGCAAGACTTATCGTGGAACAATTACCACTTCTGGAAAAATTTGGTTTCAAGGTTGAGCTATTTGGTCCGGGAAATTTCCGGATTCGGGCAATCCCTGCCCTGTTTGGAAATGGAAACCCCGCTGATTCATTGAAAGCGATCGTCGAAAACTTTGAAGAAGATGAGGAACCTCTTAAGGGAAAAATTGAATCATTGATCGCTGGAAGAGTTTGCAAGAAATTGGCGATCAAGGCTGGACAATCGCTCTCGAACGAAGAACAAAGATCCTTGCTTGTCGATCTGGAAGCCTGTATTTCACCGAGGACGTGTCCACATGGGAGACCAACAATGATCCACCTTTCCGTTGATTTGCTCGAGAGGCAATTTGGAAGGAAAGGTGCCAGGTAAATCGATTCAAAGGGTCAGCAGGAATAATCTCTCTTTCTCCAAAGATAAACAAACCAATACGTAACAGCCACCAAGCCAGCCCCTCCGATAATATTTCCTATGGTTACCGGGAGAAGGTTTGCAAGAAAAAAATTTCCCCAGGTTAGACTGTAAAGGTCAACAACCTTATCAGATAACGAAGACACAAAGGCAGGATCGAAATACTTAAGGAACAATCCATAAGGAACAAAATACATGTTTGCGACACTGTGCTCAAATGAGGCTGCCACAAAGGCTGTTACTGGAAAAATTATCGCCAGTATCCGATCAGTTGTGCTTCTTGCGCTAAAGCTCAACCATATGGCCAGGCAAACCAAAACATTACACAAAACCCCAAGCATTACTGCCTGCAAGAAACCCAGGTTTGTCTTTCCTGCTGCAGTATTAAGCGCAACCAGACCAATTGATCCGGAATTAAAAGAATACTGTTTTGTCCAGAATACAAGTATCGCAGTCCCTATGGAACCGATAAAATTACCGATATAAACCACCGTCCAATTCTTAAGTAGAGACCTGGTTGTGACTTTTCGACTGGCCCAGGCCATGACGATCAGATTATTTCCAGTGAATAATTCAGCTCCTCCGACGATCACCAGGATCAATCCAAGGCAAAAAGTAAATCCGATGATGATGCGTGCAATTCCGTAGGGAAGGGTGGATGAACCGGCTGCTGTGATGGTCGAGAACATGGCTCCCAGTCCAATGAACGCTCCAGCGAGTACTGACAACGCAAACAAGGAAGGGAAAGGAGTTTTCGATTTTAAAACTCCCAGGTCTTCAGCTTTTTGTGCCATTTCCTGGGGCAGGAATGCATCTATTCTCATTTCATTATTTGGCATCGATGTTTTTCTCCATTAAGATTATTTTCAAGCGCGTGAATTATCATGTGAAAAATTTCACATATACAGTGCAGAATATCCCCTTTAAAACCATACATTAAGCCTGACTCAAAGTTAAGGACGAGGGTCAACATTCACAAGAAGATACTGCCAGTAAACGCAAATGATTTTAAATTATACCTTTTGGGGGAATACTTGTATCAGCCCTGATTCCAATTTTCAAAAATTTGAATTACCGGATTTTTTTAAAGGATCAACTGCCCAAAACCTGCCTGGATATTTCCGGCATCAGTTTTGCTACATCATCCAGGATGACCGCGTCTGCCCGTGCTCCCAGGTAGGTAGGTGTTTGATTGATAATGACCAGATGTGCCCCCCGATCCAATGCCTGCATGGGAATCCCGGCAACAGGCAGTACTTCCAACGAAGAACCTGCCACGATCATCAGGTCGCAGCTGCGCGCAGCAGATAACGTATGTTCCCAGGGAATGTGCGGCATTTGTTCACCGAAAAGGATCACATCAGGTTTTAGAATACTTCCGCAGCGCGGGCAGCAAGGGATAATACCTTCGTTAATAAATGGCTTGATATAAAGTTCACTTGATGTTTTAAGAAAGCATTTCGTACAGGTTAGACTTGATATGGACCCATGCGTCTCGTATACATTTTTTGATCCGGATCTTTGATGAAGGGTATCGATATTTTGCGTGATGATTGTCTTGAGAAACCCAGCACTTTCCAGCGCTGTTATGGCATTGTGAGCCGGGTTGGGTTGAGCTTCGACAATTAACTTGATCAAGGGACGGATCCAGGCAAAGAATTTCTCTGGAGAATGACGAAATGTAGTCAGTGAAGCCACCTCAAGAGGCTCATCCAGTGACCACAGACCTGTACCTTCTGAACGAAAATCCGGGATACCTGACGGAGTAGAAATCCCAGCACCAGTGAGGATCACAGCATTGCGGGATTTACAAATTAATTCACTGACAAACTTGATGGATTCTTGCAGCCGAAAAATTGAATCAGGATTGGGCATTGTTATTTCTGGTTTTCCAATGGCGATATATGTGATTTATTACAATGCTTCTTGTTGCAAAACCGTTCTTTACCATGGAGCGTAATAATTAATATTGTACATTAATTATTTAATGAATGGCGTATTTTATTAAATGAGTAATACATTTATTCGCCGATGATTTTTACCAACACCCTTTTTTTCCTCCTCCCATCAAATTCACCATAGAAGATCTGTTCCCAAGTACCAAAATCCAGTCGACCATCAGTGACGGCCACAACAACCTCCCTGCCCATCAACTGCCTTTTAATATGGGCATCTGCGTTATCCTCTCCAGTATCATTGTGCCTATAGTGACTTATGGGAACATGAGGTACGATTTTCTCAAGAAATACTTCATAATCATGATGCAAACCCTTCTCATTGTCATTGATAAAAACTGATGCTGTAATATGCATTGGATTGACAAGACATAACCCTTCTTTAATTCCACTCTCCTGCAAACAATCCTCCACCTGGGGAGTCAAGTTAATAAATCCTCTCCTACCCGGGAGATTAACAAATAATTCTTTTCTGAATGATCTCATCAAATTCCTCCGGTTTCGGACCGCGCTAGCATTTTTAAATTCTCAGGTTTTATTATCAGGAATAACAAAAGACAATAAATGATATATGGGATTATAGCTTCAAGTATGGGGCTAAAAAAACAGATAAGAAATGCGAAAGATACCCACCAGGGGAGTGAAGCAGCATGGAGGCTCAGATCACTCCTTTCTGTGGTGTAAAGCAAGATAGTTGTCAGTGGGAGAATCCAGAGAACCAGGTCATGCATATGAATATGCGGTACAGTTATTGCTGTTATTAGTATTGCCACGCTGATCTGTTTGCCTTCGATCGAGGAAGATCGTTTCCAATAATAACAAAGGTACCCCATGGAGAGGATGTACGCTCCCCAACCGATCCAATGAATGATATCAATGGATGCCATGGGGAAAAAACGCAGGAGGATGCCAATCAGATTGACCATGGAATACTCTCCAGTGGTTGAATTCGATCCGCTACCGCTAACAAGGAGCATATCCAGGAACCCTTTGACTCCATCCAAACCGCTATATCCCAGGCTGACCAGACCCAATAGTGCTGCACATGCCAGGAACCAATACAATGTCTTCCTGCGGTTAAATAGAAATGGAAGGGCGAGGGGAAGTGCAATATGGGGGCGAACGGTCATGATCGCCAGCCCCAACCCGGACATCCAATCTTTTTTTTGGATCGTTCCAATTAAAAGCAGAACTGCCCCCAGCAATAAAAAGGAGCTGTTTTGCCCGATGATCAAGCTTTTGTATGCAGGAAAGAAAAAAACGACTCCAGCGAGAAAAATCACCAATACCTTCCGTGAAAAATTGGTATTCAAAAATCGGAAGAGCAGGCAGGTTGCCATCAATAAGGCGAGAAAATTGATGAATTCCCAAAGAACGAGGGAGGTTCGAAAATCTGCTGTGAGACTAAGATTCGCCAGGGGAACAATGAATGGGGGATTCAGGAAAATGCGAACATCATCTGGATGAATGACAAAATTTCCCAGGTTCTGTTCATATTTTCGTTGGAGCTCCAGGTTATAGATCTGGGAAGGTCCCTCATTTCTAGATATCTGCGATGCTGCGTAAAATGGAACATAATCCGTTCCGGTATATTGAACAGGATCATTCAACATCCGAAGCCATAAGATTGGGTAGGATATTACCAATACCATCACAACGGTGATCAACAATACCCTATGCCAACGAATATTCGCCATGGAACCTATTGATACTGAGGCTTTCTATCCTGTTTTTTCAATCACAACAGTTACTTCACTGAGTAGGGCAGCGATCGCTCCAATTGCTGCAAGGGTAGGAGCCAAAACCGCCCCAACAACTCCCAGTGTAAGTGGGATTTCCATCAGGATACTACCGTCCTTATTTTTTAAAATGATCCTGCGGATATTTCCCTGGCGGATCAATTCCTTGACCCTGGCGATGAGATCCTCACCATTAATAGTGAATTCCTCTGTTTTATTTTCCTGTGTCATCAGATTCCTCTTTTTAAATTTTCTGTGCCCGAAAATATTCAAAAACGAATAGAACCGTACACACGATCAAAATTCCCAACCCGATATTAATGTTCACGTTGTCCGTGGTGCAAAGTATAGCACCAGCAATCATACCGAGTGCTGATGATAGCAAACGAGTTTGAAGGTCGGTCATTACTACTCCTTGTTGTTCAATGAAGATGATTTGGTTATTCGCTAATTATGCTTGAGGTTCAAAAAAAATTCAAGCCAATTGACCCAATGGGTTTTCGAAAATAAGTTTTCCAGAATAAATAATTGAGCATCTGGGCGTACCATCCAAATTAACTTAATGGTAAGATAGCATATTCATAATCTAATCAAACCATAAACAAGGAAGAATCATGTATCGAATCGAATCTTTTCTGTCTTCCAGGTTGTTCCTGGTACCTCAATTGATTGGTGAGAAAATCTATTTCTTGAGCAATCTATCCGGGCATATCAGCCTTTATGCCATGAATTATGGCGGCAGTGTTCCTGAACCTCTTCTACCACCGAACATTGCCCTTCATAATCCCCACATGTTGAATGGTTATTCATTTTATGTTTTCCCAGAATTAGACAGGATCATTGTAATGATCGATCAAGATGGAGATGAAAACTACCAGCCGATGGTGATTCCCATGGATGGTGGATTTCCTGAGCCAATGTTTAATAACCATTTCGCAAATTACAGGGTCCATCTTTCCAGCTGTGATATTGATAAAAACCTGGTCTATTTTTTTGCCGAATCACGGGAAAAACCAATGAACGAGACTTTCCAGGGAAACCTTTCTGAGAATACATTGACCAAGCTGGCTGAATCTGAATGGGGAGCCTTTCCGACCGCCCATAGTGAAGATCATTCCAACGTGCTTCTGACTGAAGGGTATACAGTGGGAGACAGCGTTCTCTATCAGCTCAAATCCGGTAAAAAGGAGTTGCTCTTCGGAAAACCAATCCAGGACCGCAAAGATGGAGAGGTTATTTCCCCCAATGGATTGGGATCGGTGGTATTCACACCGTCTGAAACAGCCTTCCTGGCGGTTTCAGCAGTGTTTGATGACACTTACAGCCTTGGGCTGCTTGATCCTAAAACTCCCGGTGAGTTGGAACCTGTCAAGATTGAAGGTATCGTTCACAACGGGATCGGTGAACTGGAAGGATTGACCCACATTAAAGATACTCATTACCTGGTTCAATATAACATTGATGGCTGTACCTGGTTGTACGAGGGGATCTATGACGAGGCTAAAAAGATCCTTGATCTCAAGTATTCACTTGTTGGGGCGGATGACCTGGCAAACGGGGTGCTGGAGCATGTTTATTATGACAGGAAGGATGATCGATTCATCATTTCCTTCTCTACAGCAACCACTCCAACACAGATCTACAGTTTGGAAGGCAAGTTGCGCGAATTGATCGTAATGCATACCAATGAAATGCTGCTTGGGATCAAGGAAACTCTTCTTTCTTCCGGCGAGGATGCTTCTTTTACATCCTTCGATGGAACTCGTATCTCGGCGAGATTGTATCGACCTTCCAAAGAGCTGGGTTTCAAAGGTCCCCGACCGGTTGTTTATTATGTCCACGGCGGTCCCCAGGGACAGGAAAGACCAGATTTTGCCTGGTTTTCCATGCCTTTGATCGAGTTCCTGACATTAAAAGGATTTGCAGTATTTGTTCCCAACGTTCGAGGCAGCACAGGGTATGGATTGGATTACACAAAGCAGGTTGATCAAGATTGGGGTGGCCAGGATCGTCTCGATCATGTCCATGCAATGACAAAGATCCTTCCCAAGGATAAGGATCTGGATGTGAAACGATCTGCTGTGGTGGGACGATCGTATGGTGGTTATATGACCCTCATGCTGTCAGGCAGGCATCCTGAATTATGGTCCGCAGCATGCGATATGTTTGGACCATACGACCTGGTAACTTTTTCTGAACGAATTCCAGAAACCTGGAAACCATATTTCAAGATGGCATTGGGAGATCCAGAAACTGAAAAAGGGAGAAATTTTCTCATGGATCGATCTCCCAGAACCTACCTGGAGAACCTTTCCTGTCCGATGCTGGTCATACAGGGACGCAATGATCCCAGGGTGGTTGCACGTGAATCTGAAGACCTTGTTGAGGGATTAAAAGAACAAGGGAAGGATATTCAATTGTTGATCTTTGAAGATGAAGGTCATGATGTCCTCAAGTATGAGAACAGGGTAACTTGTTACAATGCAATAACAGACTTTTTCAGCAAGTATCTTAAACCCTGGTAAGAACTGATCCATGCCCTGGAATATAACTTCAACCCAAACTAAACCGGGTGACCTGGTAATGCTGGTTGGAACAAGCCATAAATATTTCATTTTTCCCCTATTAATTGGGGGGACTTACCACACTCATCGTGGTTTGCTCAGGCATGATGATCTTATCGGGTTACCATGGGGAAGCAAAGTATACAGCAATACTGAAGCTCCTTTCTTCCTTCTGCAACCTTCGTTACCCGACCTTCTTACAGATCTTCCCCGAAATACCCAGATCATGTATCCAAAAGATATCGGTTTTGTGCTACTGACGCTTGGCGTCAGCCCTGGCTTGCGATTTCTTGAAGCAGGAACAGGCTCGGGATCCATGACGATCGCCCTGGCCAATGCGGTGGGACAGGAGGGAAAGGTGATCTCGTACGAAATTCGGGAAGAAATGCAGAAAATGGCGATCAAGAATCTCACCAGGCTGGGTCTGAATGATCGGGTCAGCTTCAAACTCGGAGATATCGCTGAAGGTTTTTCCGAAACGAATATGGATGGGATATTCCTGGATGTGCAAAATCCCTGGGATTATCTGCAACAGGTGAGGTTTGCATTAAAACCAGGAGGCCCATTTTGCAGTCTGGTTCCGACCCAGAACCAGGTATCCAGGTTATTAATTGCCCTCAGGCGTGAAAGTTTTGCTTTCGTTGAGGTATGCGAGATCTTGCTTCGTTATTTCAAACCTGATCCCAGTCACTTGCGTCCTACTGACCGGATGGTTGCTCATACAGGCTACCTGGTCTATGGACGCAAGATGGAGGTTTCTGAACCGGACATCGAGATGATTGAAGATATGGAGGCCGAAAATGAATAAGGATAATCAGCAGGAGGAGAATAATGTTTAGAAGAAGAATCCCCAGGGCAGGGAGAATGCCGGGAAGGATAGGATCACATCCCAAATTACAGCAAGCTAATGACCTGTTGGGTGCAGGAGATTTTCAAGGTGCCTCACAATTGTTTGATGAATTAGCCCAGTCTGCCATGACCCGTAATGGTCCAGCTGTTCCCCACCTATTAATCCAGGCGGGAAGGGCAAAGATCCTGACTGGTCAAATTCCCGAAGGTATCAAGAATATTAAAGGTGCGCTTGATGTTTTCGCGCAGAGAAGGGAATGGATGCGTTTGATCAGGACGCGTTCCAGAGCGGTGCAGCAACTTCGAGAAAATGGCATGGAACAGGAGGCGGTGGATATTGAAAGCTATCTATCTGACCTGATCCCAACTGAATTATCAAGTCTGCAGCATGAGGAACCTGTTACTCCCATTTCGAAGGCAATCTCAAGGCTGCCGGTCAGTTGTCCCGGCTGTGGAGGTCCCATCCGATCCGACCAGGTGGAATGGGTGGATGAAGTTACAGCAGAATGTCCTTATTGTGGAAGGATCATGCGGAATTGATTGAACTGCCACAACCAGCAAAGCTGACCGAAAAATGGATCAATCAGCGGTTGCATGAAGAATATGCAAACACGCAATTCATTAATAATGAATCACGGGGGAATGGTTTTTTTACAGATAGGAAAATTAGATGTGCAGCTGTACTTATGCCGTTAATCCATTACAAAAATGAATGGTCTTTGGTCTTTACAAGACGAACAGATCAGGTTGATAACCACAAAGGGCAGGTGTCGTTTCCCGGAGGAGCATGTGAGAAAGATGAAAATCAATCTGAAGATACTGCCTTAAGGGAGGCTTGGGAGGAGATCGGAGTAGAAAAAAAGGATGTCAAGATCCTGGGTAAATTATCGGAAATTGAAACAATAACCAATTTCCTTGTCACTTCGGTTGTCGGAATCATTCCATGGCCATATCCTTTCAAATTATCACTCCAGGAAGTAAGCAGGGTATTCACGATTCCTATAAACTGGCTTATCCAACCGTCGAATTGGACAGAGATGAAATTCAACAGGGAAGGCGATAATAAGGAATACTCACTTGTGACTTATATTCCTTACGATGGAGAAATTTTGTGGGGTGCCAGTGCCAGGATCACCCATAATTTCTTAAAAGTGCTGAAATTGATCTGATCATGGAACGATAAAACAAACGGAGCCTATGATCATAGGCTCCGTTTTAAGCAGTTTGAATTGGGTGCGATTAATCTTCGGTTTCTTCTTCCCCTTCTTCTTTCTTGCCTTTTTCAATTACATCCGGCTCTTCCAATTCTCCTTCAATTACTACTTCCTCTTCTTCCGGTTCCTCGTAGGTGGATGTTGCCATGACGATCATCTCTCCCATATCATCAAGAATCTCAACCTTGTCGGAAACAACAATATCTTTGACATAGATGCCTCCTCCAATTTCGGTGATGGAGGATACATCGACGGTGATCCGCTCTGGCAGGTCGGCTGGAAGGCATTCCACTTCCAATTCTTCCAGACCATTGACAAGGATTGCCATGAATTCTTTAACAACATGAGATTCTCCAATCAGTTCAATGCCAACTTTGGTGCGTAGTTTTTCTGTCATCGAGATGACCTGAAAATCGACGTGCAGCAAATTTCCTTTGATGAAATTACGTTGTTTTTCACGTACCAATGAAGGGTATTGCTTACCTTCCAACTCCACAGTCACCAGGCTGGAAGCAGTCAACTTACCCAGGATAAGACTGGATGAATGTGCTTCTAGGCTCACATTGATCGGGTCCATGTGGGGACCATAGAGAACTGCAGGTAGGATCCCTTCCCGTCGTAAGGCACGTACTTGTTTTCCTACAACTGTCCGGGGTGTTGCATTAATGACGATATTTTCCATTTTTTACCTTCCTCGAGCGCCTCTCACCCAACAAATGTTGGATTACCTTCGCTCTATGAATATTTCCGGTTGGAGCCGGTTGAATAAATGACTACTTGCGTCGGAAAAGGAATTTTCCGAGAAGCAGGACTGCACCACAGGAAATGCCTGCCAGAATACTGGCCAAAGCCACCTGGCGGGTATCAAGGCTGGTTGTAACTGGTCCTTGCACGCTGCGGGCTACCAACATGAAACTTTGGATTTGGCTGCCAGTGACATTACCACTGACAAGAATACCTGTCCTGGTATTCTCACCAATGTTGGTGTTTTCGCTGTAAATCCCGCCGATAACACTATTATTTGCTTCCAATTCGGTGGTCTTTCCCGTCAGCAAGATACTGTTATTGATCTCAGCAGAATCTCCCTGGGCAAGTCCCAGGAATGAGGAGTTGGCGTTCAATCGATTTGCGTTAACATTAAGAGAGCCTGATTGGTACAGGTCAACTTCTTCAGCTTCCAGGCTGTTCACATAAGTTCGGCTTGTTCGAACGAGGTCTGCTTCGATCTTTTCTGCCTGTGAATCAACCAGGTTAACCACTTCAGGGTTTCCGTCTTCATGCGCTGCATCAGTTGTTGCCATTAATTCCTCCAGGTATACAATTGCGGGCAAAAAAACGCGCCTCCACTTGGGGCACGTTTTCCAAAATGCCAGTCCATTTTAGCCGTGAAGGCAGAATAAGTCAAGTATGACAGTTTAATAAACGAGAAATGTGATATTGAAGGATGAAAGGATGCCTGATTATCTTCAGGCATCCTTTAACATTGTTATTGGTCTTTATCGACGAATAGGATCATTGTAGACCTGGATACGTAATTTGAAGGATCCTGTTTCGCAATGGCAAGAACTGGAATCTTATTGATCATGTTCGGAATTTCAGAATATTCATCAGTGAATGCATACGGATCTGTTTGATCGATAAAACTCACCAGCTCTGCAAGGTCGATATATACGTAAGGTGTGCTGGATGCAGGGAATGATTTCCAGGTGTCCTGGTACTTGATATTCTGTGCCAGGTTCTGACCTCCACCCATGCTTTCCGAAAGGATGGCAGGGCTGGATCCAAAAATGAAATAGCCATTATCGGCACCGTAGATAAATAATCCTGATGAGCTGAACAAGGACCCCAGTGAGAATTCCTGCAGGTCATAATCACCATAGGTGACTGGTTGATTCATGGATTGCAGGAAAAGATCCATAAAAGGAATATCTATACCTCCCGTAAGGCTTCCCAAATAATTTGTAATGAAACTTTCAATGGCATTCTGAACCTGGGCATTAAGTGCAGGTTCATCATCAGTGCCCGCTATGAGAGTCACTCCCAAAGAGGTATCCTGGAGCATTGTCATTAATCCATCATTAGCCGGACCTACCGCCAGTCCAATTTCACCGGTAAGAACATTGGCGATCTTGTTGATATCGATACCATACTCTCCTACCAAAAGGTTAAAGGATTCTTGCATATCCGGATTGTTCAGCGGACCATCACCAGTAAAATACCTGGCAGGTCTAAGAGAACCATTTGTTCCGATAAAGAGAAAAGAATCATATGGCATCAGTTGATCGAGATCAGTTAATCCATAAGTAACCTGGTAGAAATCCTTTTGAAAATCTGTCATTGTGCCCTGATCGACAGTTGCTGCAGTATCCATTTGCAGCCCATCACCTGTTATAGATAAAGCGACCCCGACCATAACGGGCATGTTTAAATTTGAGATGGTCGTACTGAGCAGTACAGGAATATCCATTTCATTAAGAATCAGGTTGGTGACTGCCTGGTTATCTGATAAATTCATGAATAGATACCCAAATGAATCATCCGGCAGTTCACCTGCGACCCTGGAGTAAGTCTCCGATGATGAAAATGAGTCAGCTTCCTTTAGATCAATGATCTCCTGGATAGCCTGAATGGAAGTTCCGAGGAATACAAGGTTACCTGACCTGCCAATGGTTGTATTGTTATCGATCGCTGAACTTGAATAAAAAGTGATGCCATTCACCTCTTTGGTTACAAATTGACTTCCATTGCTGCTTTCAAGGTAAGATACGAATTTTTGCAGAAAATCGTCTGCCTTAGATTTACTCCTGGTGGTTACTATGAATACTGCATCAGGTCCTTCAATCCCATTGGGATCGATCTCCATGACTACCAACCCAGCATATCTTCCAATCCATGGAAGAACATCCATGGTAAAGGACATCCCTGTTTTTTCCTGCATGAATTGATCGAGAGCTTCCATCATCGATAGATCTGGATAGAAATCTGCCAATTGTTGGAATACTTGCGCTGTGTCCATGAATTCAGCGGACTGGGCTTTTATCAGATCCATGCTGATGGAAAGACTGGAATCCTTCGGGGTTAACCCGGGTATCGGATCGGCAGCAGTTAAACCTGAATTGGATATATAGATCACAACTACGATGGCAACAAGGAAAAGACAAATGATCAGCAGAACCGCCAGGCCTATGAACCAGTATTTCTGCTTGATTCCAAGGAAATCCTGCTCCTTATTAATCACGTTGGGATTTTGTAAATTTTCACTACCCATCATATACCTCCTTGTTAGTATTCGAATGAGCTTTAAGAAACAAAGCTGGAACCAGTGCAATAACAGCTACAATCCCAGCCATGATGAATGTTTCACTGATCACTTTTTGCATGGACAGCAAACCGACCTGGAAAATATCATTTTGAGTGGCAGCATTCTGCAATAAAGAATCGCTGATCTTTTCAAAGCGGATCAGATCGTAGGAGGTAACCATGGAAACACCCAGTGTCATGCCGATAAGGCGGAATATGATCACCAGGGCAGAGCTGGTTCCCCGCTGGAGGGAAGGGGAGGAATTGATCAGAGCTGCAGCGATTGGTGCCATTGTCAGTCCGATCCCGGACCCGCAAAGGATCAAATGAGGAATCATCATGGAATATGAGGTTCCAATCTGCCATGTTTGCATGAGAGAGAAACCGATAATTGCCAGGATCAATCCAAGAACAGCCGGCAGCCTGTAACCAAAACGATCGGAAAGGATCCCACCCGGGATGGAAGCAACAGCCAGCGGAATTGTCAGGGAAGAGAGCATCCAGCCGCTATCCCATGCTCCTTGTTCAATCGATGAAGCTACCAGCGAATTAATGAAAATGGGAACATTGGCTATTGCTATGAAGAGACTGATCCCGATCAGAAAATTGGCAATACTTGCTGCCGGGTAATTCCTTAAACGAAATAGATCCAGATCGATTAGCGGATCCCTGCTTCGCTTTTGCCAAATGATGAAGAAGAGCAGAAGGAGAACAGCACCAACCAGTAATGGAAGTGCCCGGGGGTTTAAACTGGTCTGGCCGTCCACATTTACAGAGGCGCCAGGTTGCTGGCTGCTTCCCAATCCAAGGTTAAGGAAGGTCAAAGAAGCAGCCAACAATAACACACTGCCCCAATCCATTTTTCCGGGATTTTTATCCTGCGGGATCCCACGAAGTAAAAACCATATAATAACCAACGCCAGGAAGCAAATAGGCAGGTTTAACCAGAATATCATTTGCCAATCCCAATAACGAACAAGGATGCCACCATAAAGGTGACCAACCACCCATCCCATGGTATCTACCGCCGCGATCAATCCCAATAGTCGCGCACGTTTCCCTGGCGGGTAAAGGTCGCCCACCAAAGCCATTCCAACCGGAACCATGCTGCCAGCTCCGAATGCCTGGATCATCCTTGCTGTGATAAGGACATCCAGGGTGACATAGGATACATCCGGACGACCGGAAGAAACCCAATAATAGATCTGCAACCCCAGCCTGGTTGGCCATGTGTCTGCCACAGCGACCAGGTAGGAGCCGACCATAAAAATTGCCAGGGCAATCAGGAAAACAACTCTACGCCCCTTCAGGTCAGATAACCTGCCCATGAAGGTCATGGACACGCTATAAGCCAGGAGGTACCCGGTAACGATCCAGGATGCATTATCCAAACCGGATTGCAGGGGGATCTCCAGGTCATTGATAACATGCGGGAGGATGGCTGAGACAACCGTTAGATCAAGCGCACCGATAAAGATCGGTACACAGATCAACCCGATCAATAATCCTGATCTTGCATTAAACCCGGTTCTTCCATTCATATCATAACCTGGATAATTATTGACTTATTGTGGGTTGTTCAATCTGAAAGGTGTTATTAAAATTCCAAAAATCAATCTGCCAGGATGTATCTTCGGTCTGGTCGGGATTCTTGGGGTCGATTATCAATATCCGATGCAGATCATAAGTATCAGGGTCGATCCAGAGTTTTACCTGAAGGGATTCATCATCGATCAACCCAAGGCTCATTTCATGTGGCCGTGATCCTTCCACGGATGCCTCGATTAAATACAATTGCTTGCCAGGGAGTTCATCGATTTCATCCATGCCGACGAGAACCGGATCCAACAAGTTATTAGCAAGAATGGATTGGATCCCACGGTTTGGATCGAACAGAATGGAGGGGTTAAAGCTGTACAGTGGGTCAGCTTCCTGCCAATTCCCCGTCAGGAAATTTGTTTCCCATTGAGTTCCTGCAATGCTGATGATCTGAACTTCGGCAACCAAGCCTGGCGAAATCACACGAACTTTGGCGTAGACTCGATCAGGTGCGTTGAATTGACCTTCTGCACGTTTAAATGCGATCATCCCATTAACATCAAGAAAAACAGACTCTCCACTTCTATCGATGATGAACTCAAATCCACTGATGGAAGTCATCCTTTCTGAAGAGAGCTTGATGATCTCACCAACTGACAGGTCCTTAGAACCCGTCATGTCGCAACCAGTGAGAAAGAGAAATATGGCTGCCAATATTAACAATCGAAATTTGTCATGGTTCTTCATTTTTCCAATCCTTTGTTATCACCTATATATAGATTATATACGCAAGTGGTTGGATTTTGCCCTACCTTGTGGATATTTTTTCCGGACCAAAGGAAAATACTGATCATTTTTTTTCCTGTTGCAACAGAAAATAATCTCAGATGTTCAAAACCTGCAGTTAAAACTGCTCAACAAGGTGAATATTTGCGGTTTCTCGAATTCGATCGGACATTATCTCAAAGGGAAATAATGCTTATGAGTTTTTATTTGGGAAAAAATAGCCGTCGGGAATTAATTCCCCTTCTATTTGAATATTCATACAGGTTTTGAAAAATCCGTGATTGATCTCCAAAACCATTTGTGAACATTTCCATGATCTCAAGAATGGTTTTCCCATCCGGCCTTCCGGAAGTCAACGTCCCGATATTGGGGGGGAGGATACGGGGCAGATCCCATGGGCTGGGATCAGAAGGCAGGATGGAACAATCTTTTATGGTTGGCCGGTGATTTACCCCTGCAAAGGCACCAAAAAATCCATAATCAGAAAGAACAGGTGCCCATGATGGTACGCTTTCAAATGGCCACGAGATCAATTGTGGACTGAAACCGAGGTTGTCTTCGATTTCCTGTTTGGATTGCAGAATGTCAGCAAGACCCTCATCCTGGGTAAATAATGCAAAATCAGAATGCGATTCAGTATGGGAGCCAAAACTATAAACACCGGAATCCCTCGCTTCCCTGAACACGTTCCAGCAGGTATCATCAAGACAGACACTGCTCTCTGACGCAATCATGAATCTGGTCCAGATCATGCTGATAAAATGCATTCCAGTTTCCTGCAATACGGGGATCATTCTGACCAGGGATGTTTTGGATGTGTTTCCAGAATCTGTTGTCAGGATGACAGATCGGGAAGGCAGGTCGATTGTACCTTGGAGGTAAGCAACCACCTCATCGGAAGTAAGCGGCCAGACCTCGTTTTCCTTGAACCATGACATCAAGGTTTTGAAAGTATCCGGATTCATGCAGTAAGCCCCCCCAAAGAAATAATAATTATCTCCATGGAATTCAAATGCCGGGATGCTTGCTGCTGGTCCATATTTCTGGATCAATCTTTCGCGCTCAATTTCGCGGGGTAATTTATGCCCAATTGCAAGACTGGCCAATCCCAAGCCAGAGATCTTAAGAAAATCTCTTCTATTGATCTTGTTATCTGCTTGTGAGGACATGCACATTTCCTTTGAATTGAGAGAATAGAACAGAAGCCAGGATGATGGCACAACCCAGCAATTGAATGGGGAGTAAAGTCTGCTGGAGAATGACCCATCCGCCTATTACAGCAAAAACCGATTCTAACCCGAGGATAAGTGCTGCATCGGTAGGGGCTGTATGGTGCTGTCCCCAGATCTGAAGCGTGAATCCGATGCCTATAGAGAATATTGCCCTGTACGCGATCGATCCAAGAATAGGAATTAAAACCAGTTGATCTGTATTTTCGAAAACCAGACCTATCACCAGGTTAATGATACCAGTTACCAGGAAATGACCGGCAGCAAACGTGATGGGTTCAAATTTTGAAGCAAATTTTCCGATGATAACAACGTGCAAACCCCAGAAAATGGCACCAATAAATTCAAGGCCATCACCAGGTTGAACTTTTAGAATACCAGCTGTGGAAAGGAAAAATGCACCGAGGCAGGCTCCTGCAACCGCCACCACATCCATCCAGTGTGGTTTTTCCTTAAATCCAATCCATAATAAAAATGGTGTAAAGACGATATATAAACTGGTCAGGAATCCTGCGTTTGCAATTTTCGTGTAATAAATTCCAACCTGTTGTAGAGCCGAAGCGATGAAGAGGATGAGTCCCGCGATCAATATCCATTTCCAGGCATTCTTATCGATTTTGCGACCTTTCGGAAAAAAGGGGATCAGGACAATGGATGCCAGGATGAAACTCAGCCCATTAAATAAAAATGCCAATTGATATTGTGCAGCAATTCCCTGGGAAACGAAGCCAGTTCCCCAGATGATGGCAACAAAGAGAAGTGTAAGATTTGCTTTTATGCGCATGTTATTTTATACATTCCG
>DATEUN010000033.1:0-2110 GCA_035283125.1 Anaerolineales bacterium
TGGGACGATGCAGATAGCAATCCACACGGTCTTGCAATTCATCCGGGAGGGAAATATATATACGTGCCCCTTGTCTGGAGTGGGGCTGTTGCTGTAATTGATACCAGTGTGAACGAGGTGGTTACGACATTAAACTTCAATGCTTCAGACTCCGATCAGCAGGGTCATGGAACAACTCCAGCGGCACTGGGTTTTTCCACCGATGGGCGCTGGTGTTTTGTCAGTTGCGCTGCACCAGGCTATATATGCATTCTCGATACCTCTGATCCCGCAAACCCGAAAATTGAAACTACTGTCCCTGTTGGTCTGTCACCCATTCAGGTTCCCGCAAATCCAACGAATAGGTACTTTATTGCACCCTGTCTGACATCAAGTTTGTTAAACAATGAACCGTCGTTAGTTCCTGATCCAGTTATTAACAACTCGGAATGGATTGACTGGATTAATAACAATAAAGACACTGCCATTGATTTAGTTGAAGCATTGCTCAGTGCACTGCATACGGGAACACCAGTGTATCCGAATGATAATGAACCAGATGCTTGTTTCATTGTTGAAATTGAAGACAATTATGACCACGATGGAACATCCTGGGAGGTAATTGATACGATTGAAACAGGGGTTGGTCCTCATGGTGTAAGTTACACGCCTGGTGGTCAACTAGCATTTGTTACACTTTCGCAGGAAAAGCCCGGTAAGGTTGCTGCTATTGCAGAAACCAAACCCGGAGAATTCAAAATTATACATTCAATAAAGGTGGGTACTTTCCCTAATGGGATAGCAACAAGGTTTGGAAGAAACCAAAATATGTAGCCAGGATGAATGCTAAATCATCAAATAATACTTTACAGGGTCTTAGAATTTGAAACATACACGGGAAACAAAGAAAGAATTGGATCAATATTTACAAGCCGCGTAATCCCGTGTCAATTTGTGCATATTGTAAGAATCTTTATTAATGCTGTGGATGGTCTGTATGGTGAAATATACCAAATAACTTTTTGATAGTCTCCACATACCGGTAACCGCCGCCATTCTTTGCTTCTTGTTTGGCTACCTTTGCGGGATGATGGAGGAGTTTGTTGATGGTGCGTTCCATGGTATATATGACCTGTTCCCAGTCTCCGTTATCTACATTCTTTAATTTCGGTTTTAAGCGATCCAATTCTTCCTTCCCGATGGTATGGAAATGATTGCGTAAGTGGGTTATCGCCGGTTCTATTTTCATTTCCTCAAGCCTGGCCATGAAGTGCTCTACCTCTTCTTCAATAAGGACACGGCATTTTTCCACCTCTCTGTTTCGTTCGTCAATATTCTGGCTTACCACAGATTGGAGATCATCAATATTGTAAAGATACACGTTGTCAATATTGGCGACATCAGGTTCAATATCCCTGGGAACTGCAATATCGATGAGGAACATGGGATTGCCTCTCCGATGTTTGATGGCTTCCTTCACCTGATCGGCATGGATTACGTAGTGGGGGGCAGACGTGGAAGTAATAACGATATCGGCTTTTTCGAGATATTCGCCAAGCAATTCATATTTGATAGCCTGACCATGATATTCGTTGGCGAGTTCCTCTGCACGTTCATAGGTACGATTCGCCACGATAAAGGTACGCGCCCCTTCCTCATAGAGGTGTTTGAGTAGAAGCTCACACATTTCACCGGCGCCCACGACAAGGACTATCTTACCGGCAAAATCCTGGAATATTTTTTCGGCGAATTCCACGGCTACGGAGCTTATGGAAACCTTACGCTTGCCGATGGACGTCCTGGTATGCACAATCTTGGCAGCATTGAGCGCCTGCTGAAATAGCTGGTTTAAAATTTTTCCAGTAGCCTCTTCCATGGCTGCCGTGGTGTATGCCTCTTTGACCTGTGAGAGGATCTGCGATTCTCCGAGCACCATAGAATCAAGGCTGGATGTCACAAAGAAAAGATGATTCACTGCACGGTCATCTTTATAGTGATACATATAAGAAGAAAAGGCAGTTAACTCAATCTTATGAAAATCAGCAAGAAACGAAAAGACATCTTCAACCTTAATAGCGCCGTCCTGCGATGATATGTACAGTTCGACGCGGTTACAGGTCGATAAAATAAC
>DATEUN010000034.1:0-17570 GCA_035283125.1 Anaerolineales bacterium
TTCGCCAATGTGCGCATAATGCCAGTCATTGGTAAGTGACCGTGCCTCCATAAGCAGAAGATACATCTGCTGCAAGTCATGTTCGGTATCATAGAGCCGGGTTGTAAACATTCTCATTGGTTTCTTTCACGTTATTGAACAATTGATGGGGCGGGATAACGGTTTGTGTTATGCCCCAACGGGGAACGTGTGGGCGGGTGTGGTTACCGCGATGCGGCGTTGGCTTGAATGAGCTGCCAGGTATGATCGGATTTTCGCCAGTTTCTGAGTCGAGCTGTAATCCCCTCATCAGCGCGGCATAAGTGCGAAAACACCCCAGCCCTGGTATTCACGCGTGTAAGCGGCGTAGCGCCTGGGTTCCGATGTCAGTTTGGAGCGAACATCTTCCGCCAACTCGTCGTCGGGATTGTCTTCAAGCCATCGGCGCATGGTGAGCCATTTGGCAGCCTCGTACCTGTCCCAGCTGTCCTGGTCAGCCAGAACCATTTCAACGACGTCGCAGCCAAGATGGTCGAAAGAGGCGAGAAGTTCTGGAAGCATGAGAAAATCGGAGATGGCGTGGGCAAGACACCCCCTGGCAGCATCTTCCGTCGGCGGTAACTTCCGCCAGTACGGCTCGCCGATGAGGATGATCCCTCCGGTGCGCAGGCTGCGCGCCAGAAGCTCGATGGTGCCTGCTACTCCTCCACCGATCCAGGTGGCACCGACACAGGCAGCCACACTGACCTTCTCGTCAGAGACATAGCCGGCAGCATCGCCATGGATGAAACTGACTTGATCGGCAACGCCGAGTTCTACAGCACGGAGTCTCGCTTGCTCGGTGAACAACTGGCTCATGTCGATGCCGGTGCCGATGATACCGTGATCGCGCGCCCAGGTGCACAGCATCTCCCCCGAACCGCTGCCGAGGTCGAGCACTCGGGCACCTGATTCCAGACGCAGTGCCGCGCCGAGGGTGGCGAGTTTTTCGGGTGTGAGCGGGTTGTGGATGCGGTGAGCACTCTCAGTGATGTTGAAGATTCGTGGAATATCCAATGCAGAAAATCTCCTTTCGGGTGTGAATAGATTCAGTCAGACCAGTATGATTGATTAATATAACTCTTTTTCCTAACATCCACCAAAGACCCACTCTGTAGAAAAAACAGGGATTCGGTAAAGAATTCGAAGAAGACCTGAAGGTGGATATTTACCTGCTCTCTGTTAAACTGTCTTATCTTTCTCATATCCTGGTTTGATGAATTCTTGAATTACCACTCAATTATTTTATACGATGTGAACCGGTAAGATATTGGGTGGACGATCGATTGCAAGATGCATCGCTCTAGTTTGTTAATCATGTCATCGTCTGCAGGCAGGGTTGATCACCCCGCGCCTCTTGCCTTGAGTGTCACTTTCCATATTCATTTTTCAATAGGTACTCCTATCAGTGAGCCCCATTCTGCCCACGAACCATCATACAATCGGACTTTGGAGTAACCGAGCAGATAAGTTAAAACAAACCAGGTATGGTTGGATCGGCCTCCAACGATGCAGTATATAGTTGCTTCCTTATCTGCAGTAACACCGTTGTTGATGTATAAGGCTTGCAGTTCTTCTACCGGCTTGTATGTTCCGTCCTTCTCGAGGGTCATATCCCAGGGAATGTTGACCGCACCTGGGATGTGACCACCACGCTGGCTGGCTACTGCCTCATATTTCCACGAATCCCACAATTCGCCATGATATTCTTCCGGTGTTCGTGCATCCACAAATATATGCTCTGGTTTGCTGATGGAGTCGAGAACCTGGTCACGCAACGCGCGAATACTCCAATCAGGCTCACTCGCATGGTAGGTGGAGGATGTGAGCGCTGGTATTTCTTTGGTTAGAGGACGGCCTTCTGCGATCCACATCTCGCGGTTTCCATTCATTACCCGCACATCCTTGTGTCCATAGATTTTCAATAGCCATAAGGCAAAGGTCGCGTAACCATTACGACGTGTACCATAAACAACGATAGTTGAATTATTCTCAATGTTTGAACGAGCCAGTAATGTCTCTATTCCCTCCTTATCTGGTAAATCCTTGCGGATGGGATGTTGGAAGTCCGTACTCCAACTCCATCCAACAGCACCGGGGATATGTCCGGAATTGTAATTACTTAAGTCATAGTTGACTTCGATAATACGGATATTGGATGCAGTGAGGTGCTCGGCAACCCAGTGCGTGTCAACAAGAACTTCAGGATGAACATAACCAGACATACCAACCTCCTATGGATGGGAAGGTCTAGCAGCTTACGTGTGTTAAACCAAAAAGAATAGACGAAGGGTTACTTATTAATAATACGGACTCTTGATATGCTGCAATTATGCCATAGAACCAAAAAGCGCCCTCCATTTCTGGAAGGCGCTTCAATTATTTTCAAAACAATTACCCTTGCAAAACCGGCCTAAACTTATACCCATAAACCAGCACGCCACGGTCATCACCATCCGAGCGCAGCCGCCGGGTGACCATCTCGACCGGCATGCCGATCTCAACCGGCTGGTCGTCAAGATCAGTCAGTTGGGCAGTGATCATCGGTCCTTCTGCCAGTTTGACCAGCGCGATCGTGTAGGGGGTTGACTCATCATATCCGGCAGGTGCCTGGTAAATGGTGGTATGCGAATATACCTCACCACGTCCGCTGAATGCATACGCTGTTTTCGCTTCTCCACCGCAATCCGGGCAAATATCGCGCGGTGGAAAGATCCTGGATTCACAATGGGGGCAAATCTCACCGACCAATCCGTATCGTTGTTTTTTTAATCGCCAATGGCGGGGAATTTCCATGTTTCGATGCTCCTATAAGATTATTCAAGTCTACTTTAAGACTTAATAGCTATCAGGAACTATCAGGTTTATATCTGAGAATTCTTAACACAGGGTGGGTAAGGTGGTGAAATGCTCAGTCCATCCGCTGCAGGATATGGGTGATGGCTGTTGCTGCCGGCCCGCCCAGTGCCTGGACCATTGCAGTTCTGGCGTTTTCCAACTGGCACTTTTCTGCTGTCCCCCGCAATTGCAGGCTGGCTTCAACTGCCTGGTACACTCCTGTCGCACCACCTGGATGCCCCCTTGCCTTCAGTCCCCCAAACGTTGCACAGGGAATAGAAAAACCATCCCGGCCTTGCTGCCAGCCTTCACCACGATTTGCAAATCCACAAGCCTCCAGGCTCAAGGCAGCAAAGATCGAAAAAGCATCAAAGTATTCAAAAAGATCTATTTCTTCCAATGATAGTTTTGCCCTTTGCAGCGCTTTTTCAGAGGATAACCTGGCAGCCATGAATTCAAGGGGATCATTGCGATCGTGGAGTGCCAGACGATCGGTTGCATTGGCTGACCCTGTTACCTGGATCAGTGGATGTTGAAAACTGGGAGGGAGCAGTTCCTTTTTAACCAGCAGGATTGCTGCAGCCCCATCAGCCATGGGCGCGATATCGAACATGTTCAATGGTTTACTGACCATATCCGCATGTTGATAGGTTTCCAGTTTTATCTCTTTTTGGAACATGGCATTGGGATTTCCCGCTCCATTGGCATGGGCAGACATGGCGAAGCCTGCGAATCCATCTTCCGGCACATTATTTTCATGCATATAGCGCCGCATCAAGAGGGCAGCCTGTCCCGTTGATGTCAATCCATGAATGGCTTCAAAGTCGCTGTCGATTGAATTTGCCAGGGCGCTTTCGGTTTCTGCTCCGATTGAATCCGTGAACTTCTCCACGCCCACCACCAGGGCAGCCTGCACGTAACCGCTTGCAATCGCCAGGTATCCCTGGCGCAGGGCAGCACCACCCGATGCACTGCCAGCCTCCACTGCTGCAGCTTCGATGCCATTTAATCCGGAGAAATCCACCAGTAATGCACCCAGGTGGGATTGATGCGACAGGCTGGGCGCCAGCATGTTCCCCACGTACAAAGCCTGTGGCTGGATCTCTCCAGCATCCAGCAGGGCTGCCTGGATGGCATGATGTGCCAGTTCCCGCAAGGAAAGATCCCAGTGTTCCCCCACTTGTGTCTGACCAACACCAGCGATCACGACCTCATTCATGGTTGTTCCATTCAGAAGGCGGAATTTGCCTTGCTATCTTGGTGGGTAAAGTTTGTAATGTTTGATAATAATGACTCATTTTGGATATTTCTTTGTTTAACGCATGGCCAGGATACCACGCATGCGGGCATAGGTTGCATAGTCGATCTCGGTCCGTCGGGATATGTAATCCTGTGTCAGGGGAGCCAGGTTCCGGGCTTCCTTTATTTTTTCGTTCACCACGAGATCGAAGGCATCTGATCCTGCCCCAGAACCAAAGGAGACCATCAGGATCCGGTCACCAGGTTCAGCGACATCCAGTATTGCCGTTAGCCCGATCATGGCTGCACCGGCATACGTATTACCGATCACGGGGACCAGCAATCCGGTGTCGGTTTGTTCCTTGCTGAAGCCAAGCAAAGAAGCCACCCTTTGCGGGAACTTGGTATTGGGTTGGTGGAAAACAGCCCATCGATAATCCGAGGGTGAAGTACCGCTGGCTTCCAGCATGGCTCTGGCTGCTTCTGTTATGTGCTTAAAGTATGCCGGTTCACCGGTAAAACGCTGACCATGTTCCGGGTATCTTTGCCCTTCCCGGCGCCAGAAGTCAGGAGTATCTGTGACATAGGAATAGGTTGATTGGATGGTAACCAGGGATTCCCCGGCAGGCCCAAGCAAATAGGCTGCCCCTCCTGCACCGGCAGTGTATTCCAATGCATCCCCTGGTTTTCCCTGTGCAGTATCCATGCCGATCGCCAGAGCATATTTGGCCATTCCGGAACCCACTAACCCGATGGCAGCCACCACTGCCTCGGTCCCTGCTTTACAGGCAAACTCCCAATCTGCAGCCTGCGTATTTGGTGTTGCTCCAATCGCTTCTGCCACGATGGTCGAGGTTGGTTTGACAGCATAAGGGTGGGATTCGGAACCCACCCATACCGCCCGAATTTCGGTCGGATCCACGCTGGAACGGGCAAGAGCATTCCGGGCTGCTTCGATGGACATGGTCACCACATCCTCATCCATGCCTGGTACAGCTTTCTCCTTGATGGGTAATCCACCAACACCCCCGGTCCAGATTCTGGCAACTTCTCGAGCCGGCAGGCGATACCTGGGAACATAGGCTCCATAACCGGCAAAACCAACAGGGCGGTCAGGTTTTAATAATGTAGGAAAGGACTCTTCAGTCATGGTCTTTGCTCATCTCAATTAAGATTTCTTCCGCCCGGTCAATGCGAATGGTTTTCTCCTTCACAAGGCGTGCGGATACCTGTTCTATTTGTTCTCCAACTGCTCCAGCAGCAATGGCTACCTGCCTGGCATGCAAACTCATGTGACCTTTCTGGATGCCTTCTGTCGCCAGGGCTCGCAAGGCTGCCAGGTTTTGTGCCAAACCGACCGAGACGATGATCTCAGCTAACTCGGATGCGCTTTTGATTCCCATCAACTTCAAGGCAGTCCCCGCACCTGGATGAACTCGTGTGGCGCCGCCTACAATGCCAACAGCCATCGGCATCTCTAGGAAACCGACAAGATCTCCATTGTCATTCCTGCTCCAGGTGGATAGTGAACGGTAAACACCGCTCCTGGCTGCATAACTGTGAGCCCCTGCTTCTATCGCCCGCCAGTCGTTGCCTGTAGCGATAACAACTGCATCGACCCCATTCATGATGCCTTTGTTGTGAGTGGCAGCTCTATAGGGATCAACATCAGCAAACGCCCATGCCTCAATGATACCATCCCGAACTTTTTCACCTGGAAAGGATTCAAATTCCAGGGACGCTGCCGGGATGCAGCAACTGGCCCGTGCCAATCTGCGATCAGCCAGGTTGGAAAGGATCCTCAGGTTCACCCGTCCGCCGGTTAATTCTTCGATCCTAGGAGCCAGCTTCTCGCAGGCTGTATTGACAGCATTGGCGCCCATTGCATCCCGTACATCATAGATCAGGTGAATGACAAGGAAGGGTCCCACCGGCGATTCAACCATTTTGCGTACGATCAGGTCGCGGGCGCCACCGCCAAGCCGGTTAAGAATTGGGTCTACAAGGTTGGCTTCATCAAGCAATGCTTGTTTATTTGCAAGCAGGGTTTCTTCAGCAGATTCAAGGTCTTTGAGATCAAGTAATTGGATCTGTCCGATCATTTCCGGAGGAGTGGTTTCTGCGATAAATCCGCCATTGTCTCGGGCAAGTTTTGCCATGAAAGAGGCTCCAGCCACAACGGAAGGCTCCTCGATTGCCATTGGAACCAATACCTCGCGTCCATTGACCACGAAATTCAAGCCTATTCCCACCGGTAATGAAAAAACACCGATGCTGTTCTCGATCATATGATCAGCCTGGTCGGAAGTTAATCCTCCCTCTGGATTAAATACTTTTAACTCGGAAAGACTCAACCCACTCGCTTCCATTAATTTGGTCAGTCTTTCATCCATGGTTTGTACATAAAATGATGGGATCCGTGAAGTTTTCATGCTTCAATTCTATTCCAACACGCTGGCAAAAGCTATCAGGTTTATATTTATCCATTCACATTACAGTATAGGGAGAATGACCTGCTTGTCCTTATCCCGCGGTGCTTGACATGCATACCAGCTTATGTTAAAGTAATTTATTGATGCCACAGTTCCATTGGTTTATTGACCTTTACCGGTTCAATGGTGATCCTGATAGATTAGGAAGAAATGGATAAAAATGATGTATAGAATCCCCAAGAGCGGTTTATTTAATACAAATAATTTTGGCTGGATCGCGCTCTTATCCTATGAGGAAGTACTCGGGAAACCAGGATTGAATGCGATTCTTAACTTGGCTGGGTTGAGCTATCTGATCGATAATTACCCGCCCGGAAATATGGAACGGGCTTTCGATTTTTCTGACTATACATCCATCCTTGTGGCGATGGAAGAGATCTATGGCCCCCGCGGGGGAAGGGGACTTGCCCAAAGAGCAGGAAGAGCAACTTTTAATGATATCTTGAAAAATTATGGTGCCCTGGCAGGTGTGAGTGATCTGGCGTTCAAGGTATTACCACTGCTATTAAAGATGCGCATTGGTCTTGGTGCTGTTGCAAGGACATTTACACAGGTTTCTGATCAGACTACGTCCCTGGAAGAAACTCCTGATACTTTCCTTTATAATATCCATCAATGCCCTCAATGTTGGGGACGAAGTGGTGTTGATAAACCAACATGCCATGTAACCGTCGGTTTTTTGCAGGAAAGCCTTAAATGGGTTTCTGGTGGACACGACTTTCGCATCCAGGAAGTCAAATGTTTTGCCGTCGGAGACGACGTTTGTCAATATATTATTCAGAAAGATCCGATCTCATAAAGTGATTTTTTTACGAAAACAGAACCCGGCAAAAATTTTTGCCGGGTTCTGTTATTTAAAGTTTGACAGCATAAGGTGGGCAGTGTTACCCTGGTTGAATCATCGTCCATGTTTCCTCCAGGGCTATCTACTATATCCACGAGCTTTCCTTTTTAATTGATTTAAATTAAAATCAAGCATGGGAGGTGTCTGATATTTGTCAACAAGCGACCAGTACCTTGATCGCTTTGTTGCCTTCTCTTAGACTATTCTGGAGTTGATAAAATATGAATAGAATCCCCAAGAGCGGTTTGTATAATACAAATATCTTTGGACGCATCGCCCTCCTTTCGTTTGAAGAAGTACTCGGTAAACCAGGTTTGAATGCCATTCTCAACCTGGCTGGAATAAACGATCTGATTGATAATTACCCGCCGGGAAATTGGGATCGGGAATTTGATTTTGCAGACTTTTCAGCCATTCTGGTTGCCATGGAGGAAATTTATGGTCACAGGGGAGGAAGAGGACTGGCTCTACGAGCGGGAAGGGCAACATTCAATGATACCCTCAAGAACTATGGACCTCTGGCTGGTGTCACCGATATAGCTTTTAAAATATTACCTACGGTTTTAAAATTACGCATTGGCCTCTCGGCAGCTGCGAGGACTTTTTCAAGAGTGTCCGACCAGGCCACGACCGTTGAAGAAACACCAGATTCATTTCTTTTTAATATTCATCAGTGTCCATCTTGTTGGGGAAGATTTGGAGCGGATAAGCCGGTTTGCTTTGTAACAGTTGGTTTTCTTGAGATGGGCATGAAACATATTACCGGTGGACATCTTTTTCAAATCCGGGAAGTGAAATGTCGTGCAGTTGGTGATGATGTTTGCCAGTTTGTTATCCAGAAAGAACCAATTTCTTAATATCCAATCAAAAAAGATGGTTCCAGAAGATCATGAATTACAATTTTTGATTTCTTGATTTTTTTGCTTGTATAAAAAAAGGAATCAGGATTGATTAGATGGTCCGTTCCTGCATGGGGTGATTAACGAGTGTGAACTTGGCTATTTCGGACATATAAAGTAGAATTAACTTTCGGAGGTGTCTTGGAATTGTTAACCCGCGAACAACTTCTTGATCGCATGGTGGCTCTATATGAGGCTGGTCTGGAGCTGGTTAAAGATGTATCCATTGAAAGCCTTCTTGAACGAATAGTAGAAGTGGCAAGACAGCAAGTGGGGGCAAGGTATGCTGCATTGGGTGTTTTGGATGAAAAAGGAAAATTAAAGCAATTTATCACGACAGGGTTATCAGCCGAGACCATGGCCAAGATACCTCACCCTCCGGTCGGTAAAGGTTTGATCGGAGCGTTAATGAAGAACAGCCGCACCATCCGCATACCTGATATCAGCACTGATCATCGTAGTTATGGATTCCCTCCTGGTCATCCGAAAATGCGTTCTTTTCTGGGGGTCCCAATAATGCAAGGTGCTTTGCAGCTTGGACAGATATATCTGACAGATAAGCTGGATGCACCGGAATTTACCGATGACGATGAATTGATCATAAAAATGCTCTCAGCTTCTGCCGCGGCTGCCATCCATAATGCCAATACTTATGAAAATCTTGTTATCCATGATCTAGCCTTGACTCGCAGGAACCAGGATCTGGCATTACTGAATCAGATCAGTTCTTCTCTGGCTTCATCATTGGACCTTGATGAGCTCTTAAATAAAACCCTGGCGCAGTTGTTGCTTCACTTCAAGGTGGAAGCCGGGGAAATATTTCTACTGGATAAGGAAACACATACCCTTCGTTTGGTCCTTCACAGGGGAAAAGCTGCCGAAGCCTTTTGGGAAAAAAATACTTTCCAATTGGGGGAAGGCGTGGTTGGCATGGTTGCAAAGAGCATGAAACCAATATTTACCAATGAATTGGATCGTGATGAACGGTTTCTTCGAAGTGCAGTGGTGGAATATGG
This sequence comes from Anaerolineales bacterium, assembly GCA_035283125.1. Classification (GTDB taxonomy): domain Bacteria; phylum Chloroflexota; class Anaerolineae; order Anaerolineales; family Villigracilaceae; genus UBA12087. The sequence goes on from DATEUN010000034.1 coordinate 9,347, forward strand.
GTTCAAACAGATCGTTTGTGTTCCCCTTTCTGCCCCGGGAGAGGTTGTTGGTGTAATGAGTATGGCATCTCTCAGCCCCAATGCCATCAGCGACGGCGATCTTTCCTTGTTGATGTCGATTGGAACATATGCCGGTACTGCGATTGATAATGCCCGATTGCATACAAATGCCAGGAGACTGGCGATTCTGGAAGAACGCGAACGGATTGGGATGGACCTTCACGATGGGATCATTCAATCCATATATGGTGTCGGACTTGGTCTTCAGAATGTACGCCACCTGATGCATGAAGACCTCAAGCAGGCGGATCGTAATGTCGGTAAAGCGATCGAGGATCTGAATTCAACCATTCACGATCTAAGAACTTATATCCTTGACCTCAAACCCCGTCAGATGCGTGGAGGCAGTTTGCTGGAAAGCACTCAGAGGCTGGTGGAGGAATTTCGCTCGAATGTAAAATCCGAGATAATCCTTTCGATCCCGAAAAATGATTTTCTTTTGGACTTACCGCAAAACAATGCATTGGCCCTCTTCCTTGTATGCCAGGAGACTCTGGCAAATGTGGCCAAACATGCCGATGCGAAAAAAGTCACTGTCAACCTTTGGTCAACCGGTGATCGTGTATTACTGGAAGTCCATGATGATGGAACAGGATTCGATGAATCCGTGATCAATAAAAGTGTTGGTCACGGACTGGCAAACATGGTCACCCGTGTCCAAAATGTGAATGGGGATCTGGATATAACCTCGGTTATTGGTGAAGGTACAACGGTTTTGGCATGGGTTCCCCGGCACATCGGTGGTCGCTACCATGGAATGGATTGATCGATCCATCTGAAATACTGAAAAATTGGTTTCAGTATTATTCGAAAGACTCACTGTTCCAAATTAGTTTCTTTAAGATTCATTCCAACATTATCAGTTAGGGCATTAGTTCCCATTGCCGAACCCAATATATGGATAAGTTGTCTAGTCAAATCCTTGTTATGGTGGTACACATTTGTTCAATATATCACTACAGAACTTTCGAACAAACGTTCATTTTTTAAGAATCGAGCAACCTTAAAAACTTTGTTTCTTTTAAGGTTGCGTAGGCTATAAGTATGGAGATTTTGGGAACATTCTGCTAGAATTTAATGGGCAAGTCAAGGCATGGGTTCAGCCTTTACCAGCGATTTGATTGACAAATAATTTGATCAGAAATCTGTTTTCTCCCTTTGAACAAAGGGGGGTGGTATCCATATCGATACAATGGTTTGATCGGAGTTTTCATGGACGGACAACAAGCTTGGCAATCGGCTTTGGGACAGCTCCAAATGGAGATGCCAAAAGCTTCCTTTGATACCTGGGTGAGGGATACGCAGATTCTTTCCTTTGAAGGGAATAAATTTACAATAGGTGTACGTAATGCCTACGCCCGGGATTGGCTGGAATCTCGCCTTGCAAGAACCGCAACCCGCCTTTTAATGGGGATATTGAACCAGGATGTCGAAGTTCACTTCGTGGTCTCCTACGACTCAGGAATTAGTAGACAGGAAGAAGTCAATTCCTCAACAACGATGATCCCGGATTATACAGCTGTAGCTCCGCGTAGATGTAATGTCAACCTCAACCCACGTTATACCTTTGAAAATTTCATAATTGGTGCAAATAACCGTCTTGCAGTGGCAGCTGCCCAGGCAGTCGCTGAAAATCCTGCCTCTGCTTATAATCCCTTGTTTCTTTACGGCGGTGTGGGATTGGGAAAAACGCACCTTCTTCATGCCATTGGGAATGCCTGTGAGAAGGACGGTTTGGAAGTCCTCTATGTCTCTTCAGAGGAATTCACCAACGACATGATCAATGCGATCCGAACCCATACAACCCAGGCATTCCGGGAAAAATATCGCTCATCAGATGTTCTTCTGATTGACGATATTCAATTCATTGCCGGAAAGGAATCCACCCAGGAGGAATTTTTCCACACATTCAACACCCTGCATGGTCAAAACAAACAGATCATCATCTCTTCCGATCGCCCACCGAAATCGCTTGTTACTCTTGAAGATCGGCTGCGATCTCGTTTTGAATGGGGTTTGATTGCTGATATTCAATTGCCGGACTTGGAAACCAGGCAGGCGATATTACGCGACAAGGCAGAAAGGGCAGGCAGGCAGGTGCCACCCGAGATACTCGAAACCATATCACGACGGGTTCAATCGAACATCCGTGAACTGGAAGGAGCACTTAACCGGGTGCTTGCTTTTTCAGATCTTAGCGGCATGCCCATGAATTTACAGATGGTCGAGTTAGCTCTGGCAGACTTGTTACCGCAAAAGGGAGAGCTGGATCCGGAAACTGTGCTCGCTGAAGTGGCTAATGCATTTAACGTGGAAGTTGAACAACTGACAGGCATAGGACGATCCCGGCAGATATCCCTGCCCAGGCAGATTGCCATGTACCTTCTGCGAGAATCGAACATATCTCTTCCCCATATCGGTCAGTTATTGGGGGGAAGGGATCATACCACGGTCATGTATGCCTGCGATAAGATCTCAGATCTTCTTGAACGAGATGATCGGTTGCGCCGGCAGGTGGTTAATATCCGCAATCAAATTTATGGTCAGAGTATTCCGATTTAACGAATTATTAATCCAATCATAAGGAAGGGATCTGAATTTATCCAGATCCCTTCCTTATTTAACTTCAAACCTGGTAATTTCAGTTGGCATATAATTGGTTTCGAATGAGAGCTTGAAGAACTTGGAGGATTGTATGCCGGAAACATTTGACGTGATCATCATCGGTGGCGGAATTCATGGAGCCAGTCTTGCTTACCAAATAAGTCTGCGTGGGATAAAGAATGTGGTTTTGGAAAAGAATTTCCTCGCTTCCGGAGCAACAGGAAAATCCAGTGGATTGGTTCGAATGCATTACGATTCCAGGTTGGAGTCACAGCTGGCATGGGAATCATTCCAATATTTCCGTAACTGGCATGATATGGTAGGGGGGGATTGTGGATTTACCCGGACCGGTTTTCTGGAGCTGGTTGGCAGAGATTATGAAAAACAGTTACTGGCAAATGTAAACATGCATCAGGAGATTGGTATTCCTTCATTTATAGTGCATGCTGATGATGTAAAGCGATTAGCGCCGTCCTTCTATACTGAAGATCTTGGCCTGTCAGCATACGAGCCCGAATCAGGATATGCGGACCCAAGTGCTGCAGCTTCATCCTTGATGGATGCTGCCCGTCAAAAAGGAACAACATTCATGCCAGATACCCAGGTATTGGGAATCCAGGTTTCTGCCAATCGTGTCGCAGGAGTGCAAACCGATCATGGACCAATTAGCGGAAGCGTTGTGGTCAATGCGGCTGGAGCCTGGGCTGCCAAGGTGGCGGACATGGTTGGGTTGAGCATCCCGGTGGACACTTGGCGTCATGACACCATGTACATCCGTCGACCACCTGAAATTGGACCTTCCCACCCATCTGTGATCGACTTTATCAAATCGATGTATTTCCGTCCGGAGACAGGTTCCCTGACATTAGTGGGATTGGAAGATGGCAATCCGATCGGTGCAAACCCCGATAATGATCCTCTCCATGCCAGACCTGGTTTCGTGGAAGAGGCTTCGGATCGTATTTGTGAACGTATCCCGGTTATGGAGCAGGGATCATTGCATTCAGCTTCAGCTGGTTTCGATGGTATCACACCTGACCAGGCTCCCATACTGGATCAGACAGGTCCTGATGGTTTCTACCTGGATTGTGGATTCAGTGGGACTGGTTTTAAAATCGCCCCGGCAGTCGGTATCTGCATGGCTGAATTGATCCTTGATGGGAGGAGCAGCAAAGTGGACATCTCTCCATTTTGCCTGAAACGCTTTGATGAAGTGAAGGTTTTTAAAGGTGAAAATGCTCATGAAAATATTTGGAGATGATCAACCTGGGCTGGATCGATCATTTTTAATCCAAATTTTGGTCTCATCTGCATATCCATAGTGTGGTATACTGTCTTCCGCTCCGCTCGAAGTGAAACCTTCCTGGGGATCATATCTTGCCTGGGACAGGCAATAAATGTCCCAAATTTACACGCATCTGGACTTGCCGGAGCGTGCTGCGGATCGATTCGAACGCAGCCCCGGCCAGGTGGAAGGATGCGGTTGTATAACGCGAAGGAGTAATTCCAATGTCAGTAGTATCCATGAAAGCCCTGCTTGAAAGCGGTGTTCATTTCGGTCACCGAACCAATAAGTGGGATCCCCGCATGAAGCCTTACATCTTCACAGAACGTAATGGCATTCATATCATCGACCTTCAACAAACGGTCAAAGCGCTCAATCACGCTTTCAGTGTGATCCGTGATACCGTGGCTGATGGCGGCGTGGTGTTGTTTGTTGGCACCAAGCGCCAGGCACAGGAAACCATTCTCGAAGAAGCCAATCGCTGCGGCATGCCGTATGTTACAAACCGATGGTTGGGCGGTATGTTGACCAACTGGAGCACCATGCACCAACGGATTCTTGATATGGAGCGCATGGAGAAACAGCTCTCCGGTGAAGAAGTTTCCCATATGACCAAGAAGGAAGGTTTGTTGATCCAGCGGGAGATAGATCGCTTGCAAGCGCGTCTCTCTGGTGTCCGCAATATGAATGGATTACCAGACCTATTATTCATAATTGATATTCTTCGTGAAGAAGCAGCTGTCCATGAAGCCAACCTTCTGAATATACCCATTGTTGCCCTGGTGGACACCAACTGTGATCCTTCCCCAATTGATTTTGTAATTCCCTCCAACGACGATGCCATCCGGGCGATCAAACTGCTCGTCGGAAAAATCGCAGATGCTGTTTTGGAAGGTGTGGCCATGCAAAAAGATGACCAGGAAGCGCGTGATGCCCAAAGCCGCGCAGGTCAGGAAGCTCCAAAAGGTAAACCTTCCCGTGCCATGGAGTTGGATGATGAGTTATCAGATGCTGACCTTTTAGGTTCTGCCACATTGGCGAAATTGAATGTTAAAGAAGAAGCAGAAGCTGTAGAAGAAAAAACTCCGGAAGATGAAAGCGCATCTGAAACAGATATGTCAACTGCAGAAGATGACAATTTACCGATGGATGAAGAAGTAATTGAAGAAGAGATCTCCAAGGATGAAGAAAAACCTGAAGAGATAGATCTCCTGGAAGATGAAGAAAACCTTGAGATAAAAAAGGTAACCAAAGCTAGTAAGGTTGTCAAAGGCGAAGAAAAATCTGAAGAAGACGAGTCATTGGACGATGTTAAAAATGAAGAAAAAAAGAAATCCAAATCAAAAAAGGTTGCCAGGGATGAAGATACGTCTGATGAACTCGCAGATGATTTGGAAAGCGAATAAGCCGCTGAATAATTGGTGAATTGGTTAAGCAGGATTAGAAGTGAATTAAGGATTTATAATGGAAATTACTACTGAAATGATCAAGGAATTACGTGGCGCTACAGGTGCAGGAATATTGGATTGCCGCAAGGCATTAACTGAATCTGGTGGTGATTACGAAAAGGCTGTCGATTACTTAAGAGAAAAAGGTATGGCGACAGCAGCAAAACGGGCAGATCGGGAAGCATCGCAGGGTATCGTCGAATTGTATTCACACGGAAATGGACGAGTTGGTGTAATGGTTGAGGTTAATTGTGAAACAGACTTCGTTGGCAGATCAGAAGGATTCCGCCAATTTGCCCATGAGGTCGCCCTGCAAATAGCAGCAGCTGCACCATTATATGTCAAAGAAGCAGATATTCCACAAAGTGTTTTGGATCATGAAAAAGAGATCGCGATGGCACGTGCCCGTGAAGAAGGCAAACCTGAGAACCTGCTTGAAAAAATTGCAGAAGGTCGCCTGGCAAAATTCAAAGATGAGGTCTGCCTGATGAGACAAGCCTCTATTAGAGATGAAGGCGTGACCATAGAGCAAATGCTCCACCAGAACATTGGAAGTCTGGGAGAAAATATTGTCATCCGCAGATTTCAACGCTGGGAGTTAGGCGAAAGAAAAGAGGAATGAGATTCAAGACCAACCGTAAGGTTGGTCTTTTCTTATAAACCAAATTGGAGGTAGTATGAAACCCCTGAAATTCAACCGTATCCTGCTTAAATTAAGTGGTGAATCATTGTCAGGCGAAAATGGCAAGGGTATCGATCCCCTGCAGGCAGAGGCAATCGCCCGCCGTATTCAAGTTGTTCACCAGATGGGTGTGGAAGTGGCAATAGTGATCGGTGCTGGAAACTTGTGGAGAGGCAAACAGGGTTTGGAAAGAGGAATGGATCGCGCCACTGCCGATTATATGGGTATGCTTGGCACAGTAATGAATGCCCTTGCCCTCATGGACGCCCTTGAACGACAGGGAGTGATCACAAGAGTGCAGTCTGCTGTCGAGATGCGCTCAGTCGCTGAACCTTATATCCGCCGCAGGGCGATGCGTCACCTCGAGAAAGGCCGTGTCGTGATCCTTAGCGCAGGAACAGGGAATCCATACTTCTCAACAGATACAGCCGCGGCATTGCGAGCTATGGAGATCGGTGCTGATGTACTGATCAAAGCGACCAAGGTCGACGGTGTCTATGATTCTGATCCGCAGGAAAACAAAAATGCAACGAAATTTGACCACCTGACATATATCGAGGTGATCAATCGTCGCTTAACGGTCATGGACCCAACCGCGGTAACGCTTTGTATGGAACACGATCTACCCATTTTGGTTTTGAATCTTTGGGATCCCACTGCCTTGGAATCTGCATTGCGTGGAGAAAAGGTTGGAACACTGGTTTCCGATGGGAAAACCGAAACAACAAAAGATGACGAATTATCGACCTGAAAGGTTTGGATAGGTTTTTGATTTCTTTTGAGAGTATTTTGAATCCATAATTTGACAATTGAATGACAGGTTTTTTAAGTTTTGCTTTGCTCAGGTAGCAATTTTTTATATTTTGGTGTATCCTTAAGCCGTTGTTGACTAATCAGAACTTATTGGGAGGACCACTTGATTAAAGACATCCTTAAAGAAACCGATAATCGCATGAAAACATCCATTGTCAGCCTTGAGGAAGATCTTTCCAGTATCCGTACTGGTCGGGCAAATCCCGCCTTGGTGGAACGTCTGCCTGTCGATTACTTTGGAATACCCACCCCTCTGATACAGTTGGCGACCATAAGCGTACCGGAACCCCGGGGTTTGTTGATCCGACCTTTTGATCCAACCACGGTTAAAACCATTGAAAAGGCGATCCTATCTTCAGACCTCGGCCTGACCCCCAGTAATGACGGTAAATCGATTCGTTTAAATCTCCCTCCACTTACAGAGGAACGCCGGCTTGATCTTGTGAAACATATGAATGGACGCCTTGAGGAGGCTCGAATCTCTGTTCGCAATATTCGCCGTGATGCTCTCCAGGAAATACGTGATTTCGAAAAAGAAAAATTAATTTCAGAGGACGATTTGGAGCGAGGTGAAAAGGATCTTCAAGAAGTGACCGATCGTTTCATTGAGAACATTCGCCAGATCGGTCAGGAAAAAGAAAAGGAGATCATGGAAGTCTAACTGGTCCATGAAAGATTCCAATTCAACCTCAGGGGATAATATCCCCAGTCATGTAGCAATTATCATGGATGGAAATGGCCGCTGGGCGCAATCTCGCGGTCTTCCAAGGCTATCCGGCCATCGTGCTGGTACGGAAAACTTGCGCCAGATAATTTCTGCCAGCGTGGAGTTCGGTGTTAAATACCTCACCATTTATGCCTTCTCAACTGAAAACTGGGACCGTCCCAAGACTGAAGTTCAAGGTTTGATGCATATCGTGGAAGATGTCATTGATAAGGAATTGAAAGAATTAGATAAAGAAGGAGTTCAATTAAGGCATATAGGCAGGCTGGAACGTTTGAGTGCCAAGCTTCGTAAAAAAGTCCTCTCTGCCATTGAATTGACTAAAAATAACGATCGTCTTATTTTGAATGTAGCTTTTAACTATGGGGGCAGGGATGAGATCATCTATGCCATTCAGAATATGATCAAAGATGGTGTCAGATCGCAAGATGTCGATATCTCACTTGTCGATAAATATCTTTTCACTGCAGGAACCCCGGATCCGGACCTGATCATTCGAACTTCCGGCGAATTGCGAGTTTCAAATTTCCTTATTTGGCAATCAGCCTATTCTGAATGGTATGTAACACCTACATTCTGGCCTGATTTTGATAAAGAGTGTTTTCGTA
>DATEUN010000035.1:0-54390 GCA_035283125.1 Anaerolineales bacterium
ACGAAGAAGATGAGGATTGGATCTGGTGCTATGCCGATGAGGTGGTGGTCCCCCAATGATTCGGGTGAGAAAGTAGAAAACTAATGGATATCTATAATTTTTTGAGAAAAGTTCCACTTTTCAGCGATCTGCCAGATAAAGACCTCGAGCAACTTTGTAACAATGTTTCAGAAGAAAAATTATTGGCTGACAGTATTCTATTTACTGAAGGGGAAATTGGTGACAAAGCCTTTGTGATCATCTCAGGGGAGATTGAGATCACCAAGGAATCTGGCGGACGAAATGTTTTGCTGGCAACGAAATACTCTGGGGATGTGATCGGCGAGATGTCATTGCTAGAGCAATCTCCCCGTTTTGCCAGCGGTCGGACCCTGACGGAATGCAGTGTGATCATTATAAGTCATAAAAACCTGGAAAGCCTGATGGACTCAAATCCTTCGGTTGCAAGGGTTTTATTATCCATGATCACAAGCCGGCTGAGAAGCACAGAACTGGTTCTGCAGCAAAGCGAAAAAATGGCGCAGTTGGGGACGCTAACTGCAGGTATTGCCCATGAATTGAACAATCCTTCCTCTGCTGTTCAAAGGGGATCTGAACAACTGCAGACCTCCATTGATCTTTTCCAGCAAATTTACCAACAATTCTTTTTACTTGGTTTCTCAAAAGAAAACTGGGATAAAGTGGAAGCATTACAGGAATTGGCTAAAAACAAAGCATCCAAACCGGATGATCTGGACAGCCTGGGCAGGAGCGACCAGGAAGAGGCTGTTGAAGAATGGCTACAAAATAACCAGATCGATAATGGTTGGGAATTTGCTCCAGTTCTGGTAAGTATGGGTTACCGTCCTGAAGAATTGAATGCATTACAGAAAGAATTTCCAGGTGCAAAACTTTCAGCGGCCATTCGCCGGGTGTGCATTTTATTCAACATCCATAGTCTCCTTGAGGAGATACGCCAGGGTACCGCCAGGATCAGTGAAATTGTCAAGTCTCTAAAATCCTATGTGTACCTTGACCAGGCACAGGTGCAGATGATCGATGTTCATGAAAGCCTGGATAATACGCTGGTCATGCTGCGGGGAAAATTAAAAACCGGTATCGACCTTGAACGGAATTACGCGGATGGTCTGCCCAGGATACAGGCGTATGGCAGTGAATTGAACCAGGTGTGGACCAATTTAATTGATAATGCTGCGGATGCAATGAATGGGAAGGGTACCCTGGTCATTAAAACTTATCGGGAAAAGGATTGGATACTGGTTGAATTTGTTGATTCAGGACCGGGTATTCCCAAAGAAATTCAACATAAACTTTTCGACCCTTTCTTTACAACAAAACCTGTTGGAAAGGGAACAGGATTGGGATTGAACATCAGTTTTAATATTATCCAGAAACACAAGGGATCGATCACAGTCTCATCTAAACCAGGCAAGACATGTTTCACTGTACGACTCCCGATCAATTTTGAAGATATCAGCAGCACGATCTCAGCCCTTCCAGTTTTACCAGAGATGAGGGATGAAAGATTGCATGATATCCTGCTCACAAGCAAAACTATCGCAGTCGTTGGGATCAGCGATCGTGAGACAGCAACATCCAATTCAGTTTCCAGTTACCTGCAGAAACAGGGTTACAAAATAATCCCCGTGAATCCCAATTATGACCAGATACTCGGGGAGAAGGTATATGCCGACATGGCTTCCATCCCTACTACTGTTGATATAGTTCTGGTTTTCAGGCAAAGCAAATATGTTCCAGAAATCATTAAACAAGCCGTCCAGATTAAAGCGCAAGTAGTCTGGTTACAGGAGGGAATAGTTGCCAATGCGACCGAAATTGAGATTGCCAAAGAAGCTGGATTGGATTTGATCATGGACACATGCATGCGGAAAACCCACAAACGGTTGATGAATTCTGAAAGAATTGCCGAATGATCTGGAATTTATTGTTGGCTCACTTCATGGGGGATTTCCTGCTGCAGACCGATTGGATTGCAAGGAAAAAAGAGAATTTCTCGGTGCTCGCACTGCATGTTGCGATCCTTTTTTCCCTGATGGTCTTGTTCGCTGGTCAATTCAGAAATATATTATGGCCTTACCTGTTATTAATTGCAGCGACCCACCTCATCCAGGATCGAACCAAGATCGTAATGACAAATAAAAAACGAAAGCAGGGCGTCCTTTTCTTCTTTATTGACCAATTGGTCCATGTTTTGATCATCATCGGTGTGATCTTTCTATTCGAATCATTAAATGGTCCATTGACTTTGCCGGAAAGCCCAACCTGGGCAGTCATAACCCTGGTAGCTGTCATCCTGACGCAAGGCTGGTTCATAACCGAGAGGATCATCTTTGCAGAAGATAATGGATATGTTGAAAGCATCAACCAGACCAAGTATTCGAGGATGATCACCCGGGTAACCCTTACAGGTTTGTTGTACCTGGTGATGAGCTGGGCATTTCCAAGCCTGGTTTTGTTCGTTCTTACCCCATATCCGCAACCTCATTATCGGAAACGGGCGATGATGATCGATCTAAGTGTTTCGGTCTTTGGTTTTTTGATCATCATTCTGGCAAGTGGATAAGCAATTATTTTAATAAATATATATAAGGTAATAAACAATGGTCTTCTGGAGGGAATACACATGGCAAAGCCAGTCATAATGACAATAGATGATGATATCCAGGTCTTGAATTCAATCGAAAGGGATTTACGACGTCGATTTGGGAGTGATTACCGGGTATTGAAAGCCGGTTCCGGAACTGAAGGTCTTGAAATCATCCAACAGCTGAAAAAACGTGGTTCTCAGGTAGCTTTATTGTTGGCAGACCAGCGGATGCCGGATCTGACCGGGACGGAATTCCTTTCACAAGCGGTCAAGTTTTACCCTGATGCCCGCAAAGTCCTTTTGACAGCCTATGCGGATACTGAGGCAGCGATCACCAGCATCAATGATATCGGGCTGGATCACTACCTGATGAAGCCGTGGGATCCTCCGGAACAAAACCTTTACCCTGTATTGGAAGATCTTCTCAGTGACTGGCTGGCAAACGCGCCGATACCCTATGATGGGATCCAGGTCGCTGGAACTTTATGGTCTCCTGAGTCCCATAAGATCAAGGATTTCCTGGCTCGAAACCGAATTCCATATAAATGGTTGGATATTGAGATGGATCCTGAAGCGCGCATCCTGGTTGAGACAACCATGAAAGAAGATCACCGCCTGCCTGTTTTGTTCTTTCCTGATGGTAATACGCTGGTTCAACCCGATCTTCGGACTCTGGCAGAAAAGACCGGATTACAGACAACAGCAAAACTAGAATACTATGACCTGATTATCATCGGTGCCGGTCCTGCGGGTCTGGGTGCAGCAGTTTACGGTGCATCGGAAGGTTTATCCACGGCTTTGATTGAAAGGGAGGCTACCGGAGGCCAGGCAGGTACCAGCTCGCGGATCGAGAATTACCTTGGTTTCCCAAAAGGGATCAGCGGGGGAGACCTGGCGCGCAGGGCGACCGACCAGGCCATCCGGTTGGGTGCCGAGATCCTGACCGCGGTGGAGGTGACAGAAGTCAAGGTAGACGGAACTTATCGCATTGTCAGGCTTAATAATGGCAGCGAACTCACCTGCCGGGCATTGATCATTGCTTCAGGGGTCACGATCAAGAAATTGGATGCACCCGGGGTTGAAAAATTAACCGGGGCTGGGATCTATTATGGAGCAGCACTGACAGAAGCTGCTTTTTACCGTGACCAGGATGTTTTTGTTGTGGGTGGTGCAAACTCTGCGGGACAAGCTGCCATGTTCTTCTCAAAGTTTGCCAGGCAGGTGACCATGCTTGTAAGGAGTTCATCCCTGGAACTGGGTATGTCACAATACCTGGTTGACCAGATCAACAATAATGTGAAGATCGATGTGCGGACCGATTCAACCGTGGTTGAAGCGATTGGGGAAGAAAAATTGGAAATGTTAAGGATCGTTAACAAAAATTCAGGCAGGGAGGAGAAGTTACCAGCTGCTGCATTATTCATATTCATCGGTGCTGTTCCACACACCTGGATGGTGGCAAATTTACTGGAATGCAACCATGCTGGTTTTATTCAAACAGGGCGACATTTATTTAAAGATGGAAAGTACACAAAAAAATGGCATGAGAAAAGAGATCCTTTCCTGTTGGAAACCAGCGTTCCGGGCATCTTTGCTGTCGGTGATGTGCGTGAAGGGGCTGTCAGAAGGGTTGCCTCAGCAGTGGGGGAAGGTGCGATCGCAGTCAGCATGGTGCATCAATATTTAAAGACTGTCTGAGCGAAATTTTTGCAAGAGTACAGAAAGTGACTCTTCCTCTGTACTCCTTTTCCAAATTAATCCCTGGTCAACCTGGATAGGTTGGAAAAGATTCTATAATTATTTTGTATGAAATGTTCTACGAACTCTTTCTTTCGAAGGGATTTCACCTTACAATGGTGACCTTATTCAATAATTTCAGGAGGATAACATGCCGATTGAACCAGGAATTCCAGCCCCTGAATTTTCTCTTCCAGATGAGAATGAAACCATTCGACATTTGTCTGACTTTCGCGGAAATGTAGTCGTTTTGTATTTCTATCCCAAGGATGATACAACCGGCTGTACAACGGAAGCCTGCAGCTTCCGTGACGATTACAGCGCATATGAGAAAGCTGATGTAATCATCCTGGGTGTCAGCCCCGACAGTACGAAATCCCATACCAAGTTCAAGGATAAATATGCCCTTCCATTTCCGTTGCTGGCAGATGAAGGGCATAAGGTATGCAACCTTTACGATGTCTGGGGGCCAAAGAAGCTATATGGCCGCGAATATGAAGGTGTACTCAGGACGACTTTCCTGATCGATAAGGAAGGGAAGGTCGCCAGGGTTTTCGAAAAAGTAAAACCTGCAGAGCACAGCACCGAGATATTGGAAGCGATCTCAAATTTATCATAGATTCACTAGATTGTTTTATTCCTGAGGTTTTACCTTAGAAATAAAATTCATTGTTGACCGAATCGAGATCCCTTCCTTAAAAAAAATAATGTAAGCGAGAAGTATCAAAAAAAGAGAAGAGATAAAGTTTCAAATCCTAAAGAAGAGATGCCAGCATAATTCACAAACCCTGATTAGTGTACGGATTTAACCAGAAGCAAGAAAAACATCTGTAAGTAATTAGACCCAATATATCCAATTACCTTTTCCGAAAAGCACCATCACGGTATAATAAAATTGGCCACTGATAAGGTTGATATTTTAATTGCTAATTTTAATCACCAATAAAAAAAGGATATGAATGCAAGAAGATGCCACTCTCACAAATATCTTGTCCATAACTGGAGCAGGGTTGCTAATTTTGCTCACTGGTTTAAGCTTCCTGTTCTTCCGTGATAGTATCTCCAAAAACATACGATTCTTCTTACCAATCCCTCCCATCGGTGTAGCTGCCTATGTATATGTATTTAATTTGTACCAGTACAATAATGGCGGATTATCGGGTAGTTTACTGGGGTTGATCAAAGAAATCCTAAAAGGAGTCGGGATCATCTCCATTTCATTCGCAGCTTTCGTTATTGTATTGATCTTATTTATCAACATGATGCAGAAATTATTCTGACGAGGTATTCCCGTCACAATAAATCGCTTAAGGTTTTATCAACCATAGAATAGAATAATTATGATCTGTTCAGTTTGCGAAACGATTAATGAAGAGGATGCAAATTATTGCATTCGCTGTAATAACCGCTTAATGGTGGTCTGCCCACGCTGCAACCGAAGGGTGGTCAGTCACGCCCAGTTTTGTGACCGCTGTGGGTTGGCTTTAGAGTCGCCAAAACCGGCTCCCATGGATGAGCAGAAATTACATTCTGACTCGTTTGTGAAATCTGCTGAAAGATTTCCGGTTAATCCACAAAGCCCCCAGGAGCTTCAATTCCAATCCTCCTCCAGCGAAATTGAGGAACGTGAAGATGAGATACCACAACCCACTCGGGAAATTTCTCCCCTGGAAAAATATTTTCCTAAAGAACTGATGAAAAAGCTGGAAACGGCCCGCACAAGTGGGGATATGGCTGGTGAGCGCCGCGTGGTCACCATGCTTTTTTGCGATGTGAAGGGATCGACCTCTGCAGCTGAACAGCTCGACCCGGAAGAATGGTCTGAGATCATCAATGGTGCATTTGAGCACATGATAAAACCTGTTTATAAATACGAGGGAACGGTAGCCCGTCTCATGGGGGATGGAATCCTGGCTTTTTTTGGGGCTCCTCTGGCTCATGAAGATGATCCTCAGAGGGCTGTTCTGGCCGGGCTGGATATTCTATCCAGTATTTTTCCTTATAAAGAGATGGTCTTACGCGAATGGGGTATTGAATTCGACGTTCGAATTGGAATAAATACGGGTTTAGTGGTTGTCGGAGCAGTCGGTTCAGACTTGAGAATGGAATATACAGCTTTAGGCGATGCCATCAATCTCGCAGCTCGAATGGAACAGACCGCAACCCCCGGAACAGTTCAAATTGCCCAGGATACCTTTAAACTGGTCAAGCCACTCTTTGAATTTGAAGAGCTCGGAGGGATAGCAGTCAAAGGAAAGGATGAACCAGTAAATGCCTATAGAGTCCTTGGACGCAAAGCTTCTTCAGGTCGAGTTCGAGGCATAGAAGGTCTTCATGCTGAGATGGTTGGTCGCGATAGGGACCTGGAGGTAATGAAAGGGTGCCTGGACGATCTCAATAAAGGAGTGGGCAGGATCATTTTTATCTTGGGTGAAGCAGGACTTGGTAAAACCCGTCTTATCAGGGAAACTCACCATGTCTTCAATGAAGTAATGAAGAATGATGCCAACTGGTATGAAACCAGCAGTCTCTCTTATGAAACGAATCAAGCCTACAGTCTGGTACAGCGTTTGATTCAGCGCGTGAGCGATATCCGCATTGATGATGCTCCTCGTATGATCCGAAAAAAGCTTGAAGGGTTATTGGATGACCTGCCGGTGGAATATCGCAAGCAGTCTGAACGAATTTTCGAAACTTTATTTGGACTCAGAAGTGAGACTGGTGATTCGATTCTTGAAGGTGATAATTTCAAGCAGGAATTACATGAAACGATGGATATTTGGCTGCGGGCACAGTTCTCTGTTCAGCCAACTGTAATCGTGTTTGATGATATGCACTGGAGCGATTCAGCATCAGTTCAGCTGATCAACCAGCTTCTGCAACTAACAGATGTAATCCCAATATTACTGATCTGCTCGTTGCGCATCGAACACTTATCGCCAGCCTGGAAAATCAAGACCACAGCTGAGGTGGATTATAGCCATCGTTATACGGAAATCTCCTTACATCCCCTTTCGGAGGGAGACTCGAACGAACTCCTGAATCGTTTATTGGCTATCCCGGACTTGCACGAAAATCTTCGCACGAGCATTCTTGACAAGGCGGATGGAAACCCGTTTTTCATCGAGGAAGTTGTCAGGGCATTGATTGAAAATAAAATTGTCATTCAAGAAGAAAGGGTTGAGGATGGTGTTACCAACAACTATTGGATTTCAACCAGTGATGGCTCTAATTTTTCCATTCCTGATACTTTGCAGTCCCTGTTGGCAACCCGCATGGATCAATTGGAAGAATCAACGAGGGCTACTTTACAATTGGCTTCCGTGATTGGTCGAAACTTTTACCTGCGTGTTTTGGAAGCTGTCGATACAAAAACTACCGAATTGGATAAACAGGTGGGAACTCTGCTTCGCCTGGATATGATCCGCGAATCTGCACGAGTACCAGAAGTGGAATACACTTTTCGAAACCCATTGACACAGGAAGCTGTTTACCAGACAATTCTGTTGAAAAACCGCCGTGATTTTCATAAACGAGTTGCTGAAGCCATGGAAAGCCTTTACCAGGATAGACTGGAGGGGAAATATGGATTGCTGCTTCATCATTATTCCCTGGCTGGCGAACGCGAAAAAACCATTGAATACTGCAGAAAGGCTTCCCAGCAAGCGGTCAAAATGTATGCCTATGATGAAGCAGAAAAGAATCTACGGGCTGCGATTGAGTTACTTGAATCTGGGGAAAACATTGAATTGCATGTGCTTGTCTTGGAAGAATTAGCCGATGTATGCCGGATGGTGCGTGATTTTGTTGTCGCAATCTCCATCTATCAGGAGGCTTTGATGAAGTGGGGGACTCTCCCGCAAGGTGACCAGATCATTCATTTGCGATTGAATCGCAAAATTGTTGAAATTGCCACAGAGGCAAAATGGTCAGTGGATGCCAAAACATATTCAGATGTCAGTGAAATCAGCCAGAAATCTCACGCCAGTTTACAGGAAAGCATGCAGGTAATGGAAGGGAAACCTCCCCATCCGGAAACTGTGCGTATGCTGATAGCCTTATCCACCGATGCATGGCGTGTACAAACTCCAGCAGATTGGAAAAGCACACAACAGTATGCTGAAGCAGCAGTCGCAATGGCAGATATCTTAAAAGACAAAGAACTTCTTTCCATGTCTTTAGGTGCTTTGGCTACCGCTTTGGATGGGCAAAGTTTACTGCGTGAGCATCTGAAGATTGCAGAACGAAGGGTGGAAATCAATCAGGATGAAAACGAAATCAGCGAACATGAAAGAATGGATTCGCAGCGCGGTGTTGGAGTTGCGCTGATGTACGTAGGGGAATATGTAAAAGCCTTACCCTTTTTAGAGGAAGCGGAATCTCGTGCCATTAATGTGCGCTCACCCGATCAGATAGCAAATGCATTAGGAATCATGGCTCAGTGTCTGTTTCGTTTAGACCGCTGGGATGAGGTGCTGGAAGTGGAGAAACGCTGGCGTGATTTGGACCTGCGCTATTCAAGAGAACGTGTGGGGGAAACCTGATTTTTTGTGGCGCTCAGCGCCAGTGTCCACGCGTTGCGTGGCAATTCCAAGAAGGCCAAGAGTTACAAGACAGAATCCTACAAGTACATGATTACCATGTCTGGTAAGCCAGAGCAATGGCAGCGAAACCAGTTTTATTGAGACTCCATGCCTCTACAGGCACAAGGCGAGTTCGCCTTGGTAAAGGAAAGAATGGAACCTGCCATGGTATTATCCGGGCAACCTGTCAAGCGGGGAACGATGGCTCATGAGCATATTGTTTACATGATGCTGGTCGATTCAGCAGCTACCGCCCGGGATGAGAAAAGCATCTTGAAGTATGCACCATTACTCGAAGAACTTGCGCTTCGAGATGACCATAAGCCATATTATGCAGTTTCCTGCCGGGCATTCGGGATCGCTCATATGTTGAAAGGGGAGTATCAACAGGCTGAAGAGCGTTTACAACAGGCATTGAAGATATACGATGAGTTGGATGCCTCCTGGCAGCGCGGCCGGACCTTGCGTGAGTTGGGTGAGTTGGCCAGCCTTAGGGGAAATTCTGAAATTTCCAAGAAGATGTTTACACAAGCTTTAAATGCATTCGAAAAGGTCAAAGCCAAACCGGATGCAGATTTGACAAAAGCAAGATTGGATAGTTTATAAAATAATTGACGATTGATCGAAATCAATAAATCCGAACCAAATCATTCCCAACCTTTCATGGAGACTCAAGATACCTTATCCTTGGAGGGATCGGGCTTTAAAGCAAACGAACCGCATAATCTGTGGTCCCTTACTTTTGGTCTCATAAATTGTGCCCCCCCGGAGACTCGAACTCCGGTTTTGGCCTTGAGAGTGCCACATCCTGGACAGCTAGAAGATGGGGGCTTTTTTTTTAATGGCGAAATTCTATTATACTGAAAAAAATTAATCATCAGCAAGCAGGACGATCAATTCGCCAGGGTCATGATCGACAGTTCTTTGGAGTACATCAATCTCCAGTTAAATAATGCATTGACAGATAATATGACACCGAATTATATATCTTGGAAGATGAGAAGTGTAAAAAAAAGAGAAGAGATAAAGTTACAAATCCTTATGAAGAGACGTTATCTTTATTCGCAACCACTATACGGTGAATGATTTAAAAACCAAAATCAAGAAATTCCATTGTAAAATACGATAATATCGTTAGTTTATTAAGAGCAAAGATTCTTTTCTGTAATTTTATAGTATTTCTAAATCAAAGTTCCTACCCTATGCATAAACCACTAAAAGCAGGCAATGCATGCAGTTAGTACTTATGAATCATTCTCATATGGTACTTTCATATGTGGATTGAGTAAATTAAATCCTTTTCTTTTAATAATGACTTCAAAAAACCAGTTTTATTCAAGCATTATTTATAAACCGATTCTTCTCACATACACTTGGCACCAGAATATTTACACGCGTTGCAAAATGAAATGAAATTCATAGCGGTTTGACCAAGAAAGGTGGAAATGATGAAAGATAAATTCATGGGAAAAAATCTCAAGACATTTCTTACGATTGCCATTTTCTTGTTAATCCTGGGAGCTGCCGGGGTCGGTTCTGCCAGAGCTCAAAACTCATATCACGATATCGGAAAATTATTTTTACAGACTAACCCACAAGATGGGGGAACCATTTCAATCGGTGGAGAGCCGCTGCGCATTGAGGTCAACCAGGATACGAGCTTGCAAGTCTTTCATCAGAAGTACAGTGATGGAGCCACTTTCGGCAATGCCGGAAGTGGGTTTTTTATCGGAGTTGAAGGTACAGTTTTTGGCCCATTTTACAACAGTTATACGCCTCTCCGCCATGAAGGTCCATCTGGGAACGGTATGCCTGGAAGTCCCTTCCAGGTGTTCACGGAAGGACTTGTAAACGGTACCAACTACCAACTGCGTGTTCTTCAGACGGTAACCTATATCAATAATGAGAATCATTTCCAATTAACTTGGGAGATCACCAATAGTGCCACAACGACAACCTGTTTTAAAGCCTATCATGCCGCTGACTTGTATTTTGCTGACAATGATTACGGGATCGGATATTACGATTCCCAAAGCGGGGCAGTTGGTGGGTTCAACGAGGCACGGAACTGGTTCATGGTTTTCATACCCAACCCGCGTGCCACCCATTACGAGGAGGCGTTCTACTCAACCATTTGGGATAGGGTCCAGACAGTCTCCGACCTGCAGGATTCCATTGACCAGAATTACATCGACAATGGCGCTGCAATTCAATGGGATGCCTGTCTTCAGGGAGGAGAATCAGTCACCTTTGGAGATGTTTGGAGCTTTGGTGAATCCGAAGCAGCTGTGATCCAATCGGGTTCAACTAGCGAAGCGTTCCGGCAACCCGATCTTTTGACTCCTGTGATCACCACATACATCCCTTCGCCGTTGGATATTTCCACAGACCCAAAGGTGATTGGCACGAACTTTCTGCTTGCAGCGATTGCCATGATGCTTTTTGCAGCAGCCTCTGAAATCCTAAACCGTACGTTAGCCAATAATGAAGAATATATGCAGAGATTATTGGTACCACTGAAGCGGATTCGCGATTCCATGGGACGGATCAATATCAGCAGACGTCTTGGCAGCCCATTGTGGTTCGAAGTATTCAAATTGATCATCGTTTTGCTGATCTACGGTTTCGTCTTCTCGCTGCTTGACCGCAGCTGGAAACCTTTCAGCATCACCGGTATTTACTTATTCTTGACGATGGTCATTGCATACGGGTTGGTCGGCATGGCTGACGATATTACCCAGTGGTTGGCTGCCCGGTTATGGAAGATGCCAGCTAGAGTGAACGTGCGAACGGGGAACCTCCTGCTCATTGTCTCTTCCACTGCAATATCACGGATTTTTGGAATCCTGCCTGGGATCATGTTCGGCATGCCGGAGGCGATTGAAGTGGATGAGGTAGTCCTGAGGGATCAGCGTAAAGCGAACAAGTTATTGCGATTAACTGCGGCTGTCCTGATCCTCATCCTTCTTGTCTCCTGGCTGCCAACAATTGCGACCACAATGATCCAGCGGGGAAACCTGCCGGACATCATCGTGATAATGGCAGGCGGTGTGGAAAGCATGCTGCTGCTTATCTTTGCTGTGACCGTACAAAATATCTTTCTGCACATGCTGGCTCTACCGGACACATTTGGTCGTGCTTTAGCGCGTTGGAGTAAACCTGCCTGGGCAATAGTATTTCTGCTATCCACCTTCCTGTTCCTGCACACCCTATTGAACCCGCGTGGAGAACTGGCAGCAGCGGTGAGCTCTACAAACATCATATTATTCTTGACCACAATTTTTCTATTCCTGGTATTCGCCGGGTTCGTGTGGTTATTCTTCCTGATCGTAAATTCCATGAAACAAGGTCCGATGACGCAATCAGCTGGATTTCAAGGATCTCCACCCGTGGTAAAAAAGTCATCGGCATGGATCTGGGTTCTACTCGTTTGCCTGGTAGTAATATGCCTGTGCCTGGGTGGGATTGCCGTGATTGCGATCCTGTTTTTATAAGGGAAAAACCTTCCCTTATTTTCTTAGGCAGGAAATTTTAACAAAAAGAAATATATTAATTTGACTGACCCCCAATACCAGGGCAAGAAAGAGTATTAGATTTCAAACCTTGGAGGCATTTAATTAAAACCAGTAAAGAAAATGGAAAACGATCCCTGGTTTTGGGATCCATTTCTGAAAAATGATACCTAAGATGTTCTGAAAGCTGTTGAATATTGATACTGCTTTTTTCAATCATGCCCCCACGGAGACTCGAACTCCGGTTTTGGCCTTGAGAGGGCCACGTCCTGGGCCGCTAGACGATGGGGGCTTTTTGAAGCGGGCGTAATTTTATCATGGCGGATATTAATCGTCAACGAGCAGGACGATCAATTCGCCAGGACCATGTACACCAATGGTCAACGTCATTTCAATATCTGCTGTGCGGGAAGGACCACTGATGATCACTGCGGATGATGCTTCACGGATCATTTCATCATTAATAACATCACCAAGACTGGGAAGCAGGTCTCTTGAATGGAGGATGGCAATGTGTGTTTCGGGCAATAGAGATGCAGACAGGGATTCGGCAGGTCCGCCGATCAGGATCAGACTGCCAGTATCAGCCAGCCCTGCGACCGCATGACTGATGCCGACTTTGCAGGATGGGTCTGATGACCTTACCAATTCCAGATCGCTGCTTTCCAATAGGGATCTCGAAAATTCATCCACCAAAACCCTTTGAATATTTTTTTCTGAGATCAAGGATTGCAGTTGCTCAGCTACCTGATTGCGTTTGCATGGTACACATCTTCCCCCCAGGGCTTCCAGCTCTGAAATGAATTGTTCCTTAAGATCCATGCTGGGTCGGGGCGATCCTATATCTTCTGGAATACTGATCGGTTCCAATTTGGAAATAGAACCAATTTCTTCATGCTCAAGTGATCCCCATTGTTTATGGAAAGAGCTCGCAGCGGGGTGGGGAATATCCTTGCTCAATCCCCATCCGCTCCAGGTGGGCATGTGGATCCATTTAGCGATGGGGAAGACCAAGCGGCTCAACCTGGCGCCAATCCATTGGGCAAACGAAAAGATCTTCTGATTGGTTGCAGCAAATCGATATACGCTCAGACCCAACTTGAGCGGACTCCCCAACGCTGTACCCTCTGGTGGATGACCAGGTTTTAATTCTGTTTCCTGTATTTGACCATATCGAATTTGCAATAACATTTTGGGGAGATCAATATCGACCGGGCAGGCATCTTTACAGGCACCGCACAAGCTGGATGCCTGTGCCAGCTGACCAAAGGTTTCAATGCCAAACAATCCCGGGGATACAACCGAGCCGATCGGCCCGGGATAGGGTGCCATGGACCCATTGGTTCCAAGATAACCGTGCCCCCCGATCTCGCGAAATACCGGGCAGGCATTCAGGCAGGCTCCGCAACGGATGCACATCAAGGAGTCTTTCAAGCTGGACTTACTCATCCGCCTGCGCCCATTGTCCAACAGGATCAGGTGCCTTTCCTGCGGACCTTCATTTTCATTCGCATCCCTTGGTTTATTGATCAGGTTGGTATAAACAGTCAATTTTTGGGCTGTGGCAGAACGCGGCAGCAGGGAAAGGAAAAGGGAAAGGGCATCCATATCAGGCAGAAGTCTTTCCATGCCCATCAAGGCAACATGAACGGGTGGAATGGTGGTCACCATCCTTCCATTTCCTTCATTGGTAACAATACAAAGTGTTCCGGTATCCACAACGCCAAAATTAATACCTGAAAGACCAATATCCGCTTCAAGGAACACATCCCTCAGAATCCTGCGGGCGGTGTTGGTCAAGGTTGGGATCTCTTCGGTATATGGAATGCCCAATTTCTCATGGAACAAGGCACCCACTTCATGTCTTCTTAAATGAACAGCCGGTGTAATGATGTGGGCTGGGCGTTCACCCCGCAGCTGGACGATATATTCTCCCAGGTCGGTTTCGACCGGCTTCATTCCCCTGGCTTCCAGAACGTGGTTGAAATTGATCTCTTCTGAAACCATTGACTTGGACTTGGCGACCAGGTGGGCATCATGCTGTCCGGCAATCTCCATAAATATCTGCATGGCTTCATCTGCATTTTCAGCCAGGTGTACCTTTATTCCGTTCTCCTCCACTTTCTTCTTAAACTGCTGCACATAATCATCAAGATGGTCAACAATATCCTTGCGAATTGCATGAGCTCGCTGGCGACGCTCTTTATGATCGGGGATGCCTGCAAAAGCATTAACACGGGCAGTCGTTCTTCGATCAGCATTGCCATCAAGGGCTATTTGCAGGGCATCATTCGCAATCTTTTCCCTTATTTTTTCTCTGAAAAGGTTCTTTTTCATATCGTGATGTCCCGGTTGGCAAGGATCTGCGCTATATGCACTACTTTTTGCGGTTTATCCTGGCGCTCTATTCCACCCTGGATGTTCATCAGGCAGCCGGTATCGCCCAATACCAATGTGGGAGCAGTTGTTACTTCGAAATTATGGATCTTCCTTTTGAGCATTTCACCTGATAGTTCGGGCTGAACGACCGAGAAAATGCCACCAAACCCGCAGCAATCCTGCTCATGGGGCAGATCCACCAATTCGATACCCTTAACTCTTGAAAGGAGCAGACGTGGTTGCTGGTCAACGTCCAACCCTCGTAACAAGTGGCATGAAGGATGGTAGGCTACTTTTCCATGCCAGGATGCTCCAACATCGACCACTTTCATCACATCCACAAGGAACTGGCTGAATTCAGTGATCCTTTCACCAATGTGAGCAGCTCGTTTAAGCATATCAGGATCGCTGGCGAATAATTCCTTGTATCCATGCTTGATCATGGTCGCGCAGGATCCCGAGGGAATGATAATATATCCTTCCGTGTTTTCAAATGCACGGATGGTGTACTCAGCCATTTTCCTGGATTCACTGCGCAATCCGGCATTGAATTGAGGTTGTCCGCAGCAGGTTTGTTTTTCCGGGAATTCCACTTTCAAACCAATGCGTTCCAATACCTTTACCATGGAAACGCCAACCTCTGGGAAAAAGGTGTCTGCCAGGCAGGTGATCATAAGTTGTACGGTTTCAGGCATGCAGGTATTTTATCTCATTCAAAGGTTTTTTGGTTATGAGGAAGTACTTGTATTGCCTGTGAACAACCTCCGCCTGTGGTATCATAAGCGCGCTTTTAAACTTGAAGGAAACAAAATGGAAAAATTCAAATCGAAGATCCCCAACCATTTCGATCTACCCCGCCGCATAAACCGCCTGGGTGAACTGGCGTACAACTTATGGTGGACATGGAATCCGGATGCACAACATCTGTTTGATCGAATTGACCAGGAATTATGGGAACGACTAAATCACAATCCGCTGCTGTTCTTAAGACAGGTGGGCCGCAAAGAGATCAATGCTGCCTCGCAAGATCAGTTTTACCTTTCCCATTACGATCGCGTATTAACTGATTACGATGATTATCTGAATACTGAGGATACCTGGTTTTCCCGATCTTTTCCTGACGGGAAACAAAAATCCATTGCCTATTTTTCAATGGAATTTGGTTTGCATGAAACTCTACCAATCTATTCAGGCGGATTGGGGGTCCTATCTGGTGACCATCTTAAGGGAGCCAGTGACCTGGGGTTAAACATGGTGGGTATAGGGATCCTTTATGGAGAAGGCTATTTCAGCCAGCATATCACCGAGAATGGCTGGCAGGAATCCCTTCATAATCCGATCATCATTAAAGACCTTCCGATAAACCCTGTGCTTGATAAAGATGGCAACCAGCTTGCATTTACGATGGATTTTCCAAACAGGAAGATACAAATCCAAATCTGGGAATTGAGAGTGGGGAGGATTCCGTTATACCTGCTCGACTCCAATTTGCCGAATAACACTTCCGTGGACAGACAGTTGACGTCACGATTGTATTGGAGTGATCTTGATCTGCGTATCATGCAAGAGATGATCCTGGGGATGGGCGGTGTAAAAGCCCTTCGTACCCTGGGAATAGACTCCCAGGTATGGCATATGAATGAAGGGCATGCCGCCTTCATGACCCTGGAACGTGCCCGCGAAATGGTTAAAGAGGGCGTCCCATTCGAAGAAGCAATAAACACCACAAAACTTACAAATGTTTTTACAACCCATACATCGGTTCCGGCTGGAAATGATGAATTTCCACTCTGGATCCTGGATAAACATCTTTCCAATTTCTGGAAGGAGCTTGGTTTGACCCGTGATCAATTTGTAACCCTTGCCAGCCAGAAAAAGGAATTTGGCGAGGTTTTCTCCATGCCTGCCCTGGCATTAAGGAATTCGAACCATCGTAATGCTGTTTCCGAATTACACGGGCGGGTGGCAAGGCAGATGTGGCAGCATTTATGGCCTGAGATGGAAGAAGATGATGTGCCCATAACCTCGATTACCAATGGCGTGCATACCACCACATGGCTGGCACACCGGCAGCGACAGCTTTATGATCGATACTTGCGCACCAACTGGCTGGAAAACATGGTCGAACCAGAAACATGGTCTTTAATCGAGGAAATCCCTGATGAGGAGATCTGGGATGTGCATCAGCATCAAAAAAGAAAACTTACTTTCTACCTATTGGAAAGAGCGCGGGATCAATGGATGAAAACAGGTCCACATCCCATCCAGATCATCGCTTCTGGAGCTCTCCTTGACCCATATGCATTGACGATCGGTTTTGCCCGGCGCTTTGCCACCTATAAACGCGCAGACTTGATCTTTAATGATCTTGATCGTTTGTATAAACTGCTAAATGCTCCCAATAAACCTGTCCAGATCTTATTTTCCGGAAAAGCTCATCCTGCCGATGAACCCGGCAAGCAGTTGATCCAGGAAATTTACCGGATCGTGAAGGATTCCCGGAACGGCGGCAGGCTGGTGTTCCTTGAAGACTATGACATCAACCTGGCCCGTTATCTTGTCCAGGGAGTGGACGTATGGCTTAATACACCCCGCAAACCAAACGAAGCATCGGGGACATCTGGTATGAAGGCAGCCATGAATGGTGTCGTTAATTTCTCTGTGCTGGATGGATGGTGGCGGGAAGCGTATAACGGGTTGAATGGCTGGGCAATCGGGCAGGATACCGAGTTATCCACAGAAGGTACTGACCTGGAGGATGCAGCCAGTATTTACCACATTTTGGAAAACGAGATCATTCCACTTTATTATGATGACCGCAGTTCTGATCGGATACCGCACCACTGGGTCAATCGAATGAAGGAGTCCATTCGCACGATCACTCCCCAGTTCAGCATGCGAAGAATGCTGCAAGAGTATACCCAAACGCTTTATTTTCCACATGATTCGGATCCAACAATCAGCTGAAATATTCATTGATCCTAATAATACAATTCCAATATTTCCCGGCTCAAAAGATTGTTACACTTGGTGAATAATTCCAGTGGAATGATCAAAGATCTATCTGATAAATATTTCCATTCCTTTCAACCCGGCTTTTATTGGTAAAATAATTTTCATTCCATGAAAAAATGGTCGGCAATACCTCGTGATCTTGGGCTGCAGCTTCTGGCATTTTATCTCCTGCTGGTTGTTCCATTCCTGGTGACCGTTTTGATCTCTGATCGATTGGTGGGAATTAGAATTCGAAGGGATGTGGAAGCCAATGATATCGCATTGGCTAGAGCGATCGCACTGGAAACAAATATATCCATCAATAATTCTCTTGAGACTGTTAAAAGGGTGGCAACCTACCCAGGTGTGGTCGAACCTGACCTGGATTTTATGGAAAAGACATTTTCGATCGTGATGGATTCGAGACCGGACATCAACCTGGTCTATCGCCTGGATGCTAAAGGGATCATGGTATTTCATCATCCCATTGGTCCGGGTTCGACTGTGGGAATAGATTTTTCATTTCGTGATTATTTCCAACAAGCACTCATATCTGATAATCCGCTTATCTCAGAAGGACGCATTTCACCAACAACCAACCAGGCGGTTGCGACAGCTGTTATGCCCATCTGGTCAGACGGGGGTGTGTTTCTTGGCCTGGTTGGCACCAATATCAAACTTCAAAGTCTGAGCGACACCCTGACAGCCATAGTCGCCGAACATAACCTGGAAGAAGGTTTCGATGTCTATATCCTTGATGCAAGCGGCAAGGTCATTGCATATGATGACCCAGCCCAATTATTGAAACCTGCTTCAGATCTTCTCCCTGATTTCTATATTGAAGCATTGGCAGGGAAAAGCGGTTCCATTGTAGATACTGATCCAGATGGGATTGAACGGTTATACACTTTTACCAACGTACCAAGTGTGAATTGGGGCGTGATCATAAGCCGACCCACCAGCAGTGCATTTGCAGCCAGGATGTTCCTGACAACCATAACGTTGATCACACTGGCAACCTTTTTGATTATCGGGCTGGCATTTTGGGGGATATTGTCGTGGAGGGTAATCAACCCTATTGAAAAATTAACTCCCATTTCTGAATCCATAGGGCTGAACAAGGAATTGGAACTGCCCCAAAGAAAGCAGATCGAAAAAATGTCCAAGCGTGCGGATCAAATTGGGCATTTGATCCGCAGCATCCTGCGGATGGAAAATATCATTGCAGAAAGACTGAGGGAGCAGGCGACTCTGCTGGAGACCAGTAATTCAGTAGTTTCCTCCCTCGACCTTGGTACTGTTCTGGACAGGATCATAGAGCAGGTAGGCCGCTTGCTTCATGTTGAGAAAATTGCCATCATTGCCCTTGACCGTGAAAGAGGCGAGTTTCGCATACGAGCCAGTCGGGGACTATCTTCATCATTCACCAGCCAGCTTTCAATTCAACCCAGTGACCCAAGTTCAGTCAGTATGCGGGCGCTAAGGGTCAGAGAACCAATTCAGGTCAGTGATACGGAAGATGACCCCTCTTATAAATCATATCGAGAAAGGGCACGGGCAGAAGGCTACAGGGCTATCCTTTCAGTTCCCCTTAATACCCAACATGCTCCTCCAACATGCCTGCTCATTTACCATACCGAAGTGCATAATTTCACTCCCAATGAAATGCAGTTGGTCACCACATTTGCCAACCAAGCGACAATGGCCATTGAAAATGCGATCCTTTTCGAGAAAAGTGATATGCGGCTGCAGGAACAAACCCACAGGTTGGAAGCATTAATTCAATCCATGGAGGATGGATTGATCCTTGGCGACCTGGGAGGGAATGTGATCTATGCCAATAGAAGGGTCAAGGAGCTTGCAGAATATTCCAATACGGAAATCGAGGAAATCCCTGTAAAAGAAGTGATGGCTAGAATCCTGGAACGATCTGAATCCATTCCTGCCGAACTGGATACAGAATCACTCCTGGAGGGATCTTCGAGGAAGGCCGAGATCACCATTAAAAGCTCAGGTAGACTCATTAATCTTCGGATCGAAACCTTCGAGGTAACTGATGCACATGAAATCCCGATAGGGATGGGGGTGATCCTGCAGGATATTACCATCGACAAAGAATTGGATCGAATGAAATCGAATTTAATATCCACGGTATCGCATGAACTGAGAACTCCGCTTGCATCCATCAAAGGATATGCGACCACATTGCTGGCTGATGACGTGGAGTGGGACAGTAATTCACAGAAGGAATTCCTCTCCATCATTTCGCATGAAACTGACAGGCTTTCAGGACTGGTGGATAATTTACTGGACCTTTCCCGTATTGAAGCAGGTTCCCTGAAGCTTTCCCTGCAAAAATGCGATGTTGAAGCGATGATCTCCAGGGCAGCTTCGCAGGCACGATTGGAGACTGGCAATCACCTTGAGATCCAGGTCGAACCAGGTTTACCAGACCTATTCCTTGATGAACCTCGGATTGAGACAGTTCTGCGTAATCTGATCGAAAATTCGGTCAAATATGGCGGCAAAAATGCGATCATTAAAGTTATCGTTTCCCATGAGCAAGAAAATATCCTGTTCAGGGTAAAGGATAATGGGCCGGGAATTCCAGCAGATAAAAAAGAACAGGTTTTTGACCGGTTCTTTCGCCTTGATGATAGCCTGGCAAGAACTCAAAGTGGAGCTGGATTGGGACTTTCGATAAGCCAGGGATTGGTGCGTGCCCATAATGGCGAAATTTGGGTGGAAGCAATTGAGGAAGGAACAAGCATCGTTTTTTCCATCCCCCTTGATCTATTAAAGACTCACGGAGATCCTGTATGAACGAGCCAGTTGTCCTGGTTGTTGATGATGAAAAACCATTAAGGGAATTTGTGCGCAGGAACCTGGAAGCCCGTCATTACCAGGTAGTCACTGCCTCGAATGGTCTTGAAGCCCTGGCTATTTTTAACACAACGAAAGTGGACCTGGTAATCCTGGATATGATGATGCCCCACCTGGATGGGTTGGAAACAACCCGGCGAATTAGGGAATTATCGGAGACCCCCATAATTATTCTTACAGCACTTGGAGAGGAATCTGATAAGGTGCGGGCATTTGACCTGGGAGCTGATGATTACCTGACCAAGCCTTTTGGTGTCGGCGAATTGCTCGGTCGTATCAAGGCGGTTTTAAGAAGGGCAAGATGGGTTGAACCTTCACCCAGTAATGAAAAAATATCGAAAGGCTACTTTGTCGTTGACCTGGAAAGACAGGAAGTTAAATTGAAGGAAGAAGCGCTCAACCTGACACCGACTGAATATAACCTGCTGGTGTACCTGATCAAAAATGCAGGAAAAACTCTCTCGCATCGAATGATATTAAAGAAAGTGTGGGGTACGGAATATGGGGATGAATCCGAGTATTTGCGGGTATATATTGGTCGATTGAGACAGAAGATAGAAAGTGATGTAATAAATCCAAAGCATCTACTGACAGAGCATGGGATGGGATATCGCTTTGAAGCCTGAGCGAAGGCATGTATGTACTGATTTTTATACATTATTTATATTTTGACCCCCCTTTTTTATTTTTTATTTAATTCTTAACCCTATAATCAAATTAAAGCACACCCGGTAAAAAAATTTGATGGGTTGCGCATTCATTTAATCGCCAATTAAGGAGGCTAGAAGTATGAAACGTTCGTTGTTAGCTGTTTTTTCAATTTTGATGGTTGCTAGTGTGGTTTTGGCTGCCTGTGCCCCTGCTGCGACAGCAACAGAAGCACCCATGGCAACGGAAGCGCCAATGGCAACCGAAGCACCGATGGCTACGGAAGCTCCCATGATGGAAACTCCAGTTACTGTCACCATCGGATTCACCTCATCGTTGACCGGTTCACAGGAAGTTTCTTCAAAACGCCAGGTAAATGGATTTACCCTGTGGATGAACCAGGTGAATGAAGCAGGTGGGGTTCATTTGAGTGATGGTTCCGTGGTTACTTTTGATTTTGTCACCTATGATGATGAATCAAACAAGGAGCGCGTGCAGGAACTCTATACGAAAATGATCACCGATGATAACGCAGATTTCCTGATCAGCCCCTACTCATCGGGACTGGCAGCCGCGGCAGCCATCATTGCCGAGCAGAACGGAAAAGTCATGATCACCACGGGTGCTGCTAATGATGACACCTACAAACAGGGTTATACCCATGTATACCAGCTGTACACTCCGGGAAGCTTATACCTGAAAAGTACCATTGACCTGGTGAAATCCTTTGACCCAAATGCCAAGATCGCCATAATTCACGAAGCTGAATCTTTTACTCAAAGCGTTGTGGATGGTCTGGTTCCTTATGCTGAGGCACAAGGTTTTGAGATCGTGATCAATGAAAGCTATGCATCTGACACCGCTGATTTTGGTCCATTGATCAATAAGATGGTTGCCGAAGGCGCAACGGTACTGCTTGGTGGTGGTCACTATCCTGACGGAACCACGTTTGCCCGCCAGATATTCGAACAGAATGTAGACCTGGATTGGATCTCATTGTTGGTAGCACCAGCAGATTCCAAGTTCCCTGAACTCGGTGATGCCGCTCTTGGTATCGCCACATCCAGCCAATGGGAACTTTCGGCCACCCATACTGAAGCAGAGGCAACCGGACTTGGTCTGGAATGGTTTGGACCAACTGGTGCAGATTTTGCTGCAGCATACGAAGCCATGACCGGAGATAAACCCACATACCATGTCGCTGGTGGTTATGCTGCTGGTTTGATCCTACAAAAAGCAATCGAAATGGCCGATTCTATTGATCCCGAAGCTGTCAATGCAGCCCTTGAATCCATGAATATCATGACCTTCTTCGGTGGAACGAAATTTGACACCAGCGCTGAAGCCCATGGGTTGCAGATCAACCATGACCAGGTTGTTGCCCAATGGCAGCTTGTTAATGGTGAATTAAAGCGAGTTGTCGTTTGGCCGGCTGATGTAGCTGCGGCTGCCCCGCTTTTCCCCTACAAGTAAACCAATACTTCGTCCATATCCCCTCAGCAGTCTCATCGCTGAGGGGATATGTCTAAATATCACCAATGGAGTAGCATATGCAGCAAATCAGCCTCTTATTGGCATCCCTCCCTGACGGCATCCTCCTGGGATTTGTTTACGGACTGGCAGCAATGGGCATGACCCTCATCTGGGGGGTTATGAATGTCATCAACCTCTCGCATGGTCCGATCATTGCATTGGGAATGTTCTCAACTTTCTTTATTGTGACAAAACTTGGAATCAATCCATATATTGGACTCATCCCGGTCGCCATCATTGGGCTTCTACTAGGGATATTGATCTACGTTGTTGCAGTACACAGGATCATAAATGCACCGCACCTGTCTTCATTGCTGGCAACTTTTTCTGTAAATATGATCATCATTGGGCTGGGTACTGCGGCATTAACCACTTCCCCATACAACGTGGATTTCAGTATGGGAAGCATCCAGATCGGAAGTTTCACCCTCCTTGGAACAAGGCTGGCAGCGACCATCGTGGCAATCCTCTTTACCGGGGGACTCTACTTATTTCTTTATCGTACCCGCCCTGGAAAGTTCATCCGAGCGGTTGCCAACAATCGTTCTGCTGCTGAATTAATGGGCATTCCATCCACCCGGGTATTGGCATTAAGCTTCGGATTGG
Organism: Anaerolineales bacterium; assembly: GCA_035283125.1. Classification (GTDB taxonomy): domain Bacteria; phylum Chloroflexota; class Anaerolineae; order Anaerolineales; family Villigracilaceae; genus UBA12087. The sequence goes on from DATEUN010000035.1 coordinate 23,484, forward strand.
GAACCATGCTGGCAGCGGTATCAGGTGCACTGATCGCCACTTTTTTCCCTTTCAGCATCCTATCGGGGGGCGGGTATGAACTCAAGAGTTTTGTAATCGTGGTCCTGGGGGGGCTTGGAAATCCCATTGGCGCACTTGCCGGTGGTTTGATCCTCGGTATCCTGGAAGGGATCATTCCTGCATTCTTTGAAACTTCCTGGGTACCCGTATTTGAATTTGGTTTATTCGTTGTCATTCTACTGGTTCGTCCCAGCGGTATATTTGGAGCAAAAAAATGAACCTGTGGCACAAAATTCGTGGTCTTATTCTTCCTTTACTGGCAGTTGGTGGATTGGCTATCTGGCCTGTGATCACAGGAAATGCATCAAACCGGGAAACCGCTTTCACGATCCTGAAAGCTGTTGCACTTGCATCGAGCCTTAATATTCTTCTTGGATATACGGGGTATGTTAGTTTCGGTCATATCGTCTTTTATGGTTTTGGCGGGTATGTTGGTTTTTATCTATTGACAGCACAAGGGTATTCCTTGTGGATTGCGTTGCTGGCTGGTGGATTGGCATCCGGAATCCTGGCATTCCTGCTGGGAAAAGCTGTCTTGCGGCTGCGCGGTGCATATTTTGCCTTGTCCACCATTGGGATCAATGAAGCCATGAAGGCGTTCATGAATAATTTTGATCTATTTGGCGGTCCCACAGGCATCACCTTGCATTTCAGTATTTACAAGGAATATGGTGGGGTTACGGAAGCCCTGCAAACTGCTTTTTATATCATTGTTGCACTTTCCTTGATCGCAGTCACCCTAAGCTATTTTGTGCGCACTTCCAAGTTTGGTCTTGGGTTGCTGGCTATACGCGAAAACGAGGATGCAGCCGAGGTTATGGGTGTTTTTGCTCCCAACTATAAAACATGGGCATATGTCTTATCTGCGATCATACCCGGAATAATCGGCGTCCTTTTCTTCTTCAAGAATGGAAATGTTGAACCCCATGATGCCTTCCCTCTGCATGCATCCATCGAGTTATTGGTCATGGTCATGCTTGGCGGACAGGGTACTGTGCTTGGACCCATCCTGGGTGCATTTGCATACCAGGGTATGCGCGGTTATCTGGTCACCAGTGATTTCTTCAAAGACATACAACTCTCTGTTTCCGGAGCACTATTATTAATCATCGTTCTCTTCATTCCAGCAGGTGCCATTGGATGGCTTAGACAGAGATCTCCATTATTGAGGAGGGTACTGGCATGACGATCATACTTCAAGTCCAGGGAGTGACCAAAAGATTTGGCGGTCTGCAAGCGTTGACTGATGTCACTTTTGATCTTCCCAAAGGACAAATCCTAGGATTGATCGGTCCCAATGGTGCGGGTAAAACCACTTTGTTCAACACCATCAATGGTGTTTATTCTCCTGAAGAAGGGCGAATACTTTTCCTGGGAAAAGATATCACCACCAAAACGCCCTATATCCATGCGAACATGGGAATGGCTCGTACCCACCAGATCGTTCAACCTCTAAATGAATTAACCGTACGGGAAAATGTGATGGTGGGCGCCTGTTTTGGGCATGAGAACCAGAACCTGGCGAACGCGGCACGAATAGCAAACGAGGTGCTTGAATTTGTGCAACTCGAAGAACGGGCAGATCAACTGGCAGGCAGTTTAAATGTTGCCCAGAAAAAACGGCTTGAAATGGCACGCGCATTGGCTTCACACCCCACCTTATTATTACTGGATGAAGTACTGGCTGGTCTGAACCATTCCGAGATCGATGGAATGATCCAGATGATCCACGACATTCGCGACCAGGGCGTAACGATCATCATGATCGAACACCTCATGCGGGCAGTCATGAATATTTCTGACAGGATCCTTGTTCTGGACTATGGTCAACAGATCGCTGAAGGATCTCCACAAGAGATAGCTGATGATCCCAAGGTGATCGAAGCATATCTTGGAGACCCTGAGTTGGCCAGGAAACTAATGGAGGAGAAATAACATGGCTGTCCTGGAAGTACGAGAGATAACCTCGGGTTATGGCGAGGTGCAAATATTATGGGGTGCCGGTATCAAACTCGAGGAGGGTAAATTGACCTGCCTGGTGGGCGGCAATGGCGCCGGAAAGACCACCATGCTGCGTACCGTAATGGGGTTGATCAAACCCTGGAGTGGAACGATCTGGTTTGAAGGGAATGATGTCAGCCGCCTTCCTGCTTATTCCAAGACGGATATGGGAATGGTACTGGTTCCGGAAGGGCGCCAGTTGTTCTCGGATATGACGGTCTATGAAAACCTCGAAATGGGTTCATCCAATATTCGAGCCAGGTCGTATGTTAAAGAAAATTTGGATAAAGTTTATACGATGTTTCCAAGGCTTAAGGAACGTAATTCCCAGAAAGCAGGCACACTGAGCGGTGGCGAACAACAAATGCTGGCAGTGGCACGGGGGATCATGGCTGAACCGAAAATCCTCATGATCGATGAATTGTCGCTCGGCCTGGCGCCATTCCTTGTCATCCAGCTGTTTGAAAGTTTGCAGAAGTTAAGGGATATGGGTCTGACCATCCTGCTGGTTGAGCAGAATGTTCAAATGGCATTGGCGATCAGTGATTACGGCTATGTCATTGCGCAGGGAAAAGCTGACCTGGAAGGACCTGCCAGGGACCTGATCAAGAATGAAAAAGTCAGGCAGGCGTATCTGGGTCTATAAATGTAAGTTGGTAGAATCCGGGAATCTCCTGACCCGGGATACGATATAAAAGTGGCTTCTGGTGGCGGAAGCCACTTTTTGATTGTCAATGCGATCCTCCCGCAAGGAGCGCTGTATAAGCAGGTATATAAAAATGAGGGGGTGGCTATCTAAGCGAATATATTGAAACCTATATTGAACCATTGCTTCGATTTTGCTATAATTTTATAAGATCATTATTACTCACAACCTGGTGTCTGAATTAATTTTAGTGGTTAAGTTGCAGAAATCCATAAGCTTTATGCGAGATGGGATGTAACTTCACGGAAACAATTCTGGAGGAGAAATGTTCACCAAGAGAAATAGGAATCTAATTATTCGAATCATCAGTGGACTAACTTTATTTTCTTTTTTCATCTTATTTTGGATAAGCAGTTATAACGAAATTGGGTGGAATCTGTTTGGTTTTATTTGTCCGCTTGCAATCGTGATTGCATTTGGTTTGGTGGTATTCTATACAACAAGGGACACTACAATAAAACCACAAACCGATAGCCAAGTATCAAGCGAGCAGTCTGCCAATCAAGTGGTTCAACCACAAAAAACAGAATCAGTTTCACAGGTGACTACAGCCCCACAAATAATCAGTAAACAGGTTCAGCTATTAATCACAGAATTACAAAGTGGAAATGTAAAACAACGACGATCTGCATCTTACAAGCTGGGCAAATCCCAAGATCCAGCAGCTGTTTCAGTCCTTATTGGCGCATTCAACGACTCTGATAGTATCGTTCGCAACAATGTAATTGAAGGATTGCGTAAAATTGGTTCAGGAGAAGCAACAGCCTTCCTGGAGTCACACAAAATATTGTCCAAGTCTTCGCATCAATATGATCAACTTGAATACCAAGAAGTGTCAATACTAGGTAATAGTTTACATATTCGCTGTCCAACCTGTGGAAAATCACATGATGTAGAAGTACAAGATTTTAAGACCATATTGACCAATGCTATTAAAACTAAAGGTCAAATCACAAATTCAAGTATCAAATATTCTGGTGAATCAATCCAACACTTAAACCGGGCTAGATTAATAATAATTGAGGTTGTTCTAGTGCTGATTGGTGTATGGGCTGCTTTTAGAGTTGGTAATTTCTTATATGGAATCGTCGTGTTAGTTCTGGTAATTGGTTTCCTCGAAGGTCCGTTACGTAATATTTTCTCAACGAGAGTTCCGATTTTACTTCGACAGTGTCCTGAATGCGGCACCTTGATTCCGGTCGCCACTAATGGGAAAGTGTATGCTGTTGGTTCGGCGTGAGAACAAGTCGCTGCCCAACATCAGCCTTCCAAAGGGGAACGGCTTGTTAACACACTCGATTTCCGGGGCAGTGAAGGCATGGCTGGTGGTTTTGACATCCTTGTATTCGAGAAATTCCTTTGCTATGCTATTTTTTGAATGTGATGATCTGATTTGCAGCCTGATACATTAACTTGTTTCGGTGGTCAGGCTGCAGAAGCCCCTACGCGGTTGCCCCCTGCGCTACACTCCGGGGAATTAGCTGCATAAGCGCAAAGGAGCAACTGGTTGGCCAGGTGCATTGGTAATTCGAACGAATAAAATCATGGAAATAATTTGGACACTCGACGGAGATGAAACAAGCTGGTCATCATGGGCTGATAATATGGCAGATGCTCCAGCTTCTCCGCTTATGCAAGAATTGATTACACTCAACAAGAACTCTTATCATGGTTGGGCTGTAGATATTGGTTGTGGAACTGGACGCGCTTTCCTTCCACTTGTAGAAGCTGGCTATCGAGTAGTTGGTTTAGATCCAACCGCGAATGGAATCTGGCTCAGCCAACAACGAGTAAACCAGAACCATATCAATGCTTATCCTGTTCTCGCATCTGCAGCCCGATCTCCCCTTCCTACCAAGTCCATTTCCTTAGTCTTTGCCATTAGCAGTTTATTCCACCTAAGCCATGTGGAACTGGCAAGCGCTCTACAAGAAATCTATCGAATTCTTCTTCCTGGTGGCAAAGCCTTTCTCCATTTTCTCGATCTTGAAGATTGGCGACACACGCTTGCAAAAGAAATCCATCAAGAAGAGGTTCCTGTCCCCAGCTATCAGGCAGTAGTTACATGTTTCTGCTCACAGGGAAAAATACAGGAGTGGATTATGCTAACTGGATTGAAGCTCATATCTTTAGAGTTGAGAACAAGCTCAAGTGAAGCTGGTCAACAACGAAATTGGTTGGCTCTTTGCGAAAAGGAAGTGTTATGAATATTCAAAGCCCGATCAACACCGGCTCTAGCTGACGAGGCTTCTATGCGCTCAAAATGAGTAGATATACTTTCAAAGATTCACTTGTGAGATTTTTGCCTTGCCAAACCGACCCGCAGCTGAGCCAAACCGTTAGGCGGTAGTTAGTGATGATCTGTCAGAATGAGAAAATGAAAGATGAAACCTGCATTTTGGATTGGGATACTTGCACTATTTGGTGCGATTGTTGGTTACTTCATGTATCGATCTACTGGTTGGCTGGGATCGGGTATCGGAATTGTTGTCAGCATTATAGTTAGCGCTCTAATATACAATATACTGACTCGCAGGACGAAGTTGCGGTCTTGAAGAAAGACTTTGTCCAGCATAGCTTTCTGTCACTTCGATGGGCTTGTTCGCAGGCCATGGGTATAGATAATGGTGGTCTTTACATCCTTGTATCCGGGCAACTCCTGTGCTATGCTAATCGTTGAATGGATGTTCTTTATTAATCCTATTGCAACCTGATACATTAACTTGGTTCGGTGACCAGGCTGCAGAAGCCCATACATAGTTGCCCCTTAAGCTACACTCCGCGGACTTAGCTGCATAAACACAATTAAGCAACTAGTTGGGTGCTGATTATATAAGGAGAATGTCATGAAAGAAATAAATAATCCTTCATCATCACCTTCAACACATCCAAAACAATACCCACCTAAACTTGGGATTGTATCCCTCATAATTGTTGTACTGCTGTCTGCGTGTGGGGGTGATCGTGTTCCCAAGCCAGAACTCGGTCAGTCTGCTGATGTTCTAGTAGAGAACCTCAATCAACTTTATGGTTATCACTTCAAAGCTAACCCGGATGGGACCGGTTACACCGACTTGCCCACACTCCGTCCTCTCCCTGAGGGAAATGCTTTAATAGTCACTCCCGAAGGTGCTGTAGGGCTCTTATCGTCCTTTGACGCTGGTGGAGCAGAAGAGGCAACAAAGGCATTTGATGACCTTCTCAGGAGGGTCGGTGTTCCCTATGAATTACGGGAGCGGGATCTCATAGACTGGCTGAATAGCGACGCAGCAAGTAAGGCAATTACCGAGGGGATAGCCACACACGAGAGCGGATCCTATACTTTTGTGTTGACTGCTGGTCGCTGGGGCACACAACTCACTGTTAGCCTTACTGGTAAGTAGCGTTGATCTGGCAAGTCGAGCATAGTGCAACTGGAGACGTAGTGTAGATCACAGTCGAATGGGGGATGTACGCGTTTCCGGAGGTTTGCCTAGGCAAGTCCAAGTGGTCTTTCATGAACGGAGTTGTGGCTTTCACAATCATCAAAGACAAGGCATTTGCAAGGAGCAAGTCCTTCGCTGTTAAGTGGCGCTCGGTTGAATTGGAAGAAATTCAATTATCGATGGGGGTCCGTTCATGCCTTCCACCTTGCGCCCGACCCAGCGTCAGTAACGCAAATCGTTGGGCAGTTCCTCGTACAATAAAAGGATAATACCATTTTCTCGTTTGAGGAGACAACTATGTATACTAATTCCTCTTTATCCGATGAAGAAATCCATCAAAGGTATGCGGACTATTTAGGAACAGCAAAAAGGATACAAAAAGAATCATTGAAACAATTGCTACCTTATTTGTTTTTCAGTTTGGTGCTGTTTTCATCTTTTGCCTGGGCTGGCATACGAGAAGCCCCATGGTTTATGTTGCTGGGCATGGGCATAATGGTCATTAGGGTAATTTCTGTAAGTAAATGGATAGAGAGCCGAGTCAGTATTACCAATATTGCGAAATCGGGTTTCATAGGATTTTTCAAATTACATCGAAATTACTATTGGACAAAACAATTCCCTTATGGCATTAAACTTGAAAGATTTCTGTCCCTGATCAGCGAAAAAAGCATTCCAGAAAGGATCCCAAAGAGTCTGTTATTTCCCTGGCATTACTTGTCTATGGCGATTGGTCTTGTCCTGGGAGTTATTGGTGTGATTGTGCTACCCGGGTTTAGACCTACGGTACAAGGGATCTGGTGGCTTAAGATAACTGCTAATTCGGACCATATCATTACAGTTTCAATGGACGTTGACGAAAAGAACAGAATTTCCGGAAGAGGAATCGAAATAAAATATTATGAGAGGAAACCTGATCCATTTGGTGAAGATAATTGCTATCTTTTACCTCGCACAGTTGGATGGATATATTTAACTGGTCATTATGAAACGGGTAAATTTTTCATAGACAATATATCTCCGGGATCTGCTTACGAATATATACATATCGAGGATCGCTATTGTGATGTTCGATTTTTTAAACATTATGAATATGATCGCTATGTGATCGGAGATGATCGCAGTGGCCCGGCATGGACAGCATCACACATTCTGGACTGGGTTCCCTTTAACCAGGGAGTCTGCTCAATAAAGGCTAAAGACCTATCAACTTCCGTTTGTGTATTTTTTTATCAACTGACATTGCATCAAGGGAAGGTAGAACCAGAATTAAGTTTGGAAATGAAATAAACTTTCCAGACAAGTCATTTACCATCTATTTCATAATGTGCTTTAATCTATCTAAATGCATATTGAAATAATAGAATAGTGTAAATCAAATTTATCAACTTGGCAGTTATTGCCCACCCAACACCAGCTCCACCCGACCACTTTTAGGGTTAGGCCTGCTGCTGCGCGGCGTGCAGCACCTATATGGCAAGCATTTCCCAAAGCGTGGATTCGGGTTTATACTGCTTCCAAGCCGCATTTCACCCCAGCGCGGGTACCCCGCAGAGGTCATATGGGGCTTACGCAAACCTTTAGCTGGCGCAATCCTTATTAATCAAGTATCACCAATGGAGGCACCTATGACCGAGCAAGTGACGATGGAATTGTTAAAGGGATTCCTGGAAGCGTTCAACCTCCACGACCTGGATGCCATCATGGATTATTTTGGAGAGGATTGCATCTTCTACATGCCCCGTGGTGCCAAGCCGCGTGGCGATCGATACGTCGGGAAGCAGGAGGTTCGGGCAGGGCTGGCAAAACGATTTGAAGGGATACCGAATGTGCATTACGGAGATGATCGACACTGGATCTGTGGTGATTTCGGAGTCTCGGAATGGACACTTACGGGTACATCTACATCCGGGCAACACATCGAAGTGCGAGGTGTTGACCTGCTTGAGTTCGCCCAAGGAAAGATCATCCGCAAGGATTCCTTTTGGAAAATCCTGGAGTGAGCCGTAAGACCATTGGAACATGCCAGCAGTAATACGTGAATTTTTTTCTTTTGCAACCCACTCACACAGTCCCGATAACCAGGTCATGCACAAGTTCGATTCAAAGGTTTCGGTATAATACACACAAGTGCATTTCCTGGCAGGACGTAAGCTAACCAAGTGGCCGTGGATGGAGGGGAGTCGCCACGTTTTGAGCAATTCGCAATGCGTGGTTTAGGATTTATACTGCTCTCAGGCCACATCTCACCCATCAGCCGCTGGAGTGAACCGTTGGGCGACATGTCGTGAAAGAGGAAGTGAAAAATGACACTTGACGGCATTGAGTACTTTATCCGTTGGGTTGGTGGCGTGATGGGGCTTGCGACTTTGGCATTTGCATTGTGGCAAGGGGTTTGGCGTGGTCTACAACAGCATCCAGGTCGAACGACTGGCAATGCACGTAAAGTATTGAGAATCCCGCTGACGTTCATATTGGGTTTGCTTTGGATAGGCGTATGCGTCATTTTATGGCATCCAGTCCCATTTTCAACCTCGACACCTGTACGCATTGCTATTTTAATGGCAGGTACATTGCTATATTTTCCGGGCTTGGCTTTATACCTTTGGGGAGCCAGGACACTGGGAACAATGTACAAGCCCTCAAGTGCCTTTGGAGTACAGCTAAATGTCGAGCATAAGTTAATCACATCTGGCCCCTTTGCATTAGTCCGCCATCCGTTGTACTTGGGTCTCCAATTCGCTGCCATCGGAGGACTGATGGTTTATCAGAATTGGACATTTGTATTTATCGCCGTGAATTTCCTGGGTCTCTTCTTTCGTGCACGACGAGAGGAACAGGCATTAGCCGCAGAATTTGGCAAGGAATGGGAAGTGTACATCCATCAAGTACCTGCCTGGATTCCTCACTTTGGTCGCAAAAGGGAGTAGTGCCGGCTGTCACTGCTTCCACCAGGATGCTGGACTCACACCGTCAAATCGGCTATTTCATGGTTATGGGTATTTACATTTAGTGGGTGAGTCCTGCCCCGTCACATGCAACTAATGCGAGTTGTTGGGCAGTCAATAAAATAGAGGAAGGAATAAATAAGATGAAACCCGCACTATTGGTAGTTGATATTCAAAAAGAATTCTTTAAATATGGTACTCAAACAGCAAGATCACTTGATGATGCTGTTGAATATCTCAACGATGCGATAGCATTATTCAGGGGAAAAAATCTGCCAATAGTTTGCATTCAGCACATGAATGTAAAGGCAAAACTCATCCCTGGAGAAGATGGATTTGATATTCCTGAGGGCTTGGATATCCAGGCTTCAGATATCTTCATCAAAAAAACTTATGGAAACGCTTTCAATAAAACAGCCCTTCAGAGCACATTACTTGAACTTGGTGTCGACACTGTTATCGTCACTGGGTATTGTGCTGAATTTTGTGTTCTTTCGACATATCGGGGAGCTAAAGATCTTGATCTGACACCCATTATCCTTCGAGGCTGTCTGGCAAGTGATTCGCTGGAGAATATCAAATTTGTGGAATCCATAAGTGACATAATCTCTTATGGTGCCTTGATGAAGGTTTTGGAATAAACAATTGAATTGTTTGGCAGCTAACATCGGCTCCAACCGAAGGTACCCCGCAGAGATCGTGCGGGGCTTACGCAAACCGGTGGGAAGCTGAACGTGGCTAATCATGCCGTGCTAAAATATTATGGTTGAGGCGTAGGAGAGCCCATGCCTGAGCCAGGGGAAAAAAATCAAAGGAGGAAGCGCAAACGGTCTATCGGATTCTGTCCTTCAAGCAACGCCAACGATCATCCGTCACAGAAAATTTATCCTGAACAATTCAGGCAATCGCCTGGATGTCATCACTAAAGGAGAAGAACACAAATGTCAGCTAAAAAGAATTTCACGATTGAACAAGCCCGAGAAATTGGTGACAAACTCGGCATTGACTGGAGCCGCTTTGATGTGGAACAGTTCCGCAAGGGCTTGGATGTTGAATTGGAGCATGGTCTGCAGGAACCATCAACAGACGTGACAGGCAATGATCCTATCATCACCGGCAAAATCGCTCTCGCTCATCTCAACGAGTTTGCCGATTACTACACACGTCTCGATAAGATGGAGCGCGAAGCCAAAGAAGAACAAGACCAGAACTAACCCGAGCGCGGTTCCATTCCCTGAGAGAATCCCGTGGGATTTCACTGACGGTGGCTGCTGATCGTCGATAAAAGGGGGCAACCGCAGTCCAACACAGCCTGCACCTGGACGGCTGGATTCACACCGTCAAACTGGTTTTTTCGTGGCATTGGATTCTGTTTGTTTCGGAGGCGAATCTCGTCCCGCCCCAGTGCGGGTTCCCTGCAGAGAGCATGCGGGGCTAACACAAACCATTTGAACGTAAAATCCGCCTTCATGGCGGATTTTTGTGCCCCCAGGGAGGCGCTGCTATCTACTTTCTCAACATGAACTAAACAAGAAATTTCCTGTTCCTGTAAACCACTTCACCATCAACGGATATCTCGGAATCTTCCAACCCGCAGATCATGTCCCAATGGATGATGCTCTTGTTTTTCGAACCTGTTTCCGGGTATCCGGCACCAAGCGCCATATGGAATGTTCCCCCCAATTTTTCATCAAAAAGTATGTTGTGTGAGAAACGGTCTATATCATAATTGGTGCCAATGGCAAATTCTCCCACGTAGCTGGCACCCGGATCAGAATTGATCATCTCGTTCATGAAAGCTTCGTTCTTGCTGGCAGTAGCTTTGGAGACCCTCCCCCCATTAAATTTCAACTCAACGCCTTCGACCATCACGCCATTAATGATGGCTGGAAAAGTGTAACGGACCCATCCTTTCAAGGAATTCTCAACCGGTCCGGTAAAAATCTCACCATCGGGCATATTATTAATACCGTAACAATTTACGAATGTTCTCCCTTTTACAGAAAGTGAGAGATCAACATTGGGACCTTGCAATATGACACGGTCATGACCCTGTACCAGGTCAACCATCTTTTGCTGTTTTATTTTGGTCTCATTCCAGAAAGCAACAGGATCGTCCTGGTTGGCATGAACAGCATTGAAAACGAAGTCTTCAAATTGTTTCAAGCTCATCTCTGCTTCCATGGCATAGCCTTCGGTGGGGAAAAGGGTGGTGACCCACTTGAAGGATTTATCGGCGCCACGACGCATCTGGGATTCCAAAATGGGTGATAAAGCTGCCTGGCGTTTCCTCTGGCGGGATGGGTCCACAGTGGATAAAGCGCGGGTATTTGTAAGGGATCCAATTTTGATGCGGCTCTCAAACTGGTCATAAGCCAGCTTGCGGAATGTTGGCGAAAACCCCAACTGGTCATAATTTGCGTGTTGGAATAAGATCTCGTCCTGGTCTGGAAGATCCAATATAAGGTGGGGGTGACCTCCCCGCTGGAGGATGCGTGCATATAAAGCCCTGACCAACGGCGAAGCTGCAGTTGTCGCTTCTATTGCAACGCGGTCTCCCTCCTTGATATAGGTGGAATGATCAACCAGGATGTCCGCCATTTTTTCAATTCTAGGATCTACCATTTTTCTACTCCAATTTATCTTAAAATTTTTTATGAACTTTACAAGTTGTTGGCAATTGTTTGTGCCTGTGATTATTTCGATTTTCTTAATTTTTTCTCGGTCGCTTTTTGGTTCTTCTTAAGCTCAGCGATCATTAATTTGTGCAGCCCGGGAGCGCAGGCAAGAATTGACTGTGGTTTGGTAATGTAATCCTCTCCGCCAGTGATATTCGTTACAATGGCTCCCGCTTCTTCAGCAATCAGTCCTCCGGCAGCAACATCCCAGGCAGAAAGAGAGAGTTCCCAGTAGCCGTCAAAACGGGCGGCTGCCACATAACAAAGGTCCAGAGCTGCGGAACCCAACCTGCGAACACCCTGGGTCTTCTTGCCGAAATTGATGAAATTTTGAGTGTTATCTTCCCTGGTGTTCCAGGTATCGTATGGGAATCCTGTAACCAGGAGTCCTTTGCCCAGTTCGGTCACATCAGAGGCATGAAGAGGAGCGCCATTCAACCAGGATCCCTTTCCTCTTTGAGCACTGTAGCATTCATCGCGCATGGGATCGAACACGACGCCTAGCTTTACGCTCCCGTTATGCGCATAGGCAATTGACACGCAGAAAATGGGGATATTATGGGCATAGTTCACGGTTCCGTCCAGGGGGTCGATGTACCATTGGTGGGTGTCCGAACCCTTTGATTCGCCCGATTCTTCCGCGAGGATGGCATGGTCGTGGAAATCTTTTTTGATCTCGTTAATCAAAAAGGATTCAGATTGTCGATCGATCTCGGTTACAAGGTCGATTTCACCTTTAAAATCTACCTGGTGTTGTTTGGCGTAACCGTTTCTTACGATCTCTCCAGCCTTCCGGGCAAGATCTTCCAGGTAGGCAAGTGTTGGAATATTTGATTTTGAGTTATTCTCTGGTTTTAACATGGCGTTATTGTAGCTTTCTTTATGGTTCAAAGCAAGAGAAGAAAATAAATCTCAAGAAGTTGGATTCAAGATAGGGAGAAAAAAGGAGATTAATTAGGAATAAATGAAGAATTTGGAATTATTAAATTGTTTTAATTACCGGCTTTATTAGTACTTGATCCTTCTATTTTTTCCCTTCTGATTCCAGGATCAACCGCTCAAAAAAAGCATCCAGGATCTTGAGCCGTTCTGCTGCCATGGTTTTGGCAGCTGAGGTGAATAATCTTTCGGGAACTTTTCGCAATTTAAACAAATGCTCGTGATAGGCGCTATGCGGTTCGCCTGGCTCTTCCTCGCCTGAATTTAAAAACCTATCTGATGGTGGAAAATAAAATGGGCTGCCAGCCAGCGCTGCATATGCAATAACCCTCGCAATTCCGATCGCTCCGAGCACATCAAGTTTGTCTGCATCAAATAGGATCCTGGCTTCAAGCGTGGAAGGGGGATTTGATCTATCCCGATACCTATGTGCAAGGATGCAATGTTGGACAGCAGAAATCCGCTCTTGCGACCATCCTTCCTTTTGAAGGATCCTGGCGGCAAATTCAGCCGAGGAATGATGGTGGTTGTGGCGGTTCTCACCTTCCGGAGTGGCACCTTCCACATCATGGAGGAGTACTGCAGCACGCAATATCTCCAGGTCTGCACCTTCAATGGCAGCCAGGCGTTCTGCAGTGCGAAGGACTCTCAGAACATGGTCGAAATCATGAACAATATCTGCTTCTGCGTACCATTCCCGTGCTTGTTCGATTGTTGGCATGAATACTCCGGGGGACTGGTGTCAGGCAGTCCTATAATATCCCACATTTACTGAATAAACCTGACCGCGCTTGACCACCTGTTTTACAAGGTTGGTGCCGAAACGGTAACCGAGGTGTCGATAATCTGGAACTGACAGGATAAGCAGGTCAGCCTGTTTTCCCGGAGTGAGCGAACCGATCGAATCAGCACGCCGTATGGCATGGGCGGCATTGATGGTAGATGCAGCAATCGCCTGGGCTGGTGTCATTTCAAGGTTGCGGCAAGCCAGTGCAATGACGAACTGCATGGATTCATTCCAGGCAGTCCCTGGATTACAATCCGTGGCAAGGGCAAGGAAGGCATCTGCATCCAGCAGTTTCTTTACGGGTGTGTATTCCTTCTCTCCCAGACCAAAAGGAGTACATGGCAGGGAGACTGCGACGGTATCAGCATTCCCTAGTGCTTCAATATCCTGCTGAGATGTTTTTACGAGGTGATCTGCTGAGACTGCATTCAATTCAACTGCCAGGGATGCACCACCCAGATTATCAAATTCGTCTGCATGGATCTTGAGCGGAAAGCCGAGGCAGGCAGCTTGTTCGAGGATCTGGCGTGATTGTTCCAGGGTGAATGCCTTGTTCTCACAAAATACATCCACGAATGGCATATCATGACGTTTGGCAGCATGGGTTTGCCACCATTTTTGCAAAATTGGAAGCATTAAATCGGTTATAAGGTCAGTGTATTCCTGGGGATCATGCTGGTATTCGGGGGGGATTGCATGGGCAGCAAGGAATGTCATGACCAATTCAATGGGACCTTCTTCATCCAGTGTCAACAGAGCTTTCAACATGCGCAATTCCGTGGCTGTCTTTAAACCGTAACCGGTTTTTGCTTCAACGGTGGTCGTTCCCGAGGTAAACATGCGCAGCAACCGTGCCCGTGTCTGGACCATCAACGATTCGATGGATGCCTTGCGGGTGGCATTAACCGTGGAGAGGATGCCGCCTCCTTCCGCCAGGATATCCAGGTAGTGCCTTCCTTCAAGGCGCATTTCAAATTCCGCTGCGCGATCTCCAGCCCAGATCACATGGGTATGGGGATCAACAAATCCCGGCATGACGACGCAGCCTTCTGCATCCATGGTGGGTTCATCAGGATATTTTTTTCTCAATGCCTGGCTTGGACCAATCTCCATGATTTTCTCATCACGGATGAGAACTGCACCATTCATTAATATTCCCAATTGACCCAGCGATCGACCTCGTTGAGGTTGTTCAGTAAGAGTCAACAACTGGCTGGCGGAATGAATAAGCATTTGTCCTCTCCATTGAATACACAAATACTGGTCAGAACAATATTAAAGGTCTGTTTCAAGAATCCCATCAACGATTTTCCAATAATTTCCGGATCCGTGCCTGAGTCTTCTCGTCATAAGGATCGAATTTTGCATGTTCCTGGATCAAGTATCTGTAATAATCCCAATCCGGATCCAGGAAATGTGTAATGACCAGGTACCTTTTTGCCTTGGTTTTTCCAACTAGGATGCCTTTTGGATCGTGGAGAAATGCCCCATGGATAAATCCGAGTTTTACATGATCTGGAAAAAGGCTGATCTGGCAGATGCCAGCACTAACAGGACCACCGCGCTCTATGAAATAATAACTGAATCCCCTGGAATGAACCTTTTCTGTTGCCTGCGGTGCAATTTCGGCAACAAGGTTGCGCAGTTCCATCGCAATTTCTTGAATTTCAAACGGGAATGTTGCGATCTTCTTCTCGAAGATGCGGCTTGATAACATGAACTCCTCCAGAAGGATCTTCCTTTGAAGGATTATAGCACGGCAGTAATTTTCTTAATTCTATTTCTTATTATCTTTTTTATCTTCGTGGTCGTTTTTCTGCCAGGCTTTGTAAAAACGTACAATCAGCGGCCATAAAAGGAAAACGATCAGTACAAGAATAAGAAGGATCTCACTTCCCCCAATTGCGAAAACAGGTCGGCAAGCCATTGTAGTAATGATAAGAATAATTATGAATAATAACGCTCTACCATTTTTCATGATCTTATTGTACTCTCTACTTTTTGAGATTGCCAAAGAAGGACAATGGCAACGAGGTTGAAAAAGACAGCCGAAACTCCACTAAAGAACAATCCATTTAAATAAAAATATGGTGAAATGAGGTCGCCGATGGCACGCCCAAATGAAATGGCACCCACATTGAATGCCATCAGGGTGGCACGCGATTTTGGTTGGATCTCTGTCATCATGGTGATCAGACTGACCAGGGTGAACTCAAAACTTATAAAGAATAAGAATAACCCTATAAGTGCACCTGTAGTGGTCTTCCCAATTGCAGGAAGCAGCATGGCTGCCAGGCTGTTGATGATCAATCCGATGGCAACAGCCCGTGGTTTTCCGATCCTGTCAACAAAGCGCGAGACCAACCCTTCTGCCATCAATTCAGATGCTCCGATCACAATCGCCGCAAGAATCAGCAAGGCGATATCCAATCCAAGCGAATCCTTGAAGAAATTAAGAAATTTAAACAACCCTTCAAATCCCTGTGGACCCAACCATGATTTGAGGGAATCATCCAACCAGACACCGAAGATGAGATTGATCATTTCGTTTGAGGTACTGGCGAATAGACCGATACCTAATGCAAAGATCGCTGGTGGAGAATGGAATATTGTACCGAAGTTACGGAACATGGATGAGGTTCCGTTTTTAACATGTTTTTCTGAAGGAATTCCGGCAATAAGGATCAAAAAACCGATAAAACCTAGCAATGCAAACAATTTGAACGGGGAAATCCAACCATTCCTGGCGATCAAGTATCCAGCCGATGGAACACCAAGAATGAAAGCCAGAGACCATCCAAATTCGGTGATTGCAATCAATTGCCCCCGCTGGCTGTATTGGATGCGGTCGCCCAGGTATGCCTGCATTCCTGGATCGAACACGTATTTTCCAATGGTGGAAATGATGATGGATATGACAAAGAATGGAAAGGTGGGGAAAAATACAACCAGGGCTGTGCCGGCAGAAAATAAACCCATGCCAAGCAGCATTCCGAACTTGCGGCTGCGAAGATCGGATACGGATGCTACAAATGGACCTAGGCTGCTGACCGCAGATCGCGCAGTCAGAGCGAGTGACATACTTTGAAGGTCAACACCTAATGCCCGGCCAAATATCGGGAGGAAAGCATAGATCATCCTGAATGCAGAGTTGAAGACAAGCCTGCAGTAAGTGAACAGGACCACCTGGAGTTTGAGAATTTTCAAACAGATTTCCTGGTTGTGATCAAGAACAAACAGCGGGTAACCAGGTAAGCTGCAACCCAGGTGAGAAGGTTGAGCAGGATGAAATATAGTATCAGCAGGTTGTTGCCCGAGTTAAAGATCGGTGATGGCGGTGGATGCATGATATAGGAAGCAGAACTGAAGACGATCCGCAGGGTGATTATGAACAGGATGTTTGCCAGGGAAGTCAGCCAGGGAATATTCATCACCAGGAGGCCTAGCTGCAGGATGACCCCGGTCACAGCGAAGATCAATGCCAACCTGAACCTTGGTTCAGCCAGGAACAACCCATTCCAATTCGCTTGCATTGCCCACAAGGAAAGCGGCAGGTAAGTGATCCAAAAAAGGATCCCGGTTAATCCGAATACCCGGGACCAGGCATGGAGATTATTCTTCCTCGTTCCCAGGGCTCCAACACCAATAATAGCAGCAGCAAGAAACGCTATTTCCGCTGTCAGAACCCAAGCTCCATGCAGATAAACCAGGCGGACATTATTCCCAAGCGATTCTTCCTGTGGACCCAGAAAAGTGAGGATAACAATTGCGATCAAAGTGATCAATATCAGGATAAGAATGGAGTTTATTTTCTTTAACATGGGTTGAATTTTACCTTATCCCGCAGGGTAAAAAACATCCAGCGAAATAAGAATCAATAAAAGCCTGACCAATTCTTAATGAAACCAGTAGACCATCCACATAATTAATCCACAATGTGTTTATACAATCTTAATACTGTGTGATTAGAATTAGAGAAATATAATAGGAGATCAATATGAAAAGTGTGTGGAAATGGGTAATCGGGATAGTCATTGTCCTGGTCATTATCGCATCAGTGGTTTGTGCCTCTGTTTTTGTTCGCAACCAGATGGTGGGTTTCAGGAATGAAGTTGGTACTTTTCGATCCTACGGATTCAACCCGCATATGCAACCGGGTGGACAGGGATTCCAGTTCGATGATCATGGTGGAATGATGCGTGGTTTTGGTTATTTTCACCCAATGGTTGGATTCGGTTCAATGTTCTTCCGTGGATTACTTCCCCTTGTACTGCTTGGATTGCTTGTTTACGGCGTCTATAGACTGGGTGTTAACAACGGCACAAGAACAGAGAATAATCCTGGTATGGATACCAATTCCGTTGAGGCTGGAGCAGTTAGTTCAGAAGCCTCCATTGAGGAACTAAAGTGCAGTAAATGTAGCGGCGTTGTCGAAGAAGGATGGCGCAATTGTCCGCACTGCGGTAAACGTTTGTAGTCGTCAGAGAGCTCCTTCTGGCGTTCCAGCCCGGTGAATGCCGGGCTGGTTTTTTTAATTTGGCATGATTAAAGATTTTATATTTGATCTACTCTTAAAAGAATGACCATAAACAGGAATTGGGTCATCTCTTCAGTGTTCGATACTTGATGCGTTGAGGTTTGTCAGCTTCGATGCCCAGTTTATTGCGTCGATCTGTTTCATAATCGGACCAATTTCCCAAATATAAGTGTGCCTGGCTGTCTCCTTCAAATGCGAGAATGTGAGTGGCAATTCGGTCAAGGAACCAGCGATCGTGCGAAACTACCACGGCACAACCGGCAAAATTTTCGAGAGCCTCCTCCAATGCCCGCAGGGTATTAACGTCAAGGTCATTGGTGGGTTCATCCAACAGGA
The DNA here is from genome assembly GCA_035283125.1 of Anaerolineales bacterium. Lineage (GTDB taxonomy): Bacteria > Chloroflexota > Anaerolineae > Anaerolineales > Villigracilaceae > UBA12087. The sequence goes on from DATEUN010000035.1 coordinate 41,901, forward strand.
TGACATTGGCACCTGTAGTCAGTGTTTTTGCCAGATGGACCCTATTTCTTTCTCCACCAGAAAGGTTGATAACCTGTTTCTGCTGGTCACTGCCAATAAAATTGAAAGATGCACAATACGCTCGTGAATTCATCTGCCGGCTGCCAAGTGTAATTATTTCTGCGCCTCCGGAGATCTCCTCCCAAACCGTTTTTTCAGGGTCCAGAGTGCGTGTCTGATCGGCGTAAGCGAGCTTCACGGTTTCTCCAATTCTTACTGAACCTGAATCCGGTTTCTCCTGGTTGGTAATGAGTCTTAGCAATGTTGTCTTCCCTGCGCCATTTGGACCGATCACGCCCACCAGGCTGCCCGGGGGGATTTTGGCGGACAGGTCATCAATAATCATTCTGTCACCATACGCTTTGCTGACATTTTCCAGGTTAATAACAATATCACCCAGTCGTGGACCGGAAGGGATATAGATCTCCAGTTTTTCCCTGAGCTGTTCATATTCCTGGCTAAGCAGTCGTTCATAGGCATTAACCCTGGCCTGCCCCTTGGATTGCCTTGCCTTTGGCGACATGTGAATCCACTCGAGCTCGCGCTCAAGTGTTCTCTGACGCTTTGATTCTGTTTTTTCCTCCAATTTCAACCGCTGCTGTTTCTGCTCCAGCCAGGAGGAATAGTTACCTTTCCAGGGAATTCCATATCCACGATCCAGTTCGAGGATCCAGCCGGCTACATTGTCCAGAAAGTAGCGGTCATGAGTGACCGCGATGACCGTACCCTTGTATTCACGCAGATGACGTTCCAGCCAGGCAACAGATTCTGCATCAAGGTGGTTGGTGGGTTCGTCGAGAAGGAGAATATCTGGCTCAGTCAAAAGCAATCTTGTCAGTGCAACCCTGCGGCGTTCCCCTCCAGAAAGAACCTTGATGGGTGTTTCTGGAGGGGGGCAGCGCAGGGCATCCATGGCTAGATCAAGGTGTGAATCCAGGTTCCAGGCATCGTGCCTGTCAAGTGTTTCCTGTAATTTCGTTTGTTTTGCGATCAGGGCATCAAAATCTGCATCTGGTTCAGCAAACCCGGCATTTACCTGGTCATATTCAGCCAGCATGTCCACGATGGGTTGAACGCCTTCCCGGATCACTTCGATAACGGTCCTGGAATCATCCAGGATCGGTTCCTGTTCGAGTAAACCGACTGAATATCCTTTGGACATGGCGATCTCGCCTATGTAATCCTGGTCTTTACCAGCCATGATACGAAGAAGGGTGGATTTTCCTGAACCATTTAAACCAAGGACACCGATCTTGGCACCATAATAAAAACCGAGGGAAATATCCCTCAGGACTTGTTTGTTGGGAGGATGGATACGCCCAACACGCATCATGGAATAAATTACTTGAGTATCAGACATGAGCGTATTTTACCTTATCCAGATACATGGAACCGATTTATTTGTAATTGAGGGATTTCCTTTCGATTTATTCCAATGGAAATCTAATAAAACTCTTACCATGTAGAAACCATCCAAAACCATGATTTTGTTATAATCATAGTTGCTTCATCGACGAAAGGATAAATCTTATGATGCGATTTGACCGATTTACTGAACGTGCCCAGGAAGCTGCCCAGAGGGCGGCTGAGATAATTCAACGTTACGGGCACAATCAGATCGATACTGAACATATACTTCTGGCTTTGATCGAGCAGCCAGACGGGGTTATTCCCCAGATATTGAAAGACCTGAACGTTGATTCAGATGCCCTTGTTGAAAAACTGGACAGTACGCTGAAATTGAGCCCCAAGGCAAACATCTTTGGGGGTGGAGCTGGACAGATCTTCATAACACCGAGGGTCAAACGGATCATCGACCTTGCCCTGGAAGATGCACACCGTTTAAAGGATGAATATATCTCGACGGAACATATCTTCCTGGCAATATTAAGCGAACGCAATACCCCTGCAGCCCGTATTCTTGAGGGAGCTGGATTGTCGCGTGATCGGGTTTATGATGCCATCCAGGAGCTGCGTGGTGGTAAACGAATCACGGACCCCCAGGCTGAGACCAAGTTCAGGGTTCTTGAAAAATATTCGCGTGACCTTACAAAACTGGCTCGTGAAGGAAAATTGGACCCTGTCATCGGTAGAGATACGGAAGTGATGAGATTGATCCAGATCCTTTCAAGAAGGACAAAAAACAACCCGGTTCTAATCGGTGAAGCCGGTGTCGGTAAAACAGCCATTGTTGAAGGGCTGGCTCAGAAAATCGCTACCAATGATATCCCGGAGATATTGAGTGGAAAACGGGTGGTTTCTCTCGACCTGGGTGCGATGATCGCAGGTTCGCGTTTCAGGGGAGAATTCGAGGAACGCTTGAAATCTGCCATTGAAGAAGTCCAGAATTCCTCTGGTGAGGTTATCCTGATGATCGATGAACTCCACACGGTCATAGGCGCTGGAGCAGCACAAGGTGCCATGGATGCCTCCAACATGTTAAAACCTGCGCTGGCACGAGGTGAGCTGCAGTGTATTGGTGCCACCACACTGGACGAGTATCATAAACACATAGAAAAAGATGCCGCTCTTGAAAGGCGATTTGCTCCCATTTTCGTGGAAGAACCGAGCGTGGAAGATACCATCAAAATGCTGCTGGGTTTGCGGGACCGTTATGAAGCCCATCACAAAGTCAGGTTTTCAGACGAAGCCCTGACTGCAGCAGCCCGATTGGCAGACCGTTATGTAACTGACAGACACCTGCCAGATAAGGCGATCGACCTAATGGATGAGGCAGCAGCCAAGCTAAGGGTTGCCCTCTATTCTTTACCTCCTGAATTGAAAACCAAGAAATTGGAAATTGACCGTCTCCAGGCAGAAGAGGATGCAGCTTCCAATGAGCGAGATTACCAGCATGCTGCTGAGATCAAAGTGGAACGACTCCGCAAGGAAGATGAGTTCAGAACGGAAAGGGAGATCTGGGAATCCGAGCATAAATTGGATGAAGTTGTTGATGTAAATGATATTGCTGAAGTAGTTCATCAATGGACCGGTATACCGCTCAACCAGATGATGGAAACTGAATCAGCCAAACTCCTTCAGATGGAAGAACGATTGCATGAACATATCATCGCTCAGGATGAGGCGATTCATGCTGTTTCGGATGCCATCCGCCGGGCGAGATCCGGGTTGAAGGATCCAGCCAGGCCAATTGGATCATTTATTTTCATTGGACCTTCCGGCGTGGGGAAAACAGAGCTTGCGAAAGCCCTGGCATGGTTCATGTTTGATGATGAAGATGCACTGGTGCGTATCGATATGTCGGAATACCGCGAGCAGCATACGGTATCACGATTATTCGGAGCACCTCCCGGTTATGTTGGATATGAAGAAGGTGGTCAACTTACTGAAGCAGTCCGGCGAAGACCTTACCGGGTGATCCTTTTTGACGAAATCGAAAAAGCTCATCCCGAAGTCTGGAACGCACTTCTGCAGATCCTTGATGATGGTCGTTTGACGGATGGACAGGGCAATATTGTGGACTTCCGCAACACAGTGTTGATCATGACATCCAACCTGGGAACGGAATATGTGCGCAAAGGTGGAACTCTTGGTTTCCTCCAACCGAATGCAAATGATGAAGATCGTGAATCCCAAGCCAAGATAGAGAAGGCATTAAAAGGCACTTTCCGACCTGAATTCATCAACAGGATCGATGAGATCATTCTATTCTCTCCGTTGACCATCGAGGAAATGGAATTTATCGTGGACCTTCAATTGAAAGAGATCCAGGATCGATTGAATGAGTTTGGTGTCGATGTAGTATTAGCGGAAAATGCCCGGAAATGGCTGGCAAAAACCGGTTATGATCCAGCGTTTGGCGCAAGGCCATTACGAAGGGCGTTGCAGAAGTATGTCGAAAGTCCGTTGAGCGTGAAACTCCTGGCTGGTGAGATAGAATCAGGAACTTCCGTTATCGTTGATGTAAATAAAGAGGAAGACGGCCTGGATTTCAACTCAAGTGCCGGTTAATTAATGGAATTTTAATGGCAGCTGATTATAATAAATTGATCTAGCAGCCATGAAAAGTAAATTAATTGTCTCTAACCAGAAGAAAATGGGTTGTGACCCATTTTCTTCGATATTATGACAAAATTAATACACATATTGAATCCATTATCCTTACCAGGCAGGTAGAATTTAAGGAAAAAATAAGATCATGAAATCATCTTCTATTGTTACAATTCTAATTGCCCTGGTGGTGCTGATCATTTGCTGCGTTTGCGTGGCTGGTTTATCGGTGACCACATTTTATATCATACGCAACAGCCAAGGGATTATTAACCAAATTCCAACTGAAATATATCAACCGACTCCTACCGTTGTCGTAACGCGACCACCCATGGTATCCGTTCCAGATGAAACGCTCCTTCAATTGGAAACGATGATCGTTCCTAATAACGATTTAAATAATATTTATTGCAGATTGGAAAGTAAATGCAATATTCCCAAAACGCTTCCGGCGTCAAATGTCCCATTAGAGGTAGGCAACTTGGAAACCTTCTGGGTCAACAACACAGATACCAACGACAATATCCAGGTGGATGTGACATTAAGAGCCATCAGCGAGCATGCCTATTTCTGGGTCGAAAATAACGTTTATTTCAATCAACAGGACCTGGAAAAAATGATGGATGCGTTTGAGAACGAGATCTATCCAACCACACGCGAATTCTTTGGAAGTGAATGGACCCCTGGAGTTGATGGAGACCCCCATATTTATATTGTTTATGCCACCGGGCTGGGAAGATCGATCGCGGGTTATTATTCTTCAGCCGATGAATACAATCCCCTGGTACACGAATATTCCAATGCACATGAAATGTTCATTTTTAATGCTGATAACAGCCCCCTCGATGATCAATTCACTTATGGCGTTCTGGCGCATGAATTCCAGCACATGATCCATTGGTATGTTGACCGTGACGAAACTTCCTGGCTTAACGAAGGTTTCTCGGAACTTTCTGCTTTTATTAATGGCTACGATGTGGGGGGATTTGATTACCTTTATACGATCAACCCTGACCTCCAACTGAATGATTGGCCAAATGATTCAGACGCCACTTCACCTCATTACGGAGCCAGTTTCTTATTCACCGCTTATATTTTGGATCGATTTGGGGAGACTGCAACAAAATCCCTGGTGGCGAATCCATTAAATGGATTGGATAGTGTCGATGACATGCTGGGATCGATTGATGCTATTGATCCGTCCAATGGAAAATTAATTACAGCTGATGATCTATTTCTCGATTGGGCAATCACTAATTTTGTTGACGATGGTTCCGTTGCTGATGGCCGTTATGTCTATCATAATTACCCTGATGTCCCCAGTGCTGGTGTGACTGAGGCAGTGCGTGATTGCCCTTCAGGAATGCAGGACCGTCCTGTTCACCAATATGGTGTGGATTATATCCAGATCAACTGTCCCGGTATTCATACGCTGACATTTAGTGGATCCACGGTTACCAAGCTGGTACCCCAGGATCCTTATTCAGGTGAGTATGCCTTCTGGTCAAATAAAGGGGATGAATCGGATATGACCCTGACCCATGAATTTGATTTCAGCCAGGTGGCAGCTCCTGGAAATTTCTCCTTCATGACCTGGTACGATCTTGAACAGGATTATGATTATCTCTACCTTGAGGCATCCACCGATGGAGAAAATTGGGAGATACTGCATACATCTCTCGGTACAGACCAGGACCCATCCGGGAATAGTTTCGGTTGGGGATTTAATGGAAATTCGAATACCTGGGTGCAGGAAAATATTGACCTGAATCGTTATGCAGGACAAAAAGTCTTCATCCGGTTTGAGTACGTCACAGATGCCGCAGTGAATGGTGAAGGATTCCTGTTGGATGATGTGCGCGTGGATTCGATCGGATACTTTTCAGATTTTGAAAACGATGATGGTGGTTGGACCTCTGAAGGATTTGTGAGGGTCCAGAACATCCTGCCGCAGACTTTCAGACTGGCTTTGATCACGGTTGGGAATACAACCAATGTGGAGATCATTGAATTAAATGCAGATCAATCGGTAGAAATCCCACTGGATATCAGTGGGGATATTCACCATGCCGTCCTGGTGGTGACCGGTACAACAAGATATACAAGGGAACTTGCATCCTACCAGTTTGAAATACAATAAGAACTCATTGACTCATACCGGAAATTATTTAGAGATGAAAAGAGGAAACCATGACATCACCTTCTACACCAACTGCAAAGATCTTGGAATTAAATGGAATGATCAACTATCAGGAAGGGTCCATAGTAAGCAGGGTTATTTTAAAATCCAGCAATGGAAACGTGACCTTGTTTGCCTTTGATACCTCCCAGGAACTGAGCGAACACAGTGCACCTTATGATGCACTGGTTGAAGTAACAGAAGGAGAGGCTGAGATCAAAATTTCCGGCATCCCAAGCATGGTTAAAGCTGGTGAAGCCATCATCATGCCAGCAGATGAACCCCATGCAGTGAAGGCAACTTCCCGATTTAAGATGCTCTTAACGATGTTAAAATAACAACCTGGAATAACAAACTATATGTATATGAAAAGAAGGGATACCAACTCAGGTATCCCTTCTTCATTTGGAAGGAACAACTTAAACAGAAAGTGACTCTTCCAGGTTTTTCTTGATATGAGTGAAGATGATGCTTAACGGCATGTGTCTTGGGCAGGATTGTTCGCACATGCCACATCCGGCACAATCCACCAACCAGTCCATGATCTCCTGCTTTTGGTAGCTGCCATCTCCACTGCGCGTGGGTGCAATTGTCTGGCAAATTGGGCACGCTTCCATGCAATCCTGGCATTCTCCGCAATCATCAAATTGATCCAGAAGCTTATCCACATCACCAGGCAAGACTTCAGCCAACCCGGTTAAAACCCGATCCCTGGTTTGGGAATGGCGTTCAATCATTTTTGCCAGAAGGACCTCACGCTTATCGACCAGAGATGAATCTGCTGATCCATCAGTGATCAATTCCCAATCGAATGGATCCAGGTTTCCATTTACCAGCATCACCTGTCGAACAGGAATTCCGAGAACGCCAATGTTAATATCTCCGGTCCTTGCGCCTGGACCTGTACACATCTGGCAAGCTGCCCTGAATCGGTATGCTGCGATACCACCCTGCGGCGCAAATTGAAGGGCTTCTTTGGTCATCCCACCTTCGGAATCTTTACGAGCAGAACGCCATTCGAACTCATCATCCGGAAAAGTACCAAGACAGTCCACGCAGACTGTTACCAGACGTTTTGAATCAATCTGCACCCGCTTTTCAACTTCTCTCAATGCCCGAAGTTCGCAGGGTCTTAAAAGTATCCCAAAGCGACCAACAGGATGATCTGCCAGAACCTTGGGTACCAAACCGGCGATATTCATCAACATGAGAGGTTGGAAAGGATTGATCTCATGCAGATCAGATATTTTTTCGATCACCCTTAATTCGTTTTGAACCATTGACGGCAGGATCATTCCCTGTAAACCAATTGCGTTCCATACAGCCTGCAGGAAGGAATTTACCTTTCCGAGCGGGTCACCTTTGGTCTCCAAATTCCATTGTTTGTTCATCATATTAATTCATCCCTTCAACCAGGATCTCGGTTATATCAAGCACCCTGACTTCATTTCCCAATCCTTTCGAATTAACGGCATCTTCCATCATGGTCAGGCAGTAGGGGCAGGCAGTCGCAACCACGTCTGCTTTGACATCCAATGCATCCTGCAGCCTGCGGTGGTTAATACGAGTATTGGCATCGGTCTCCATCCACATACCACCTCCACCACCTCCGCAGCAGAACGCATCTTCCTTCTGACGTTTCATCTCCACCATGTTTATGCCGGCACCTTCCAATAGTTTCCGGGGAGATTTGTAGATGTTGTTGTAGCGACCAAGGTAGCAGGAATCATGGAATGTAAATTCCAACTCTTCCATTGAATTGCCAGCGATTTTTAAATCCAATGCGGCCAGGTATTCACTGTAATGCTTAACAAGATATTCACCACCCATTTGCGGGTACTCGTTTTTCAGGGTGTTGAAACAATGCGGGCAGGATGTCAATATCTGCTTGAATTTGACTTTTCCCAAGGTTTCAATGTTCTGCCTGGCAAATTCCTGGAATATATATTCATGTCCCATCCGGCGGGCAGTTTCACCACAGCACATCTCATCAAATCCAAGAACCGCAAAATCCACTTCAAGTTTTTGGAGGATCTTCACCAGCGAGCGGGTGACCTTTTTATTGCGTTCATCAAAGGAAGCCGCGCACCCGGTGAACAGGAGCACTTCTGTTTCATCTCCAGGAGATAACTCCCTGACATTTAAACCTTCAGCCCAAGCCATGCGATTTTCAGGCGGAATGCCCCAGGAATTACCCTGTCGTTCCAGATTCCTCATGGTATCACCGACTGATTTTGGCATTTTTCCGGTCGTCAGAACCTGGTAACGGCGCAAGTCAACGATCTCATCCACCGGGCGGATGAATGCCGGGCATTTCACAAGGCAAGCGCCGCATGTGGTGCAATACCAGGCATATTCGTCACTGAGATTGCTGGGCGAAAGTTCTTCAACCTGGCGAGAACCAGGATAAACAAGGTTGTCAAGCATTGAACTGCGCAAGTTCTGGATCAGATCTTTGGGAGAATAAGGCATCCCGCTGAAATTCGCGGGACATGCTTCTTCGCATCTTCCGCAGCGAACACAGGCATCGAAAGACAATAATTGCTGGGAAGTAAATTCATTTACTTTTCCAACGCCCAGCAATTCAGTTGTTTCAATGTCTTCGATCTTTTCTATTTCGCCGGTTTTTCTGCGGGGTTGAAACAGGATATTCAAAGGCGTATTTACCAGATGCCGCATCTTGGTGAAAGGAATCAACCCCACCAGAAGGAGAGCCAGGGCTATATGGATCCAAACCAACGTATCGTGAATGGCGATAGCCTGTGAGCTGGTTAAACCCATTCCAGTAAGAAGCCTGGACAACCAATTCCCAATCGGAGACCAATCTGCCCAGGGAGGATTGGATGCCAGTAAACGGGTAGATTCATTCAGGTATCCGACAAGGACAATGAAGAATAAAAGCAGCAATGCTAGCGTGTCATCCCATCTTGTTTCCAATGACCTGGGACGGATGATGTACCTGCGTATGGCTGCCATAAGAATTCCGATAAGAATGAATAGTCCGGCAATATCCATGATCAATTCATAGGCCAGGTACCAATTGTTCCTTGGAAATGTGGAGATCACCCACGGCAGGAATAATTTCATCTGCAACAGGTTGATGATCGTTCCGATCACCTGAATACTGACCCCCCAGAAGATCAGGAAATGCATGATGCCGGGATAAATTTTCTTAAGAATCCTGACCTGCGCAATGATATTAATGAAGAAATCTTTAACCTGTGACCCCAGATTTGTCCATTTTCGCTGGGATTTTTTTTCTGTTACAAGGATCGCATCAGTGGTCATGATTCATCTCCAACCTTTACAAAGATATTCCCTTCATTAATTTCCGTCTCCAACTTGAGCAATGGAGTTGGCGGAGGGCCGGAAATAACACTGCCATCAGAAGCGTTGAAAGTGCCTTCATGGCAGGGACAAACCAGTTCACCAGATTCTTTATCCCATTTCACCAGGCAGGCAAAATGAGTACAAACAGCGGAGTATGCTTTCAATTCTCCGTCAAGGTTGATGACCAGGGCAGGATAACGGCCAAATTTTACGGTTTTCGCCTCTCCAATCAGAAGCTCGTTTTCAGGGCACACCAGCACCGGTTCAGAAGGCATCTCCTCAAGTTTTGGTGGATAAAAATACGAAATAACTGGGGATGCAAATAATCCAACTCCTGCAATTGCACCAGCTCCTTTTAGCAATTTAAGGAAATCACTACGGGTTATGTCGCTCATATCAACTCACCTCTCCCCAGATCGTCATGGCGATCAGGACAATGACACCAATGATTGTCAGGATAAATCGAATTCGCATTGCCTTGCGACTATCCTCTTTTTTCCTATCGATAAATGGCCAGAGGGCAACGAGTACAACCGCCAGCAGAATGGACACAACCCCAAAAACCGGACCATCAATTCCAAGGACTGAGGGGGGGATATATTTCAAGATCTGGTACAAAGCGAGGAAATACCATTCCGGTTTAACATGGAGAGGTGTATCCAGAGGATCTGCAGGAGCTTGTAAGCCAAGCGGGAAAAGCATCCCGAGGACACCGATAATGACCACTACCACGAGGATCCCAATGACAACGTAAAATTCAGTACGGATATGGTCTGGATAAAAAGGGACACTATCTTTTTCTTCTTGTGGATTTTCCATGTCAGGTCTCCTAAAGTGGTTTTTGAACACCCAGTTTACGAATCATCATAAAATGAGCCAGCATGAAGGTTAGCGTCAGAAGGGGAGTGATGATCACATGCAATCCGTAAAATCTGCCAAGGGTGGCTTCACTGACATCCCATCCCACCCTGAGCATAACCAGGATGAGACTGCCAACTGCCGGAACAGCCCCAGCGATATCAGTTCCTACAGTGGTTGCCCAGTAAGCTCTTTGATCCCATGGCAGCAGGTATCCTGTGAAACCGAATAATAATGTGAAAAATAGGAGAACGACACCACTGATCCAATTCAACTCACGGGGTGCTTTATATGCTCCCATAATGAATACCCGCAGCATATGGGCAACACAAAGGACGATCATTCCGTTGGCAGACCATGAATGGATCATGCGAATTGCAGATCCAAATCGTACCTGTGTCTCGATAAACTGGATGGAAGCGTATGCTTCAGCTGCCGTTGGCTTGTAATAAAAAGCCAGCATGATACCTGTGATCCCTTGTACAACAAACAAGAAAGCTGTCATACCTCCCAGGCAGTACCACCACCTTAAGGCAAATTTTGGAACAGGCTTTTTGAGGATCTTTTCCATCGGTTTCTTGATGTCGTAGCGTTCATCAACCCAATCCACTACCCTGGTTGTGATCGGCTTCCATGGCCTTCTTTGGGTCCAGATCGATGCGGATCGGTAGATCCCAAAAACAAATACAAGTCCAAACGTACCGAAAATTAACCATCTTCCCAATGGAGTCCACAGGTTGGTGTTCTCACCGTTAATGTGGCATGACAAACATGGTTCCTGTTTTGGAGGAGGGACCTCCAGACCTGGAGCTCCAATGGAAGTGTTATCGACACTATCCCATTTGATGTCTGTTCGATTTTCAGCCGGGGACATCGCACTGACATGAATGATCATGGCAGCCAGGATGGTTCCTGAAATGAGAACAGCCGCCAGTGCAATGAAAGCATTTCTTCGAGATTTTTGGGTCATTCGCCACCTCATATGCATTTTTGTTCGTGTTTCACCTGTTCCATGGGAAACCTGGATCATGGGAATCTTCCACTATTACATTACAGGTTAAAAAACCACCTGTCATCCAGTGATGACCTGAAAATATTAAGATGAGCACCTTAATTAAAATGATGGATTTTATTGTGTGTTAAATGAAATAAGAGCTTCAGATAAATCAAATAGCTCAATACCTTGATTGACCCCCGATCAATTTTTTGAAAAGGTCTTGGATTTATAGGTAAATTATTGGAGATCAGATATGACGAGTATTGAGTTAATTAGAAAACGGGATTTAGATTTCGATGATCTTCTTTTGGATGGCGTATTTGATCAATTCACCGCGGTCATGAAGGTCCAGCTTTTGCATGAGGTTTAGACGGTGAGCCTGGACGGTTTTGATCGAAATGGTAAGGATGCCAGCGATTTGTTTATTGGTATATCCTTCAGCGATCAATTGCAGGACTTCCCGCTCCCTGGGGCTGAGGATATCTTCATTGCCAACCTGACGAATTCCCCCCCACCTGAGATAATCTTCAATGACCAGCCTGGTAATGGCTGGTGAAAGAACAGATTCACCGCTATTAACCAACCTGATCGCCTGGATCAATTCCCTGGCAGCAGCATCCTTTAAAATGTATCCCATCGCACCGGCTTCCAACACCTGGCGGATATACTCCTCGTTGTCATGCATGGAGAGGATAAGGACCTTCACTTGTGGACACTGTTTCTTGATCTGCCGGGTGGTTTCCAATCCATTTAATAAAGGCATGGCAATATCGATAACAGCCACATCAGGCTTAAATTTGCATGCCAGGTTTACTGCTGTTCGCCCATCCTCGGCTTCCGCGACAACATCCATATCTTCTTCATTATCAAGAAGCGCAACGATCCCATTACGTAAAATCGTATGATCATCTGCAAGCAAAATTCGGATCTTTTTCATCAGGTGATAGTATTTTACCCGAATGGCAAGTCTACTTCCAGGCAAACACCACTGCCTGGATCAGACTTGATATTGAATTCTCCACCCAATAATTCCACCCGTTCCTGCAATCCAACCAGACCGAGATGATCTGTTTTCA
>DATEUN010000036.1:0-14479 GCA_035283125.1 Anaerolineales bacterium
ATCTGGGCACGGGCAAAGGTCTCCTCCTCGGGGTTGGTGGCGACAAAGGCTGTGACGGAATTGGTTATGTCGCTCATGGATCGACCTGTCTTTAAAGCACCCTTCTGCATGGCTGGCAGCATCACGTCCTGCAGATAAGCCGGGCTGTTGAATGGATGGGCATGAAAACCCTGGCAGAGCTCCCCAGCCAATTGTGCCAGACCGGTGTTTACACCGGCTATGTAGATCGGGATGTCGGGGTGATCAATGGGACCGGGGTTGAAGAAGGGAGACATTAATGTCAGTTTATAGTAATCACCGCGGAACTCAAGCTTCTCGTTCTTCTGCCAGCTTTGCCAGAAAGCGCGGATGGCGAGGATCTGCTCCCGCAGCTTGCCAACGACCGAATCCGGCCAGGGCATGCCGAAGCGGCGTTCGATATGCGCCTTGACCTGGGTCCCCAGGCCGAGGATGAAGCGTCCGGAAGATTGCGCGGAAAGGTCCCAGGCGATGTATGCGAGGTTGGCAGGGTTACGGGCAAAGGATACGGCGATGGCTGTACCAAAATTCATGTTCGTGGTGTGCTCAGCGATCAAGGTACACGGCAGGAACGGATCGTGCTGTGTTTCGCTTGTCCAGAGGGTGTCGAAATTAAGCATTTCGGCATTCCTGGCGATGGCTGGTATCTCATTCAGACCTGTCAGTGGAAGAGCAGCATCAAACTTCATGAATGACTCCTTTGGATGTACATGACATGAAACAAACCAACAAGGAACAAGGACCTGTCACAGGAAATACCCCTGGGTGTTCTGAAGATCCACTCATTCAGACAGGAGATAGGCTGTTATCCAGTTGGCAGTGGCAAGCAAGGCATCTGTGTGGGTGCGCTCGTAATTATGGGAAGCATCCACACCAGGACCAATGAGGGCGACAGCAACATCGCCACCTGCACGCCAGAAGGCTTCCCCGTCGGAGCCATAGTATGGGTAAATATCGACCATGTAGGGAATGTGATGGGCATCAGCCAGGTCTCGCAGGCGATTGGAAAAGGCGTGGTGGTAGGGACCACCTGAATCCTTTACACAAATGGAGGCAAAGAATTCGCTGGAATTCTGTCCATCACCCACGGCAGCCATGTCCACTGCAAGGAGTTCCTGAACCTCGGCAGGGATGCCGGTGGAGGCTCCATGACCTACCTCTTCATAATTGCTTATCAGGATGAATGTGTCCTGCGAAGGTTTTTTCCCGGCTTCGATCATGGCATCGACGGAGGCAAAGATGGTTGCCACACAAGCCTTGTCATCTAGGTGGCGGGAACGGATGAAGCCATTATTCAACTCGACACGCGGATCAAAGGCAACGAAGTCACCTATTTCGATGCCAAGATCAATGGTTTCAGATGAGCTTCCTGTGCGGGCATCGAGGCGGACCTCCATGTTCTCATCCAGCCGTTCCTCCTTGGTCACCTCGGTACCGAATACATGGGTGGAAGCCTTGTTCAGGAGGAAGGAGCCGCGGATCTGGTCGCCCTTGCGGGTGAAAACGGTACAGCCCTCCCCTTCAACTGCGTTCCAGGCGTATCCACCCAACTTGGACAGCTGGAGGCGACCATTGGACTTGATCTCTTTGACCATGGCGCCCAATGTATCCACATGGGCGGTGAGAGCCCGGGGAGATGTAGAGGATGCACCTGGCCAGGATATCAGCAATGCTCCCTTGCGGGTCCTGCGCATGGCAAGGTGTGGGAATTTGCCAAAAGCTTGTTCTGTGAAAGCAATGGCATTTTCAGCAAAGCCAGTTGGACTGGGTGTATTTAACAACCCCTGCAAGAAGGCAAACATCTTATCAATATTTGGAGAAGGCATTGCATCCATTTTCAAGTCCTTAAGAGAGATTCTCAAAGCGGGTCAGTATTTCCCGCCATTGATTTGGGATCGGAACAGATTTTCCACTATGATAGTCATATGCCACCAAAACGAATTCGCCTGAACATACTTCTTTGCCAGTGGCTTGATCGACCAGGGATTGGCGCATGGTCATGGATTTGTTTCCAAGGCGGGTCGTTTTTACAGAAACAAGGATATCATCCGCAAACTGAACCGGAGCAAGAAAACTGATATGAACATCAGCAAGGATCATGCCGATATCCAGAAAAGAAGTATTCTTCTCAAATAATTTCAAGTGGATAAAATAATGAATGCGTGCCTGCTCGAAAAATGTGAGATACCTGGCGTTATTCAAGTGACCCTGCGGATCAAGGTCACCATAGCGGATCTCAATGGGATGTGTGAATTTATAATCAGTCATGAAAAGAATTATACAATATGCAGATGGAGATCATGCATATTGACTTCTCATCCGCACACCTCAAATCGCCTGCAATATCCACCTACGGTATAATTACCCGGAATGTCAAACCATACTGAACCAGCCAAACATGTTGTTGTAGCAGTCCATCCCAAAATGCCTGCTGCAATCAAAGAGGCCCAGGTTTTCGAGGCTTTCTTAAACTCCCAAGGTTTAAGCACTTATCGGGGAACACTGGATGATATTGAACTAGTTCAGCAGATCGAGGACGGCTGTTTTGAATTGATGGTGGCAGTGGGCGGGGATGGGACCATGCTGCGAGCCGCACATTTGTGCTCTCCAATGAATGTTCCAATCCTGGGTATAAATTTGGGCAGGGTGGGCTTCCTTTTTCAAATACACAGGGACGATTGGCAGGAATACTTTGAAAAATATCTTAATGGTGATTTCTGGATCGAAAAAAGGATGATGCTTCGAGCAGAACTATGGCAGAATGATGAACTACAGGGAACCTGGCATGCATTGAATGAAGCTGTCATTTGCAGAGGACACCTGATCCGCCCCGTGCATATTTCAGCCAGTGTTGATGACCGCCTGCTGACCACATACGTGGCGGATGGGTTAATCGCGGCTACGCCAACCGGCTCGACAGCATATTCCTTGGCTGCGGGCGGTCCCATTCTGCCACCGGAATTACGCAACATAGTCCTTGTGCCAATTGCACCTCACCTTTCTGTTGACAGGGCTGTTGTCCTTTCGGAAGGGAGCTCTGTAACCATCCAGGTTCATAGTGAAGGGGATTCTGTTCTAAGTGTTGATGGACAAATACCCATTGAATTGAACCAGAATGATATTGTCAAAATATGTGCCGGTGATTACAGCACTCTTTTTGTCAGGTTTGGTGATCCTGATTACTTCTATCGCAACCTGACCAACCGGATGAACCAAAACTCTACTACAGGATTTCCTTTATGACCCAAGATGATCTTCCCTTGACTTGCGCCAACCATCCAAACGTTGAAACCACCCTGCGCTGCAAGGAATGCAATAAACCAATCTGTCCGAAATGCGCAGTTCATACTCCTACCGGTTACAGCTGCAAGGAATGTGTGCGCGATCACAAAAAGAAATTCGATAATGCCGAGTGGTCTGATTACCTGCTGGGATTTGTGGTGGCAGGAATACTTTCACTTACTGGAAGTTTCCTGATCTCCCTGATCGGAAGCATCGGATTCATCGGATGGATCCTGGTCGTGATCAGCGCACCAACCGCCGGTGCGATCATCGCTGAAGCAACAAGATGGGTGATCAAGCGTCACCGAGCCAGGTCTTTGTTCAACACGATCATCGTGGCGGTTGCCCTGGGTGCCATTCCCATGGTGCTGATCAACCTGTTCCGATTTAATCTTTTTGGAATTCTTTTTCAAGGTGTTTATCTCGTGCTGGTCGTCCCAGCTGTCTATTATCGCTTATCCGGTATTCAGTTGCTCAAATAAGACAAATGCTGATCGAACTTAGAATCCTAGATTTTGCCATAATCGACAAACTGGAGGTTGCCCTGAAAAGTGGTCTCCTGGTCTTCACAGGTGAAACCGGTGCGGGGAAATCGATCATCATGGATGCGGTAGAAATGCTTCTCGGCGGGAAAGTGGATGCTTCTGTCATCCGGGCTGAGGAAGAACTGGCACGCGTGGAAGGCGTCTTTTCAGTGGATGGCGAGGAAAGTTCTGAAGTGTTTGCCCTGCTGAAGAGAGAAGACCTGCTGGATGATGGGAATTTCATAACCATCAGCCGGGAAGTTCGCAGAGAAGGCAGGAGCAGCGCACGCATTAATGGCCGAATAGTCAATCAAACTCTACTGAGAGAGTTGGGTGGATACTTGGTGGATATCCATGGACAATCGGAACATCTTTCCCTGCTGGACACCAAATCCCACCTGGATCTGCTGGACAGGTATGCCAAGCTGGATGATCTGCAGACTGAATACCACCAGGATTATTTAAAGATCAGGCAAATTCGAAAAGAGTTAGCAGCACTGCGTGTAAATCGAGAAGATTCAGATCGACGAATTGAATTACTAACCTACCAGGCAGATGAAATCGAAAAAGCAAATCTTCAAGCAGGTGAGGAAGAAGAGCTTCAATTAGAACGCGACCGGCTGGCTAATGCAGAAAGTTTATCCAATTTTACCCAGGAAGCCATCACCTTGTTGGATGAAGCCACTCCAGACTCTCCTGCGGCAAATGATCTCATTGGGCAGGCGATCAAATCCATTGGGCAGATAAGCCGGCTGGACAGCAGCCAGGCAGACCTGGCAGACCTGGCTATCAAGGTTGAAGAAGAACTATCTGAAATCGTGCGGAGCTTAAAAGATTACCTGGAAGGAATCGAATATAACCCAAGACGGCTAGAGGTTGTCGAAGAGCGACTCAACCTGATCCAAAGCCTGAAGCGCAAGTATGGTGGTTCGATCGATGCCATCCAACAATTCGGGGCAAAAGCCAGGATGGAGTTGGCAGATATTAACAATGCAGATGACCGGATCAGCACCCTGGAAAAAGAAGAAGGCGAGGTTCTTGCGAAGCTTTCCAAGAAGGCAACCGCTCTATCGGAGTCACGTAAAAATGCAGCAACAAAGATGAGTGAAAGCATAGAAAAAGAGCTGGAAAACCTGCGAATGGCAAGTGCACATTTCAAGGTTGAATTCAGCGTGACAGAAGATCCAGATGGGCTTCCAATGGATGATGGAAAGCTGCTTGCTTTTGACACCAAAGGAATGGATAAGGTGGAGTTTTTCGTGGCTCCAAATCCAGGTGAAGGATTAAAACCGCTTGTAAAGATCGCATCAGGAGGTGAAACCTCCAGGTTGATGCTGGCTTTGAAGAATGTTCTGGCAAAAGCTGACAGGGTTCCAACACTGATCTTTGATGAAATCGACCAGGGTATCGGAGGCCGCGTGGGAACCGTAGTCGGGGAAAAATTATGGCAGCTTGGCAACCATCACCAGGTGATGGTGATCACCCACCTGCCCCAATTAGCGGCATTTGGGGATCATCAATGGCAGGTAAAAAAGGTAATTTCAGCAGGAAGAACTGTAACCCAGGTGAATTTGCTCAAGGGAGAAAAACGAACTCTGGAACTGGCGAGCATGCTAGGCGAGGTAACAGAAGGTACTCTGCGTTCAGCTCATGATATCCTACAGATGGCAAAATCAACCAAGGAGCAAAAGAAAAACGATACTGTCAGTTGAGACAAAGCCCTCACAAATTTATTATTCTCTTTTCCTGTAAAAAATGCTATGATATAAGATGAAACGAAATTAGAACTATCGGGTTCTAATAAATGGAAGACACCTAATTCAATTTATTTATTTTAAGGAGCACATAATGAAACTTACACCTCCAAAGAACATCACCTTCTGGGTCTCGGTAATGCTTGCCATACTTGGTTTCGTCGGTATGGTTGCCAATGTACCGATATTGAGCGCTTATCCCTTCTGGTTCGTTTTTATTGGTTATGTTGTCCTGGCTTTAGGCTTACTACTTAAAGGATTCTAATTTCCACTTATCCGGTTTGACAATCGAATAAACTCACCCCATCCAAAAATGGATGGGGTGTTCAGTATAATAATCACCATATTTAAATCTCATAAACAGGAGTATGCTATACTGAATTTGCCAACCGTGGAGGTAAATATGAAACAAGATCGCTTTTTACAGGGGATTCTGATATTCATATTCTTGTTGGTTGTAATTGCCCTGGGAATCTTTATTATGAGGGGAAATGATCAATCCTATGGTCCTGATGACAGTCCTGAAGGGGTTGTCAGGAATTACGCACTGGCTTTACAAAACATGGACTTTGAGCGGGCGTATAAATACCTGGCAGATGACAACCATAAACCCGATTATGAAACTTTTCGTTATTCCTTCTTGAATCAACGACTCGATACCATCAATATCTCCTTACAGATCGGAGAGATCCGTTCGTCTGGCACCAACGAGGCATATGTTGAGGTTGCTGTTATTTATAATTCCGGTGATATTTTCTCCTCTCCAAATGCGACTGGAGAAATCGCTTCGTTGATCAGACAAAGCCAGGGTTGGAAAATAACATCCATGCCTTATCCTTACTGGGGATGGGATTGGTATCAACCTAAAAATCCAACAAATCAACCTTAAAGGAGAATTTCCCATGAAAACTGTTCGCCGATTGTATTTTTATGCGGTATCGCTGATCAGTTTGGAAGTGGTCTTGTGGGGTTTAATCGGATTGGTGCGTTCGATCCTGAATCCAACCATTGTTGGCAGCAGTGCCTCCCGATTGGCTCAAGCACTTTCCTTAATACTGGTTGGTGTGCCTGTTTTCCTGATCCATTGGTCGACTGCCCAACGAAATTCCAGGGAGAGCATGGAAGAACATTCTTCCGGAATACGGGCATTCTTTCTTTATGCAAGCCTGGCGTTTACCCTTTTCCCGGTGGTACAAAACGGATTCCGCCTGGTCAACCAATTGATCCTCACCATCCTCAAGATGTCTCCTCAACTGACCATGCTAAACCGTGGTCAAAATTGGAGCGACAATCTTGTTGCGATCGTAATGAACGGAATTATCGCCTATTACTTTATTCGAATCGTTGGCAAGGATTGGGAGACTGTAAATCCAGACGATGAGCTAAGCAATAAACGGCGAATATACCGATATGCCTGGGTGATATATTCGCTTGTGATGGTCGTGGCAGGGATTCAGCAAATACTTCAGTATATTATTACACCATATCAATCGACTGTTAAATTCTCGAACACAGTACTATTCTCGAACAGCATTACTTTGCTATTGGTTGGTGCGCCTCTTTATTATTTTAGCTGGCAGACTGCTCAAAAATCACTGGTCGAAACGAGAGAAAGAACATCGCTCATGCGATTAGGACTTTTATACGTGCTTTCACTGGCGGGAGTGATCACTGTTCTGTCATCCGGAGGTATTGTACTAAAAAACATCCTCGAAATCGTTTTGGGCTACAAGACAACCTTATATAATTTCCTGAACAACATCAAGATACCTCTCTCATTGGGAATTTCCCTAGGAGGTGTGTGGGCTTATTTCGGTTATTGGTTAAACCAATCCATAACCAAGGTACCCGATGCACCAAGAAGGTCAGGACTCAAGCGATTCTATTTCTACATCCTCTCTGCGATAGGATTAGTTGCCACCTTTATTGGGGTCAGTCTGCTGCTAACCTTCATCATTGACAGCCTATTAGGAATTTCCGAATGGAGTACCTCCCTACGTCCAGGGTTGGCTTCTGCCCTGGCAGTTGTGCTGGTCAGTTTACCTCTCTGGTGGTTGACATGGAAACCGATGCAGCAGGAAGCTCTACGGGATGATGACAATGGGGACCATGCGAGACGTTCATTGATGCGGAGGATCTATTTATTCGCAGTCCTGTTTGCCTGCGTAATCGGAGGAATGATCGCAACAGGGAGTTCACTGTATATTATTTTAAGGAAACTGCTTGGAGATAACCCGTTTAACTTCCTGCAAACCCTACTGAATGATCTTCAACTTTTGATTCTTTTTATCCTGGTCGGTTATTACCATGGCATTACATTACGCAACGATGGCAGAAAAGCAGCAGAAACACTGGAAAAATTGCATGCTGATTACTCCGTTCTACTATTCGATCCCGGCAGTTCAGAAACCATACAGGCAATCCGTTTGGAATTGGAAAAACAGCTTCCGAAATTAAATACCTCCATCCATCTTGTTGAGCAACCATTGGCAGGTATTTCCCCTGAATCGTTCAGGGCTGTTTTAATGCCAGGCAACCTTGCCATTGATCCACCGAAGGCAATTTCGAAATGGCTGGCAGGCTTCGAGGGAACAAAAATCGTTACAGCGACGCTGGTAGAAAATTGGGAGTGGATCGGTGTTGAAACGATATCAGCGGAAAAAACCGCCAAGAAGGCAGCACAATTACTGCGACAGCTGGCAGAAGGACAGGAGATCAATCGCCAGCCCGGACCTTCGGGGTGGTTGATCGCATTCTATATCATCCTGGGGTTAATCCTGACGCCTATGCTAATTTCGATCATCGCGAACTTGTTTTAAAAAAGATGGAATGTTGGAAAAATGCCGGTATGTTTGGTGACAGACCTTGACAAATTCCTCCAAGAGTCTATAATACCGGCTAATATGAAGAAGCATGTACAGATTTGTGTCCCATTTGACAATCGTCAAAAAGACCCAATTTAGTGTTACAGAGAGCCTTTCGAGGCTCTCTTTTTTTATATTGTTCATCTTTTTCTTCAATGGACTAAAAGGTAAGTAATGATCAGATTACCAGGATTGATCGACCCACACGTGCATTTTCGAGAGCCAGGTCAAACGCACAAAGAGGACTGGGAAAGTTGCAGTTCATCCGCCCTGGCTGGCGGTGTGACGATGGTGTTGGGCATGCCCAACACCAAACCTCCCATATTCGATAGATCGACATTTGACATGGTTACAGCCATTGCCAAGAAAAAAACCTATGTTGACTTTGCCCAGTTCCTGGGAGCCGGTCCAGAGAATACTAAATGGCAGGAAACAGGTGATCTCCCCAAGCGGGCAGCAGGATTGAAAATGTACCTGGACAGCACCTTTGGTGAGCTGCGGCTGGATGAAATGAGCTTATGGAATGCACATTTTGAGAATTGGCCAAGGAATTACCCGATCGTTGTTCACTCAGAGAACCAGAGCATGGCTGCTGCGATCCTATTTGCCAGCATGCATGATCGTGCAATACACATCGCCCATGTATCACTCAAAGAAGAGATTCTTCTCATTCGGAAAGCCAAAGAGAAGGGTATAAAAGTCACCTGTGAAGTAGCTCCCCATCACCTGTTCCTGAGCAGCGAGGATATTTCAAGAATCAGTCGTGGAAAACCCGGTCGGGGAGAAGTGAGACCGCGACTGGCAAGCAAAATGGATGTGGATGCTTTGTGGGATAACATGGATGTGATCGATTGCTTTGCCACAGACCATGCCCCTCACACCTTAAATGAGAAAGATGGAATTAACCCTCCACCGGGGTTTCCCGGGTTGGAGACGATGCTGCCACTGCTGCTGACAGCGGTGTCCGAAGGGCGTTTAAGCCTGGAGGATCTAACATTGCGGTGTGTTGAAAATCCGAGGAAGATCTTTAACCTGCCGGATCAAGAAGATACATGGCTTGAGATTGATGAAAATGTCCAATACGAAATCAAGGCAAAAAACCTTCATTCCAAATGCGGTTGGACACCATTTGAAGGATTCACGGTAACAGGTTCATTAATGAAGGTGGTTCTGAGAGGAAAAACCGCATTCGAGGATGGAAAAATACTGCTCGAAGCGGGTTATGGAAGAAATATAAGGGAGTAATCCATATATTAAAAAATTGAAAGTTAGAAGGAGAATAGCATGTCCAATTCAATCGATAGTTCACACCTGCCATTCGGAGACCATAAAAACGCGCCTTGGTACGGCAAGGATATCATTTCGGTAAAACAATTCAACCGTGAAGACCTGGAATATATTTTCGGCGTCGCCCATGAAATGCACGGCATGGTAGACAGAATTGGGACATTCGATCTTCTAAAGGGAAAGATCCTGGCAAACCTTTTCTATGAACCAAGCACACGCACCTCATCAAGCTTTACAGCTGCAATGGAACGGTTGGGTGGATCGGTGATCCCCATCAACGAGGTGAAGTATTCATCGGTTGCGAAGGGAGAATCCCTGCCTGACACTGTTCGAACCCTGGAATGTTATGCAGATGTTATCGTTTTAAGGCACCCGGAAACCGGTTCAGCAGCAATCGCAGCCAAAGCGGCACGGAAACCTGTCATCAACGCCGGCGATGGCATCGGTGAGCATCCAACGCAAGCCCTGCTGGACACATTCACGATCTTTGAAGAACTGGTTTCCGGGAAGATCGATGGGAAAACCGTTACCATGCTGGGCGACCTTAAATATGGGAGAACTGTCCATTCCCTGGCACGATTGCTTTCGCTTTACAAAGTAAAATTAAATTATGTGTCTCCTGACATCCTACGGATGCCGGAGGAAGTTATGTCAGAAGTCGGTGTAAAAGGGATCCTTCAGGCAGAATTTGACAGCTTGGAAAAAGTATTACCCGAAACAGATGTCCTATATGTCACCCGGGTGCAGAAGGAACGATTTGAAAACCCTGCTGAATATGAAACCGTTAAAGGTGCTTTCGTCATTAACCCGGAAATCATGCAAGCTGCCAAAAAGGAAATGATCGTCATGCATCCATTACCAAGAGTTGGAGAGATCAGTCCCGACTTTGACGATGACCCGAGGGCTGCCTATTTCAGGCAAATGGAATACGGACTTTACGTGCGGATGGCACTGCTTGCCATGGTCCTCGGGAAAGCATAAGGAATCAGGAAACCCATGGAAACCTTTTACTCAATACTTGAAAAACGGGTGGAGGAAAGCGATTCCCTCCTGTGCGTAGGGCTTGACCCACACCCAGATGGCATTGATGAGTTCAGCGCTGCCGGTGTAAAAGCATTTTGCAGCAGGATCGTAAAAGCTACTGCTCCTTTTGCAGCAGCTTTCAAACCCAACGCAGCTTTTTTTGAACTGCTTGGATCCAAAGGTTGGGATGTTTTAAAGGAAATAATCGACCTGATCCATGAGGAAAGCTCGAGATCCGAGGTCAAGATCCCAATCATCCTGGATGCCAAGCGAGGGGATATTGCATCCACCGCCTATGCATATGCCCAATCCGCATTCGAAATCATCGGTGCGGATGCGATCACTCTGAACCCATACCTCGGAAAGGATTCCATCGATCCGTTCCTCACCTTCCCAGGGAAAGGAGTATTTCTTCTCTGTAAAACCAGCAATACAGGGGCATCAGATCTGCAAGATCTGCGAATGACAGATGCATTAAATTCGGAAAAGCAAGAAGGGGTATTTCTGTATGAGCATGTCGCCCGGCTGGGGCAAACCTGGAATACTTCCGACAATATCGGATTAGTGGTTGGCGCAACCCACCCGGAGGCACTTGAAAGAACAAGGAGAATGGCACCCGATTTGTGGTTCCTTTCTCCGGGAGTGGGAGCGCAAGGTGGTGATCTTGAGACTGCCCTGCGCAGTGGTTTACGCAAGGATGGCGGGGGAATGCTGATCAATTTGTCGCGAAGCCTGGCGCGAGAGGAAGACCCTGCAAAAGCGGCTGCATCGTTTTGTGACCTAGTAAGAAAGGCAACGCAGAAGAACGCGAACCAACAGGCTTTGCAATGAAAGAAAACCTTTCTTCAAAACAATTCACTCAACTGGCAGATGGATTATTGGAAGCAGGCTGCATCAAGTTTGGTGAATTCACCCTGAAGAGCGGTTTGATCTCTCCAATCTATATTGACCTGCGACTCCTTATCAGTCACCCTAAGCTGCTTAACAGTGTTGGAAAGGCTTACCTGAATATATTGAAAAACCTGAAATTTACAAGACTAGCAGCACTGCCATATGCCGCCATTCCGATTGCCACAACGATATGCCTGCAAGGAAAATATGCCATGATCTACCCGCGAAAAGAGAGCAAACAATACGGAACCAAGGCAGTGATCGAAGGTGAATACCACAAAGGGGAAAGAGTGGTTGTGATAGACGACCTGGCTACGACTGGCGAGAGCAAATTTGAAGCGATAGTGAAACTGACCTCTGCGGGTTTGATCGTGGAAGATGTGGTCGTGCTGGTGGACCGCGAATCGGGGGCAAACGAAAACCTGAAGCAGGCAGGTTATAAACTGCATGCCATCTTAAGGATCAGCGAGCTTCTGGATCTCTGGGAGCGGGAAGGGAAAGTGGAAAGACATTTCATTCTTTCCAGCCGGGAATTCTTACGGAATAACAGAATTAATAATTCCCCCACGGGTATTTAGCCTTACTCAGTGTGTTATGGTAATTGATCTACGAAAATAACATCCTTATATCCCAAGGCAATGAATAGACGAGTTAAATAGGTTTCGGCATTTTGGCGAGCAATATTCAGGATCCCATCTTCGATCGCAGCTTTGCGAATCTCAATTTCAGCTGTTTGCCTGGCCAGTGTTTCAAGGTCGGTATTGGGTTTCCGCAAGATTCCTGTATCTCGTTCATACACATAAGTCTTTTCATTATCGAGCGTGGCGATAAACACCTCAGCAGCTGGAAGGCGGACATAAAGAACACTCCCATCCAGCCACAAATTCTCAGGAACAAATCTTTCCAGATCGATACCTGCGATAACAGTCCCATGTGCCACCAATAGGAGACGGTCTTCAAACAGGAACGCAAAAGGTCCCTGGTTTATTTCAGCAGTGATTACTTTTTCAACGGTGTACTGGATTGTCTCCAGGCGAGCAAGCGAACGAATTTCATGGATAATGGTTACCGGATCAGGGATAATCGTTGGTGTTGGATGCAACAATTCGGAAATCTGAGTGCTGAAGGAATTATTGGCTTGTTGGAGAGGATTGATCGCATTCGAGATACCCGTGTTGATTGATCTCAAAGCAAACCAAACCAGGGCGATAAGAAGAATAACTAAAATGATCTGAACAATTTTCTTATTCATACTTTCATTATAGTGTAGATTTGCATAATTAACCATCGATCCCTGAATTTCCAAATGAGGATGCATTTAATGCTGATGCCATCTGCAATCCATGAACAATTAAAATTGGTCCGAGATAACTGCAAGAAGGGAAATTGGAACGAAAAAACTAGCCATTTTTCGAGATTCCATCATTATTAATCCGATACTCCAAATAAAACTCCAGCAACATAGTTAAAGTATAATAACGGCATGCTTGATATCAATGTACCAGGTCGTGAAAAGTTAGAAATCATTCACCTGGTATGTGATATTAATGGAACCATTGCCAAGGATGGAATCCTGATGGATGGCATCGGTGGAAAGTTCAACGACCTACGCAATCAACTGGAAATCCATTTACTGACAGCCGATACCCATGGAAAGCAAAAAGAGATAGACAAGATCCTGAATTTACAATCGGTCATTATTTCCACAGGAAATGAAGCCTTTCAAAAAGGGGAATTCGTTCGTACCCTTGGTGCTGAAAACGTCGTGGCGATTGGACAAGGTGCGAATGATGCCGAGATGCTACGAGCTGCCAGCCTGGGTATTTGCGTGATCTCACCAGAAGGAACTGCGATGGAAACCCTTCTTGCAGCTGACCTGGTCGTCCCTGATATTTATGCAGGGTTGAAATTGCTGGAGAAACCATTGCTTGTTGTTGCGGATTTGAGAAAATGAACCTAGACGAAGAATTACAGCCGATCGAAGAACCTCAAGAACTATCTCCTGCACGCAGACGGCGAGCCAGAAGGTCTCTATCTCTGTCCAATGATTCGGAAAGAGCTGAGCAACTAGAGGAACTTTCCCGCAAGGCATTTCCATCCTTTGAGACATTTTTCTTCTCATTAATTGCAGGCATTATCCTCGGCGCTGGATATCTTCTTGATTCCCAAACCATCCTGATCCTGGGTGTCCTTACCTTACCGATACTTTCTCCATGGGTTGGGCTCATGCTGGCTACTGTAACAGGATCTGTGCGGTTCTTCATGCAGACGCTCATTGGGCTGGCTATAAGTTTCGGGTTGATATTCGGAAGCGGGATCCTGGCTGGAAAAATTTCTTTAATTTACCCGCCATTCTCCGGTTACCAGGCAACCCTGCATTCGCATTTATGGCTGCCAGACATTGGATTGGTGATCCTGGGTTCAGTCATGATGGTGACAGCATTCATTCGATCTGAAAAACGCCCCATCATTCCGAGTGTAATGCTGGCATATGAATTGTATCTTCCTCTCAGCATTGCCGGTTTTGGATATGGATCTGGTGAAAACATCTATTGGCCAAATGCAATCCTGGTATTCAGTGTGTATTTCGCACTGGCAACATTAACTGGTTTATTAACACTAGCATTCGTAAAATACCGACCCCGCCGGACAGGCGGTTGTTTAATGACCATCATTGTTGGATTACTGGCGCTGGCATCATTTTTATGGATAAGTGGAGCAGCATCGTACATTCAACAATATTTCCCAATTCCGTGGAACATACCATCTCCTCCTGTTCAAGACATGAGAATCTTTCCATCACAAACCAGCAATGGCAACCCTGAAATTGTACAAC
>DATEUN010000037.1:0-36733 GCA_035283125.1 Anaerolineales bacterium
AAGCTCGCGCATGGTTGTGATAAATGTCAGCAAGAATCCGGCAACAAATCCAGCACTGGTTAGTGGGAAAATAATACGGCGGAATCTCTGCCAGAAATCAGCACCGGAGATCTGCCCGGCTTCCTCCAATTCGCGGCCAACCTGCATCATTGCCGAGACACCCGAGCGAGACGAATACGGGATATGTTTCGCGACTGAAACAACAACAAGCAGGGTAAAGGTTCCATATAAAGCAGGTATCGGACCCAACGGTTTAATGAACATGGCAATATAAACGGCTCCAAAAGCAATTCCCGGAATGACGTATGGAATGTATGCCAACTGCTCAACCAATTTGGATAAGCGGGTACCCCTCCCTTTTACAATCGCATACCCGAGGACCACTCCCAGCAACGCGGTAAAAAGGGCAGTCCACAAAGAAAGCCGGATCGAATTCCATGCTGTACGGTAAATCTTGGGATTTAGTAATACTCCTGGTTCACCGTGGTTATAGATCGTTCCCCGCTCTCCGATCCAATGCTGCAGGGACAGGTTACCCAAACTGAAATTCCCATCCTGCAACATTAATGAACTCCAAATAAGCAAGCCGAGTGGTATCACGATGACCAGTATCTGGAAAATAATGGAGAGAACAAACAAGATATTCTTGATACTTCCAAGTTTACTTACCTGAGCCATGAAACCACGTCCCCCGATGGTTTCATAACTCTTGCGTGTTCCTATCAATCGTTGATTGATCCAGATGGTAATAATTGAGAACGAAATCAGAACGATCGCCAACAGGAAACCATCGGCTGTATCTCCAACCCCCATACTTCCTCGGATCATGGTCGCCACCACGTAATAACGGACCGGAGTACCGAGGATATTCGGTCCGCCAAATGTTCCCAATACCTTGGAAAAGGTCATAATAAACCCGGAGAGGATGGCTGGAATAACCAGCGGCAAGGTGATCTTTCGAAGAATACGCCAACGACTAGCCCCCATTAAATCGCCTGCTTCCTCCAAACTTGAATCTATCGACATTAAGGCAGCAGAAACAAAGAGGAAAAAGAATGTATAGTAATGGAGCGCACTGCAAATAATTATTGGAACCGGTCCGTAGGATAACCAAGTGGGAGGAGCCACTCCAAAGAAGAATTCATATACCCCTGGTGTCCCTCCTGATAGACTTGTGCTTTTAAAGAAGACCAGCCAGGCTTGCGCCAGTGTCCAGGATGGCATGATGTAGGGGATCAAAGCCAACTGGTTGACAAGTTTACGACCGGGCATATCAGTCCGGACCACCAGCCAAGCCAACGATCCACCAATCAGAAGGGACAACACTGTAGCACCGATGGCGATGGTCATGGAATGCATCAATGGGGTGTACATGTAAATCTTTCCCAGTGTGCCTGTCAACATTCTTACATAATGGAATATCGTCAGTTCACCGACCACAGCACTGGGATTGGTTACAAGATCACGAGGCTGCCAGGTTACCGTTGTCACAACCATGCGATAAAGCGGGATCACCACCATGTAGAACATGACCACCAACATGATCAGCGACAAGACCACATGAGGTGTTTTTAACCAACGGAAAAACCTTCGGGAAGCAGCTATAAACTTTTGTGAATTAGGAGAGGGCGTTGAATCAATGGTTGTCATTCATGAATTCCTATCTGTCATCAGGTGATCTTAGGATCTATTTCTTCAACATACCTTCAATGATCAAACGTATTTTTCATTCGTTTTCTTGAGCCAATCCCGCAATTGATCAAGATTATCCAAATTACTCATAATTTTTTCCTGGTCCAAAGAACTTAAGGCAAGCAGTAATGCATTAATGATCGTCATTGGGATGGTGAGAGAATGAAAAGCCGATACAGGTCCCCGGCGGGCTGAAAGGGTGACCGATGCCTTTTCCGCGATCATCGAGCCGAGAGTATCCGTTACAAGGATCACAGGTGTCTTATGTTTGTTGGCGTGATCGATGACAATTTCAAGGGAAGGAGTCATATTAAAAAAGCCAATCGCGATGAGAAGGTCATCCTTATTCATCAGAAGAAGAGGCTCCAACAACTCCCTGCCAGAGGTACAGAGTGGAATTACATGACGAGCTGACCTGGTCAGGCGGATTTCCAGCAGATCGACTAGAGATATGGAAGGACCAAGCCCAAAAACAAAAATCCGCTGATGAGTGCGAAGCAACTCTACAGCGGTATTGAATGCATCACGGTCCAAGGTATGCAGCGATTCTGTCAGGAAGGCAATCTCGGAAGCGACAAGCCTTTCGAATAAATCACCTGTTTCGAGAAGATCATCCAGTCGGCTGCGCAATCTTGATGAATGAACCATGCGGCTGCGGAAATTATCCTGCAGCGCGACGCGCATGGCTGGGTAACTCTCAAACCCCAAATTACGGGCAAAGCGCACCATGGTTGCTTCACTTAACTGCAAGCGGGATGCAATTTCACCTGCAGACAGAAATCCCGCTTCGTCCTGGTTATTATTAAAGAAGTCAGCGATACGTTTTTCGCTTTTTGTAAGCTGGTTATAACGCTCGCCAAGTAACCGGCTAAAACTGACTGGGTCTTGAGAATCCTGGTTCATCAAAGTTCCTTCCTCCAGTTTTGCGATTTCAAATTAAATAAATTTGAAATATTACTTTCATTTGAATATATTACATCAATTTTTTAATTATTGCAAGTGTTCTTTCATTATGATATAAAATGCTGCATATTATTCAATATTTCGGAAATTTCAGGTGTAGTCCATAATGCGGCAGCAGTGGTGTCCACTGCCATATCGCAAATTTCCAATTGTGGGCGATAGGCTATCTCAGCCATGATGAATTGGTCCTTAAAATATCGGTTGCGAAAATAAGTGGGTTCATATTTCTTGCGGTAATCGATATCCCGCTTCCATTTTCGCTTTAAGCGAACTGGATCATCCGTAAGGTAAACAACTTTAACTGCAATAAGATTTGCTATCTCTTTAATCAAGAAGGGGAAATTTCCTTCGATAAAAACAATGTCCGCGGGTTCAATCTCGATGGGGACACCATCCGGTTTAAGATCTCCGGAATTATCATGACTTGATGTGGCGTTTACAAAATCATAGCGCGGGATGCTTATCTTTTTTCCCTGACATATATCGGACAGGCTCCTTTTCAACAGCGCAAAGTGCAGCGCTTCCTTTCCCTGTGTGAAAATCCCTTTCGCCTCCCTATCCTCCCTATCCGTCAGGAAATTATCCATTTCGATCAGGGATACTTTCTTTCCGTCCAATTGGAAGGATTCCTGGAGACGTTTGGTTATTTCTGTTTTTCCTGCTGCTGTCGGGCCAGCAATCGCCAACAATAGTGGTGTTCCCCGAGCTCCTATAAGTTTCTTGATGCTTTCAATAAAAAGTGTATCCACCCTGATATTTGCTTTCTTGAAATCCTTATAACCAAGATCCTGAACTAAATTGAATCGTTCCTGTTCTTTTGCAAATTCCCGGAATGGTTTTCCACCAAAATGCCCAATTACTCCAGCGGTGAAATAAATCGTTCGATGCAGGAAATAAAATCCGCGGATGTCAAAGAAGAACCATTTTTTGACCCAATAAACAGGATAATCACCAGTGATCAGCCCAACGAAGAGCATTTGACTTAACCGTAAAATTTGATCATCCATCACAATACGTTCAGCAATCTTTGGCTTGATATTGATGGAATCATAGAACTTCCGATCGTTCATCCTGGCTTCTATCTCTGCTGTCGAATCAAGCTTTACATGATCCCAACCCATTTCAGGGGTCATGTTGTTCAAACCATATTGGAATTCATAAAGCTCCAGGTATTCAATCCCGGAATTAATGGTTTTCATGATCTCATATAGTTCTTTGGAAAAAAGTTCGGGGTCGCTGGAAATTTCTTTCATATCCTTATGCTCCATAATTTATCTGGCAAGGTGTGCCAATACCACTTACTAAAAGATCATACGCCTTCTTTATCTTGCTGTAATCCCCATCTCGATCGAGAGTTATTCCCCTTCCGATGCCGGATACCACCTGACCAATGCCAATCTCATTCATGCGTGTTGCAAGATTTGCGAGGAGAGCCGGAGCGCTGCCATTCTGTGTACTGCGACCATCGAATATTAAATGAAGGAAGACCAGCTCCAGGTCGTTGTCCCTTGCCATTTTTAATAACGCCAGCGGATAATCAATTGAACCGTGTGAGCTCTTTTCTGATAATAAACCAAGCAGATGGAGGCTGGTGCCTTTTCTTTTCACTTCCTGGATCGTTTCAAGAAAAACCTCGTTGGTGAAGAAAGACCCATCATTTAATGCCATGTCCAAGCGGACGTCATCCTGCAGGATGACTCTGCCAGCGCCCAAATTGAGGTGTCCTGCTTCGGAATTTCCGGCTTTTCCATTCTTGAGACCGACAGAATCACCAGAAGCTTTCAATTTTGAACCAGGATATTTCCGGACAAGATCATCCCAAAAAGGTGTACTGGCGAGAAAGATCGGATTAGCCTGGTCTGATCTACCGATCCCCCAGCCATCAAGAATGATCAGCAAGACGTGCCTGCTACCATGCCAATCATGACCTTGAATAAGCGAAGTCCCGTTCATTGAAGAGGACGACGGTAAACCCATGGCGGATAAAATGGTAGGGGCTATATCAGCCAGGATACCATCGTTGATGCTGGTGGAAGCATGCTCCTCTGCATCAACCAACACGAATGGAACCAGATTGGCTGTATGAGCCATATGGGGTGATCCATCAGGTTTGACCATTTCTTCGAGATTGCCGTGATCGGCTGTGATGAGCGTAACATAACCGGCAGAACGCGCTTTTTCAACAACCTCAGCCAGGGATCTGTCAACAATTTGTGCGCATTTAATTTTGGCATCATTATTGGCTGTGTGACCGATGACATCACCATTGGCAAAGTTGGTCACGATCAAATCGTAATTCTTCCCGATACCGGCAACAACCTGCCTGGTAACTTCGGGCAGACTTAACTCTGGTTTCTGGTCAAATGGCACCCCTCTGGGAGAAGGGATGCTGACATCATCCTCCCCACCATACGGTTGGTTGTTGCCACCGTTAAAGAAAAAAGTGACATGAGCAAATTTTTCAGATTCTGCAATGTGCAACTGACTTAAACCCGCTCCACTGACAATCTCAGCAAGTGTCCCTTGAACCCTGGTTGGTGCAAATGCGATGGGCAAGTCCTTAAATTTTTCATGGTAGAGGGTGAAAATAACAAATTTCAGGTTATCGAGAGGTAAACGGTCAAAATTGGGAAAATTCGGGTCTGTAAAAGCTTCGGTTAATTCAACCTCACGCTCTCCCCTGCGACAACAAAAGATGACTGAGTCCCCATCCTTGATGCGCCCGACTGGATCAGATCGTTCGTCAACCACAACCAAAGGATCGAGATAATAGTCCGTTTGACCGCCTGCATATAATGAGCGGACCCCCTGCGCCAATGCAACAGCACCCCGGTTAAGTATGTTATTTTTCATTCGATCCTTTGCGAATGTCAATCATTCTGCAGGACCTTTTCACAAAAAATATCAAGGAGTTGGGTGAAGTCATGAATTATGATATCCGGGCGGTTATGATCGGAAATCTGGTCTTCTTTGATCTCCTCTGCTGGTTTGATAATAACGGCCAACCCGAAACCAGCCAAACGGGCACCAGTCACATCCCTTTCAAGGTTATCGCCGACATATGCACAATTGGATGGATCAATGCCGATCTCCTGAGCTGCTTGAAGGTAGATGGCCGGATCAGGTTTGCGAATTCCCAAGACGGACGAGAGCACCACCGATGAAAAGAACCTGTTAAAGTCATCCTCTTCCAACCATTCGGGAATCTCTTTTGTTGAGATCAAGTTGCTAATTATCCCCAACTGATAACCACGTCTTTTGAGTTCAGCAATCACAACTCTTCCACCATCAACAAGCACCCTCTTTCCATTTGATTGCCTAAATTGATAGGTCAACTCCGTACTCAACGGAGCTATCTTTTCGGAGGGAAAATCAGGAGTCAACCACCTGGTCCAAAGTTCTGATTCAGGAGCTTCGGCTGCATTTTCGAATGCCCAGTCTCGATATTTCTTATAACGGCTATTCAGTTTTTCACAAAATGAATCGGGATCTTCATCAGCACCGATAAGGTCAACTATTCTTTGACGGGCTTTGGCCATATGCAGATCGTCTTTAATTAAGAAACGCAATGTATTGCCCAGGTCAAGAAAAATTGCTTTTATAACCGGATCCATGAAATCAACCTCGAGTCATGCAATGGGTGGAAAGATATCCAGTAGTTCACTTAATTCGTTTATGGTTCTGTCCGGCTTATGAGCATTAGTTGGAGGTTCTTTCCTGAGGGTTGCCGGTTCATGCAAAAGGATCATCATTCCAAATCCAGCAGCTTGTGCACCTTCAACATCACGGACAGGATTATCACCAACGTAAACACAATTTTGAGGGTCGGAACCTATCCGTCGTGCGGCTTCGAGGTAAATTTCCGGGTTTGGCTTTCTTATCCCCAGTTTGGAGGAGAGAATGATGGTATCGAAATAACCCGTGAGCTGATCTTCCTCCAGCCAATCCGGAATCTCAGTTTCCGTGATGGTGTTGGCAATAACCCCGAGCTTATAACCTCTTTTATGTAATTCGATCACAACATTGGATACATCCGGCCTGGGCACCCTGCGTCCATCGCTATCCCTCCACAAGCGGGTCAACTTGCCGGATAAGGGAGCAATTTTCTCGGATGGGAAATCCGGGAGCATCCATTTCGTCCACATTTCCTTCTCAGAGGCTTCGATCAATTTCTCCTTGGCTTGTTTTCGAAGGACTTTGTACTTTTCTTCCAGATGATTAAAAAAATCATCCGGGGTCATCGGTGAACCAGTTAATTCCACCAACTCTTTTTTCGACTGTGCCATAAATTCTGGATCTTCAATTACGACTCGAAGGGTATTTCCAACGTCAAGGAAAATGGATTCGATCTTATTGTTCATTTTTATGCCTTTCAAGAAAATTTTGAATTAGAGGCAATCCGCGAGAAGACAAACATATTTTCAATTTTTGAAAGATTACTTTCATTTGAATATATTACTGCAAATTATAAATAATTGCAAGACTACTTTCATAGCGGTATTGACTTTTCAATTGAGAAGCATTACACTAAACTAGGATTGATGCACACGTGTGCATGTGGAGAGAATCATGGTAGTAACGATCAAAGATGTAGCCCGAGAAGCAGGTGTATCCCACACAACTGTTTCGCGCGCTCTTCGAGGAAATCCGCATATTTCCATGGATACAACCGAGAAGATTCTGCGGTTGGCCAAGGATATGGGTTATGAACCTTCGGCGGCTGCCAGAAGTTTAAAAACCAATCGCTCGCAGGTTTTGGGGGTCATCGTGAGCTCGATCGATGATCCTTTTTTTAGCGAGATCCTGCAGGGTATCGATGATACCGCCCAACAAAAAGGGTACAGTCTCTTCATCGCTGCTTCCCAACGAATTCGGCAACGTGAAAAAGCGATCGTCCGCACCATGCGTGAGCATCGCGTGGATGGTGTTATTATCTGTTCCACCCCATTCAGTATAGAACAGAGTCACCAGTTAAGTTCATTTGATATTCCAATTGTCATCATTAACAACCAATCGTCAGAAGATCACCAGTACTCGATCTACCACGATGACCTGCATGGAAGCAGGCAGGTTATGAAGCACCTGATCAAATTGGGGCATAAACGGATAGGTTACCTTGGTTATTCGCATGCAGGACGCACCGATCTTAAACGCATGAGCGGTTACCAGGAACAAATGCAGGCGGCAGGTTTACCCATTAATGAAGGATATGTGATCGAAGCTGACTCGAGTGATCTGCACTGCGGAGAAACGCTGGCGCAAAAATTTCTATCCCTCCCCCAACCTCCTACAGCGATCTTTTGTTTCAACGATCTACTGGCAATTGGATTGATGCATGGGTTGCAGGAAAAGGGCATACACATCCCGGGAGAAATTTCCGTGGCTGGATTTGATAATATCACCTATTCAGCATATACGAATCCACCATTAACAACATTTGACCAACCCAAACGATCTATTGGTATTAAAGCAGCAGAACTCATCCTCAGTATTCTGTATGACAACCAGGAGCAGGTTACAGATACCAGGATCCAACTGCTGCAAGGATCGTTGCTGGTAAGAAAATCAACAAGCACACCAGGGAGCTAACGGAATCATGGCAAAGCTGGAAACCAGCACTTTAGATCTACACCCCAATTCAATTTCCATACATAATAACAACGAATTTGGATTGGTGAAGACAAGGAATGGAAACCGACTGGCAATCCTATCCAAAGAAATCACAGCTGATTTTGAAGGTGAACAAAGTGAGTTTGCCGGATCCGAGCTGAGATTGTGCCCTTTAACTTCGAAGAATGCCATGATCCTTCGGGAACAATTGGCATGGCTGTATCCAAGCTTGATCGGCTTAAAGACATCTGTCGGAATGGGAGATCGACTGGGATTGGCGACACCGGGACATATCAGGGCATTGCGGGCTGTAGGTGGAAGCATTGCACCAATTTTCGCTCAACAGTCGATCCGTGAAAATAGGCGAACAGGCCGGAATCCACAACAGGTGCTGGATGATGTAACATGGGGCATGTTCCAGGAAGGCTGGCGAGGGGGAACCGGTGCAGATGCAGATCATTTGAAAACAACGGAGGATATCGATTCGTGCCTGGAGGCAGGTTATTCCTTCTTTACCATTGATCCCGGTGATCATGTAGATAATCGTGCTGAGCATAGTGACTTAAATTTATTGCGTGAATTAGCAGAACAACTTCCAGATGATATGCTACCAATCAATTCTGTTTTAAAGGGAAGCATCCACAAAATTGAAGACCTGACAATAGCGTTCGATGAATTTACCCTGCTGAAAGCGGCAGTCAAATATGGGAAGGCTGTCCATCACGTGGCGAATATGTATCATTACCTGAAAAGTGCTGCGGGTTCAAAACCATTTGAGTTTGAGGTTTCCGTTGATGAAACTGATGAACCAACAACCCATGCCGAGCATGTTTATATTGCTCATGAATTGAAACGGATGGGAGTGGATTGGGTAAGCATGGCACCCAGATATATTGGCAGCTTTGAGAAAGGAGTGGATTACATTGGTGATATCCATGAATTTGAGAATTCCTTTTCCGGGCATGCAGCCATCGCCAGAAAATTCGGACCATATAAATTAAGCCTGCATTCCGGATCCGATAAATTCAGCATATATCCAATTGCCATGAGACTGACGAAAGGATTGGTACATCTCAAGACTGCCGGAACCAGCTACCTGGAAGCCTTACGGACCATTGCCAACCACGAAACGGATCTTTTTCGAGAGATCTACAGGTTTGCCCGGGGTTGCTACGAGATCGACCGACTCAGCTACCATGTCTCAGCAGAGGTGGATCGATCCCCTCAAGCATATGAACTACAAGATCCGATCGAGTTGCTGGATCAATTCGATGAACGCGAAATCCTGCATGTGACCTTTGGTTCCGTTCTCAACGAAATGGATGACGATCATCAACCTCGTTTTTACAGCAGGCTGATGGATTGCTTGAAGAACAACTCAGACGAGTATGCCAGCAACCTGACAAGGCACTTTGTTCGGCATATAAGACCTTTTATTTCCAAGGAAGGTTAAACGATGGAGAAAAAAGAAGCGCGTGACCTATTCAACTTATCCGGAAAAACCGCAGTAGTGATCGGCGGTGCCGGTGTTCTCTGCTCAGCCATGAGTAAAGCACTTTCAGAGATGGGTGTCAGTGTTGCCATCCTGGATATCAACCAGGCTGCAGCTGAAAGCCTGGCTGCCGAGATTAAAAGGCAGGGTGGAAAAACAATCGGATTGCATTGCGATGTTCTTGATAAGAAAAGCCTGGAAGCTGCAGCGGATCTAATAAGGGCTGAACTTGGAGAAGTTGATTTTCTCCTTAACGGTGCCGGGGGTAATCATCCCAAGGCGACAACCAACGACGAACTATCATTTTTTGATATTCCGCGAGATGCATTAAATTGGGTCGTTGATCTGAACCTCATGGGAACCATTCTTCCCTGCCAGGTATTTGGGAAACTGATGGCTGATCAAAAATCAGGTGTCATAATAAATATAAGCTCAATGAACGCAATGCGACCATTGACCCGGATCGCTGCTTATTCAGCAGCCAAGGCAGGCGTAAGCAACTTCACCCAATGGCTGGCAGTCCACATGGCCCAGGAATATTCTCCCGGGATCCGCGTGAACGCCATAGCCCCGGGTTTTTTCCTGACAGAACAAAATCGTTATCTTTTAACAAATAAAGAATCGGGCGGGTTGACCCAGCGCGGAAAAACCATTATCGAGCATACCCCAATGGGACGATTCGGTGTTCCTGAAGATCTACTGGGTACAATCTTCTGGCTCCTGTCTCCGGCTTCTTCCTTCGTCACGGGGATCATCATCCCTGTGGATGGAGGATTCTCAGCATACAGCGGTGTTTAAACAAGGAATTCACTACCTATGATCCGATCCAAGATCACTGCTGGTAAAAATCAAATCCTTGATGAAGAGCAGATCCGCAATACACTTCATGAGGGGTTGTCCGGTTATTTAAGCGGACAAAAAGTGCTTGTTTTGATCCCGGACCATACACGGTCAATACCCATGGCGATGCTATTTCGGGAATTGGTCGAAATCCTCCATGATGCAAAACAACTTGATTTCCTGGTTGCCCTGGGAACCCATCCCAAGTTGGTTGATGAAAGAATTAACAGCCTGGTTGGGATCACGGAACAGGAACGAAGCACAAAGTTCAAACACATCGGATTGCTGAACCATGCGTGGGGTGATGCCACTGCGCTGGTTTCCCTGGGTTCCATTGAGCAGGACGAAATAAATACCATGGCAGGGGATATCTGGCACCCTTCCCTTCCGAAGAAAGTGGATATCCGCTTGAACCGGGCTGCCCTGGAATATGATCACATTCTTATCCTGGGACCAACCTTCCCGCATGAAGTTGCCGGTTTTTCAGGCGGAGCCAAATACCTTTTCCCGGGAATATCCGGTCCGGAAATGATCCATGCAACGCATTGGCTGGGGGCACTATCAGGTGTTGTCAACACAATCGGAGTCAAAGATACACCTGTGCGCAGAATGATCCATTCAGCTGCAGAAAAACTCAAAACACCGGTAACACTGGCAGCCCTGGTGGTTGAAGATCATGACCTGGCAGGGATCTTTGTGGGCGACCTGCATGAGTCCTGGAGTATGGCTGTTGATCTATCTGCTCAAAGACATGTTCAATGGCTTGAAAAACCAATGAAACAGGCACTATCCTGCGCACCAGCCATGTATGATGAGCTGTGGACTGCGGCGAAAGCAATGTACAAAGTGGAACCCGCCATGGCAGTTGGAGGCAGGGTCATTATTTATGCTCCGCATTTGGAAACCATCAGCGAAGTACATGGAAATTTCATTTTTGAAGTTGGGTACCATATCCTGCCATACTTCCTGGAAAACTGGGAACGATTCAAACAAATTCCATTGGGTGTGCTGGCACACTCAACCCATATGCGGGGGGCGGGAAGGATGGAAAATGGGATAGAAATTCCAAACCTGCGGGTCGCCCTGGCAAGCAAGATTTCAGCTGAAGACTGCAAGCGGTTAAACCTGGAGTATATCGACCCACGAACCATTTCCATGGATGATTGGAAAGACAGGGAAGAAGAAGGTGTTCTATTCATCCCAAGGGCAGGCGAGATGCTTTACAAGGTGAAAAGCTGACATGTTCGCATCCATCTTACGAAACCATGCAGACCGCTACCCTGAAATGCAAATCCATGATATTTACAAGCTGGTGCACCAGGCAGCCATGGGCAGTGAACATGCTGTAATGGATCGCACCAGAATCCTGGAAGTATTAATCCAAGAGATGGAGGAGATAAGCAGTGTTCCATTTGAGGAGCCATTGGCAGATCCCATTTCACCTGATGGTGAGATCATTCGTGTTCATTTAAGACCTTTCGCCGAAACCAAGAAAGATGCTTCCATTCTTGCAGATGCATTTCATAGAACGGCTTCCGAATTTGAAGGTCGGATCGATATGATTGAATCCCATTGGAAAAGTGCAACTCAAACCAAATTGTTTCCCAACCATTTGATGGATGAATTTATTTCAGAAATGAAAAGGCAAAATTACCCGGCAGTGAATCATTCCGATGCCTACCGGCAGGCGTATAAACCTGCATACCGAGTTGTGTGGCGAAAATTCTTTCCTTTCAACAAAACAGGAGGTTAATGATCTTATGGACAAGGCAAATTTTGGTTTTATTGGTTTAGGAGTCATGGGACACATGCTGGCTCTTAACGTGGAACGGAATGGGTACCGCGTTTCTGGGTATGACCTTGATCCAGAAAAAGTCCGGGACTTTGGGAGCAAATATCCCGGTAAGAACCTTGTGGCATGTGACACTCTGAAGGATTTTTTGGCTTCATTAGAACATCCCCGGCGCATCATGATGATGGTACCTGCGGGAAAACCGGTGGATGCGGTCATATCCGATATTGAAAACCTGCTTGAGCCTGGTGACCTATTAATTGATGGCGGCAACAGCTTCTTCCTGGACACGGAACGCAGGTCTGTGGCATTGGAAACGAAAGGGATCATATATATCGGGACTGGTGTGAGTGGTGGTGAGCAAGGAGCATTGTGGGGACCTTCCATCATGCCGGGAGGTCAACCTGAAGCATGGAGACTGGTGAAACCAATATTCGAAGCGATCAGTGCCAAGGTCGATGGAGAGCCATGCGTAGCTTACATGGGGCCGCGCGGTGCAGGTCATTATGTAAAAATGGTCCACAATGGGATCGAATATGGGGATATGCAGCTCATTGCTGAAACCTATGACATTCTCCATCGAGGCTCAGGCGTTGACAACTCAAAACTGCACGAGATATTCAGCAAGTGGAATGAAGGTGAGCTTGAGTCCTATTTAATTGAAATAACAGCGGATATTTTTTCAAAAATTGATACTGAATCGGGTAAGGCTGTTGTTGACCTGATCCTGGATGAAGCCAAGCAAAAAGGGACCGGAAAGTGGACATCACAGAACGCTCTCGACCTGGGAGCTCCAACACCCACGATCAATGCGGCGGTTGAAAGCAGGATCATATCTGCCTACAAGGATGAAAGGATTTCCGCTTCCAGAGTCCTATCCGGTCCAGTACAAACCATTTCAGCAAATGTTGATATGGTCATCCCCATGCTGGAAAAAGCATTATATGCCGCCAAGATCTGTTCGTATGCGCAAGGTTTTGGATTAATGCGCCTGGCAAGTGAAGAATATGATTATGATCTGCATTACGGGGATGTCGCCAGGATCTGGCGCGGTGGATGCATCATCCGTGCACGTTTCTTAAATGATATTCGAAAGGCGTTTGAACGCAAACCTGACCTGACAAATTTAATGATGGATGCTGAATTTTCCAAGGTAATGAATTCGAACCAGGATGCACTACGCAAGGTGGTGGCACTTGCGGCTGAAAGTGGGATTCCTGCCCTTGCTTTCAGTTCAGCGCTGGCTTATTACGATGCCTACCGGAGTGAACGCCTGCCTGCAAACCTGACCCAGGCGCAGCGCGATTATTTTGGGGCACATACCTACCGTAGAGTCGATCGTGAAGGTGTCTTCCATACTGAGTGGATCAAGGATCAACAATAGAAAGGAGCTGCTATGAAATATGGATTAAAAATTCCTCCAAGCGGAAACCTGGACTTCCTGTCTTTGGGAGCTTTGATCAATCGACTTGATCCGGGCATCATACCATTCCGAAAAGCAAGCGAGTGCAAGATCCATGTCAGCGGAGGGGAGTTCAATTGTGCTGCAAACCTGTCTGATTGTTTTCAATTGAGAACAGGTATTGCGACAGCGATGGCGGATTACCCGGTTGGTGAGTTGATCGCTGAACGTGTCAGAGCCATGGGTGTAAAACCTTTTTACAAGCACTTTGAACATAACGGGGTCAATGGTCCGAACATGGCGACGGTCTATAGTGATCGCGGATTTGGAGTTCGGGCTCCGGTTGTTTTCTACAACCGAGCCAATGAGGCAGCCGCTCTTCTCAAACCGAAAGATTTCGATTGGAATGCGATCTTCAACGAAGGTATCCGCTGGTTTCACAGCGGAGGTATCTTTGCCGCCCTTTCTGAGACAACTGGAGAAGTCATAATCGAAGGCATGAAAGCCGCAAAAGCTCATGGCGCAGTCGTTTCATTTGATCTGAATTACCGGGCAAAATTGTGGAATATTTGGGGCGGTCAGCAGAAAGCCAGCGAGACCTTTAACCGCATTGTGGAAAATGTGGATGTGCTGGTTGGGAATGAAGAAGACCTACAGCTAGGCTTGGGTATCCCGGGTCCGGAAGTAACGAAAAAATCCAAGTTAAATCCTGACCGTTTCTTCCTGATGATAGAAACAGTTGTTAAGAAATATCCAAAGATTAAGGTGGTAGCCACCACTCTTAGGGACGTCCATTCAACAGCCCGTCACAGCTGGGGGGCAGTCGCATGGATCAATGGGAAAACCTACCTGTCTCCAACCTGTGAGTTGGATGTGCATGACCGCGTTGGAGGCGGAGATGGTTTTGCATCCGGGTTATTCTATGGCTTGCTAAGCGGAGAATCAGAACAGGAAAGCGTGAATCTTGGTTGGGCTCATGGCGCTTTATTAACCACCTTCCCTGGAGATACAACCATGGCAACCATTGATCAGGTACGTGCGTTTGCCAAAGGCGGATCAGCGCGTATTCAACGTTAGACATCACATTGCGGGAAAAAAAGTTTGTTCCTGCAAAATAATTCAAGGGACTGCACACGTGTGCACCATCAACAGGAGTCGAAGAGGAACATTATTATGGACACGATGAAAGCGTACGTATTCAAGGATGTAGGAAAACTGGTGTTTGAGGATAAACCCATCCCCCATGTCAAGGAACCGGATGATGTTCTCTTGAAAGTCAAAGCAGTCGGAATATGCGGTTCAGATATCAAGATCATCGAGGGAAAACATCATTTCAGACCAAACACAGTTCTCGGACATGAATTTTGCGGTGAAGTAGTTGAAGTTGGTTCGAGCGTACATCATGTAAAGCTTGGAGACCGAGTCGCCATTGACAATAATATCCGCTGCGGCTTTTGTGATTTCTGCCGGATGGGATTAACCAGCCAATGTGTTGAGATCAAGACCAGCGCCCTGGGTGTGATGCGGGATGGCGGTTATGCGGAATACTGCCTGGTGCCAGAGAAACAATGCTTTGTACTACCAGACAGCATTGATGACATCCTTGGTACCCAGGTTGAGACCTTAGCCACGGTGGTAAACGGGATGAACACTTTGCTGATGCTGCCGTACGATTATGTGCTTGTGCTGGGATTTGGCCCAATAGGATACCTGTTCGGGCAATTTGCCAAGAACATCGCCGCAAAAGTTGCCGTGACTGAAATTGATCCCTTCCGCATCAGCGTTGCCAAAGAGTGCGGATTGACTGTATGGGATCCAAACGAGGTGGATATTTCGGAGAAGATCACAGAATACACCTATGGTCGTAAAGCAGACATCGTGGTGGAAGCGACCGGGAATGCCTTCTGGCAGGCTCTCCAATGTGTAACTCCAGGCGGGAAAGTTCTGCCGTTCGGGATGGACTCATCCATCACTGCAAGCGTAGTTCCAAATGAGATCACCCGCTGGGCGACCAAGATCCTGGGATTGTATCTTGGTCAGAACACGATGGTTCCATCGATCCGATTGTTCCAGGAAAACCGCCTGAACATGGGGCCGTTCTTTACCAAGGTCGTTCCATTTGACGAAGGTTATGGAGCATTTGATCTGCTCGGGTTGGATATGGAGACACTGGAACACCATCCAAAAAGCGCGATGAAAATCGTAATGCAAATGTAGCCGCTTTGGACAATTATCGGAATGAGGATCCAAACCATTAAATAGAAAGAGGTTCTTATGAAACGAAAAGTGAATTTGGCAGTAATTGGAACAGGACGGATGGGCAGTTTTCATACTCGCAATATCGTCAGATCCATTCCCGAAGCAAACCTGGTTGCCATTTGCGACATTAAATTGGATGTTGCCCAAGCAGTAGCCGATGAGCTGGAAATCGAGCGGGTTGTTCAAGATTACCATGAGCTGCTGGATGATAAAAACATCGAAGCAGTCCTGATCGCTACAACGACCAATACCCATGCTTTCATCATGAAGGATGCTGCCAAAGCAGGCAAGCACATCTTCTGCGAGAAGCCTCTGGACCTGAGTATCAAAGAAATTGATGAGGCATTAGAAGTCATTGATAAATCCGGTGTCAAGCTGCAAGTTGGATTCAATCGAAGGTTTGATAAAAACTTCAACAAAGTGAGGGATACCGTCAATTCAGGGGAGATCGGGCGACCATGCATTATAAAAATCTCCAGTTACGATCCAGAAGTTCCAGACCTGGAATTCATGCGTGATTCCGGGGGTATGTTCCTGGATATGTCCATCCATGATTTCGACATGGCGCGCTACCAGGCGGGAGATGTCGAGGAGGTTTATGCCATTGGAGGCGTCCTGATCGAACCTGAGCTGAAAAAATTTGGAGATTCGGACACCAATATCATCACGCTTAAATTTGCAAACGGTGCCATTGGCGTGATCGACAACAGTCGGCAGGCAGTATATGGATACGATCAGCGATTGGAAGTATTCTGTTCCAATGGCACAGCCATGGCAGGCAACGAGGTCGAAAGCACGATAAAAGTGGGTAAGCCAAATGGTTTTCACTCTGACAAACTACCTCACTTCTTCATGCAAAGGTATCTCTCCGGTTACATTGAAGAAATCCGCACATTCCTGGAATGTGTAAGAGACGATAAACCTACCCCCGTTTCAGGCAAGGATGGACGAGCAGCTGTTGTGCTCGGGTATGCAGCCGGAATATCATTTCGAGAAAACCGACCTGTAAAGATAAGCGAAGTGGATGGCAGTCGTTGAAATGATCAACAATTGACCATTGGAAAAGTCCATTCTAGGTAATTCCAATGGATCAACTCAACTTTTTCCTGGAAAATGATTTCCAGGTCAATCGATAAATTTTAGGAGTGTAGCATGTCAAATCTGAACGTACCAAAAGGATATTTACCCACCAACCAACCTGATCTCTTTTTTGAGGATAACGCTGTTGGCAGAATGAAGAAGGAAGTTTGGGAAGCGAGTGATGAACAGATCGATGCAATCCTCTCTGATTACGGTATTCCTTCTCCCGTAGAGTGGGGAAGACCAGGATCCTATATTCAAACCACCACACGGTGGAAAGTCGAAGAGAACAGAAAAAAGAATGATGTTGTATTTATTCCCGTTGGCTGCACAGAACTACATGGTCAGCACCTTCCCAGCGCTGCGGACACCCTTTATGTCAGTGCAATTTGCGAAGGTGTGCGAAGGTTCACAGCCAAGCGAGGGTCGCCGATTAACCTTGCCCTGCCCCCACTTAATTACGGCGGACATCCTTACCATCACGTGGGCATGCCAGGAACAGTCATCGTCCGTGAACATGTTGTGCGGGAGATGATGATCGATGTAATGCTGGGTTTGTGGAATGATGGATTTAGAAAACAGTTGATCGTGAACAACCATGGACAATTATGGATGCTTGAATCTGCTGTGCAGGAATTCATGAAACGCTACCAGCTGCCTGGAATCTTCCGGGTGATCGATTGGCACCGCGGTGTACGAGAATTCTTCAGACCAGCAGAGCGCGGCGGACAGATGGACACGAATTTTGTTCATGCTGATGAATCAGAAACGTCACTCAGCCTGCTCCTTCATCCTGAGATGGTTGATATGGATTATGCAGTCGATACCGAAGGGAAGTCTTATTTACCAGAGGGTCATTTTGATAAATCTGTGGATCCAT
This sequence comes from Anaerolineales bacterium, assembly GCA_035283125.1. Taxonomy (GTDB): domain Bacteria; phylum Chloroflexota; class Anaerolineae; order Anaerolineales; family Villigracilaceae; genus UBA12087. The sequence goes on from DATEUN010000037.1 coordinate 18,011, forward strand.
TCAGCCGACCCAGCCGCTGGTCAGAAGGAGAAGGCCATTTTGCCATCGAAATCGCTGCCACACCAGAGGGAGTGGTTGGAAAAGCCAAGTCTGGCACAGCGCAAAAGGGGAAACGCCCGATGGCTGCGATCCTGGAATACCTGACATTGTGGGCGGATGATGTATTGGATGCATTTCCTGCTGGAACCGTACCTCCTGTGGAGGAAGTGACCCTGCGGACAGAAAAAGAGATGGAACCCTACCTGCGTGAACCCCTGAGCAAGGGGTGGAAACCTGTTTACGGAATCCCGCGAATCGGACAGGGCACTGAAGTGTAAATTTATGGCATAGAAAATCTTTCAGGAGCAATAACCATGAATGGAAAAATGAAAGGTGTGACATTGGTGGCTGACTGGGATCCAAAACCGGGTTTCAAGCTGGGTGCCAAAGACATAGAAGGACGACAGACATACCTTGGAAGCCAGGTATGGAGAAATCCAAAACTTGAGATCCGGGAATACGATATTCCGACACCGGGACCCGAAGAAGTCTTAATGGAAGTCAAAGCATGTGGAATTTGCGGATCAGACGTCCATATGGCTCAAGCAGGAGAAGATGGATATATCTTTTATCCCGGTCTGACCGGTTTTCCGTCGATCCTGGGACATGAATTTTCCGGGGTGGTGGTTGAAGCAGGCAGGAATGCCCGCGACAAACGAACCAACAAACCATTTAAAGGTGATGAAGCAGTCACAACCGAGGAAATGTTATGGTGCGGTCAATGCAAGCCCTGCGCGGATGGATATCCAAACCACTGCGAGCAACTTGACGAGGTTGGATTCAATATCAATGGTGCATACACCAAATATATCGTCCTGCCCTCCCGGACACTATGGAGCCTGGAACCTTTACGAGAAACATACAAGGACGAAGATCTCTTCGTGGCTGGCAGCCTGGTCGAGCCAACCTGTGTGGCATACAATGCTGTCATCGAACGTGGCGGGGGAATACGACCTGGTGACCGGGTAGTCATCCTGGGTGCTGGACCGGTAGGTATAGCGGCATGTGCCATCCTGAAAAGAGCCGGTGCATCCCTGGTGATCATCTCAGAAACACAACAAGAAAGGGCGGACATGGCTTTGAAACTTGGAGCTGATCTACATGTCAACCCGCTGAAGGAAGATTTTGCTGAACGTGTTTTGGAACTTACGGGAGGAATGGGAGCAGACCTGTTCATGGAAGCAACAGGACTACCGGAAGTTGTTTACCCGGAAATCGAGAAGGTCATTTGGGAAGGGCGTACATTGAACAGCAGAGTGATCGTCACGGCACGGGCTGAAGCAAAGATGCCTGTCTCAGGTGAGGTGCTGCAGGTACGCCGGGCAAGTATTATCGGCGCCCAGGGTCACTCCGGACATGGGAATTTCCCGCGCGTAATTGAAAGCATGGCTTCGGGAATGAACATGACCGTTATGAGCACCAAGAAAATCAAACTGGAAGAACTTCCTGAAAACATCCTGAACCTGCAAACAGATCGATCTGAATGCAAGATCACCTACATTGCCGAATAAATGACAAGGGACAGCCACCTCTGGGTGGCTGTCCTATTTGGAGGTCAAGGTGAAACTTTCCGTTGTTCTATCAACCCAACCCGCTCAATTCCAGGCAGCCACTTTCAAAGGGAACCTGAAGGAAAATTTAAAGCTTATTTCCGGTCTTGGATATGGCGGTGTAGAACTTGCCATCCGTGACCCTAAATTAATTAATGAAAAAGAATTGATCTCGCTTTTGAATGAGTATGGACTCAGAGTTCCAGCCATAGGAACCGGACAAGCCTGGGGTGAAGAAGGGCTTTCATTTACCGGTCCTGATGCCGGTGTGAGGGAGGCAGCCATTAAAAGGATCAATTCCCACATACCAATTGCATCCAAATTTGGAGCGATCATCATTATCGGGTTAATACGGGGGATCGTAAAACCGGGAGTTGATCCAAAACAAGCAATGGATTGGCTGGTTGAAGCTTTAAAGAGGTGCTGTGGTGAAGCTGAAAAACAAGGGGTAATGCTCGCGCTGGAACCCATCAATCGTTATGAAACCACATTGATAAACTCGACGACCGAGGGATTGACCTTGATAGAGCAAGTGAAGGCAAAGAATTTTGGCTTACTGCTGGATACTTTCCACATGAACATTGAAGAAGCGGTTATTGAAGAGAGCATCCGGAAGTGCGGAAATCACATTCTTCATTTCCATGTGGCTGATTCAAACCGCTGGTATCCCGGGGCGGGTCATCTCAATTTTAAGGGAATTTTATCTGCACTTTTCCGTACCAGATACGAGGGTTGGATATCAGGGGAATTTCTACCAGAACCAGATGCAGAAACAGCTGCTGAAAAGAATTATTCTGAAATGATCAAGTTTTCCCAGTTGTGATTGTTCAAAACCTGCCCAGTAAATAACCTCTTTGATTATCCAATCAATTTAATGAAATCCTGACCGTAAATGATATGATTGGGCATAATCCTATTCTTGAATCTACCCAGGAATCAGCAAGATATGTCTCCAATAAACAACAACCATTCCAGATTTTCAAAGCAGAGAAATTCATTAGTGTTGAAAAAAGCCCGGGTATGGATAAATTAATATCATGGTCAAGAAAACCAATAAGGAGGTAGATATGGATGCAGATCAAACGAAAATCTACCAAATGATCTCAGGTTATGCAAGAACAGCGGAGATATACACTGCGGTTAAGTTAGGAATTCCTGATATCTTATCAAAAGAGCCAAAAACACTTCAAGAAATTGCCGACGAAACGAATATTGACACAAATGTGATCATCCGATTCCTAAGGCTTTTAATTTCACGTGAAATTATTTGTCTGAAGGATGGCAAATATTGCCTGACTAATTTGGGAGATCTTTTTAGAGCAGACCACCCCAATTCTTTACGTAATTTAATAATTTATGTCGGCGAGGTTCAATATCGCGTTGGACAGGAAATGTACTCTTCGGTAAAGACAGGGAAGCCCGCCTTCGATAAAATATTTGGCATGTCTTTTTTTGATTATTTATCGAAAAATGCTGATATGAGCAGTTATTTCAACGAGGCGATGAACCATCAAGCATCCATCCGGACAGAAGGATTAATCAATAGTTATGATTTCAACCATGCAAAAACCGTACTAGATGTAGGAGGAGGAGATGCAACCCTGATTTCCTCCATATTAAAGAATTATCCAGAGCTGAAAGGCGTTGTTTTTGAAGTATCAACAGTCGTTGATGAAACCCGAAGGAATTTAGCCAAGAACAACTTAAAAGAACGCGGCGATGTTGTTTGTGGAGATTTTTTTAAGGATAGCATTCCATCAGGATCTGATATCACTATTCTTTCCAATATCCTTCATGATTGGGAAGATAATGAAGCGATAAAAATATTACGGAATTGCAACAAATCGATGAACGACAAAAGCAAGCTTTTAATCATAGAGCAATTAATTCCTGAAATTGTGACTCCGGGATCTTCTGCAGTAGGAAGTGATATGAGCATGCTGCTTCTTACAGGAGGTCGTGAAAGGTCATTATCTGAATACGAAGAATTATTAGACGAAAGTGGACTCACCCTATCCAAAGTCATCCCATTAGCATTGTCAAACATTCCTGAAGGAAAGAAGCCGGATTGGGTAATAATGGAATGTAAACAAAAAGAAAAGAATTTTTGAGTTCTAATTTTTTATCGTAATCCCTTAATTTGCAGGTAATAGGCAGGGCTTGATCCAGGTGAGGATGATCGAAAATCATTTCCTGCTCTTCTATTTTCACCTTTAATAAAGATTCTATCAACTTTTCGATCATTAATTAATGGGTGGTATTCAATTATTTAAAACAATTGATTCAACCCTAATTTCCAACACATCAATATATTGATATATGCATAAAAGATTACTTAAGTAACCCAATAAACAGTACGAAAGTGACATTTTGCACAATATTCAACCATTCTATTTGGTATATAATCAATTTAATTGTGATTAATAGCACAATAATCATTACCAGAACCATTGCTTGCCAAGAATCTTTTAACTGTAAGTCAGACACTCAACTCGTAAATATTGAAAGTTTGGAAATCGAAATTATTTAAAGGAGAGATGCATGCAACGAAAGAATTTATTCACAATTTTTATCTCAACCGGTTTTTTGCTAATGTTGGGAGCCGGGATCTGGCTTTCGAATGCAGATCCTGTCAGCGCTCAATGCGGCTCAGCAGCATCTTCATGCAAGAATTGTCATGAAGTTCAAGGAGAAATGCCGGTTAATAATGATGGGACTGCCTGGCATACTTCCCATGCATTTGGCGATTTCTGTTACATATGCCATGCTGGCAACCAGCAATCCAAGGATGAAACGGAAGCACACGCAAGCATGGTGCCACCATTATCTGACATAAAAGCCTCATGCCAGCAATGCCATCCAGATGACCTGCAGGAAAAGGCGCAAGTTTATGCTTCCGTTTTGAATATTGAAATTGGAAGCAATTCAGCTCCCACAACAAGCAGCGGAGGCAGTGAGAGCAGTGTGCCTGTTGAGAATCCCCAGACCGCAGTTTCTCCAATTACAACAGAATTGGATTATGACGATCCCAACCTGGTGAATTACATCCAAACCTATGACGAAGCGGTACTTGGCAAGGTTCCAACAAACTGGGGAAATGTCATTCTATTGGTGATGATCGGTATGCTGGTAATTGGTGGCGGCGGTTTTGTGATAAGTAATGAGAAATTAATCAATGTAACCTTTGGGGATACAAAAAAGATAAGCGATGAATACCCCAGTGAAGTGGTGGATATGCTGCCTGCAATCTCAAAACTTAATTCACATTCACGTAAATCGCTGAGAAAAATTCTGGATAACCCTGCCAAATCCGCAAAAGTGCTTGCGCTTATTGATGAAATAATCACGAACGAAAAAGAAAAGGAATGAAGCCATGAAATTTATTCTTAACTACATTCGCAAGGAAACCTGGTCTCCATATGTAGCAGGGATCCTTTTAGGGATTGTTGGCATCCTGGCAGTATTGATCACCAACAGCCTGCTGGGTGCTTCGGGGGCTTTCGAAAACCTGGCTGGGATGATCGGTAAGGTATTGGCTCCAACGACATTTGACAACATGTACTTCAACTTTATCATGCCCCCAGGAATCAGTGCCGGTGTCATTTTACTGATCGGTGTCTTCTTCGGCGGTTTGATCGGTGCCGCCACCAGCAGGACCTTGAAATGGGGAAAGAAAGATTCAGCCAACAGCGATAAACAGTGGAAGATGATCTTTGGACGACAGACCTGGAAGCGCTGGTTGCTGGCTTTTTTTGGTGCGATCATCCTGGAATATGCAGCGGGGATCGCCGGGGGATGTACAAGCGGACTGGCAATCTCAGGCGGTATGCTGCTGGCTCCTGCAGCTTTTCTCTTCATAGCCGGCATGTTTGCATCCGGCATCGCTACAGCTCTCATCATTTATCGGAGGAGGTATTAATATGGCTGGAACACTGGTCACAATATTTTTGGGTGTCGCCTTCGGCTTTTCCCTTAATAAAGCCGGTTTGACAAAGTACCACAAGATCGTCAATGTCTTCCGTTTTACTGACATGGCAGTTCTGAAATTCATGATGACTGCACTGGTCGTGGCTATGAGCGGGCTGTATATTTTACGAGGTTTTGGATTGGTCACTTTCCCCAACATTCCAGCCACTTACATCGTGGGGAACCTGGTCGGCGGATTAATATTTGGGATCGGTATGGCCCTAACCGGTTTCTGACCAGGCACATGTGTCGCCGGGTCCGGCGAAGGAAAAATGGATTATATCGTTCCTGGTCTTCTTGGTTTCCTGAGTGGTGCAGTGATCTACGGCTTAACCTATCAACAGGTTTTTCCGCAGATCTCCAAACTGGCTAATTTGGGTAGTGTTGTAATGCCTGATCTTTGGAATCTCAATCCTTATCTCACCGTGCTTGCATTTGCCCTCATGTCTCTACTCCTTTTCTACCTGATCGACAGGGCTGGGTGGCAGCGCAAAGATAAGATCGAGCATGAATCTGAACCTGAATAATCTCGTGACTGGTTTTTGTGGATCATTAACATACAGAAATAATTGAAATGTAAGTAGAGGAGAAATTTATGACGAATTCATTGTCGCGCCGAGACTTCTTGAAATTAGGCGCCGCCAGTGCTGCAGCCATGGCAGTCGGGTCCATGCTGCCTCCCAAAGTTGCACATGCCGCCAGGGAAGCAGGGTTGATCTCTGCAGAAGGTGACGGGTATATCACCAGTATGTGCGAGATGTGTGTCTGGCGCTGTGGTTTGATCGCCAAGGTCAAAGGGGGACGGGTGGTCAAGCTTGAAGGCAACCCGGAACATCCCCATTCCAAAGGGAAACTCTGCCCACGCGGCCAATCGGGATTAATGAACACTTACGATCCTGACCGGGTGCTTACACCGCTCATCAGAGCAGGGAAACGCGGCGAAGGATTATTCCGAAAAGCTTCCTGGGATGAAGCCCTCGACCTGGTGGCAAGCAAAATGCAATCCATCAAAGATACTTATGGACCTGAGGCGATGGTATTCTCATCCACGCATAATCTCAGCCAACCACAGTTTGAAAACCTGTTGTATGCATTTGGTTCACCCAACTATGGAACACAACGAAGTCTATGTTTCAATGCCATGATCACTGCCTTTTTATTAACGTATGGCATTGAAGAGCCATCCCGGAATTACGAAAATGTGGAATACATCCTGATGGTCGGACGCAACATGATGGAAGCGATCTCTACCTCGGAAACTTCGGAGCTATCCCATGCGATCGACCGGGGTGCCAAACTGGTTTACCTGGATCCACGTTATACCAAGACTGCATCGAAAGCCAGCGAATGGATTCCAATCCGTCCAGGCACAGATTCGGCATTTTTACTGGCAATGATCAACGTCATAACCCAGAATGAACTGGCAGATTGTGAGTTTGTCAGAAAATACGTGGTCGGTTGTGATGGCATCGCGGACGCCATGAGCAGGTACACTCCGGCATGGGCAGAAACCGTAACAGGAATACCAGCCGAGACCATCGAGCGAATTGCCCGGGAATATGCTTCCGCCAAACATAATGCGATGGCGCATCCCGGTTGGCGTACTTCCAACTTCATCAATTCCTTCCAAACAGAACGAGCCATCGCCACTTTAAACGCATTAAGCGGCAACGTTTTAACGCCAGGTGGATGTCTATCAGCAGAAGTCGCCGGAGAAAGTGCAGGATTGGGAGCACCATCCCAACCAGCTTACCCGCGTGTATCCGCTCTTCGGTTGGATGGAACTCCCTGGAAATATCCCCTGGTTCCGCTTAAGCTGGGTGTTTTCCAGGAACTTCGGGATGCGATCGTTTCGGGAGAACCATACCAGGCGCATGGCTGGTTCATATCCCGTCAGAATCCCATTCAATCCCTTCCTGACCGAAGCAAGACATTGGAAGCATTTGCAAAGATGGACTTCATTGTTACCGTGGATATCATTATGAATGACACGGCATGGTTCTCAGATGTCGTCCTGCCGGAAGCTTCGTACCTGGAACGTTATGACCCTCTGCTGCCTATCAACGGGAAGGCATTCCTTCGTCAACCAGTCATTGAACCGCAGGGAGAGGCAAAATCAGCCTTATGGATCTACAAACAACTCGGTGAACGACTTGGGCTTGGAAAATACTTCACATACGAGGATGAAGAAGATTATCTGCGCCATCAACTAGCACCTACGGGAGTCAGCCTGGAAGAAGTGAAGAAAAAGGGATATGCAGAATTGCCTGAAGAACCAGAGAAAAAAGATATCACGTTCAATACAGCTTCCGGAAAAATTGAAGTCTATTCAGAAACCTTGAAAAATTCAGGCTTCTCACCATGGCCCACCTGGGAGGAGCCCCCTGTTCCGAGTGAGAACGAGTTCTACTTATTGACCGGAAAAGTTGCCCAGCAAACGCAGTTTGGGACACAAAATAACCAACTGCTCCATAAATATTCAAACGAACCCAAGATATGGATGAATCCAAAAGCAGCAGCAGAGCGCGACCTTTCTGATGGAGATTGGGTCGAAATTAACAGCAAGATCGGACAGGTTCACACAATTCTGCTGGTGACTGAAGCCATTCGACCGGATTGTGTGTACATGACACCAGGTTATGGACATCTTTCAAAAGGGCTGAAAACAGCATTTGGAATAGGTGCAAGTGATTCTGTTCTCCATGAAACATTCACAGACCCCATCAGCGGAGGTCAGGCGCTCAGCCAGACTTTTGTTACGGTGAAAAAGGCTTAGAGGTCCTGTTATGACTGAAATTAATCACTACGCTTTCTTATTTGACGCAACACGATGCATTGACTGTCGTTCATGCATGGTCGCGTGCAGCGTTGAGAACAACATTCCCATGGATAAAACCCGAATCTGGGTTGCAGGGATCGGCGTTAAAGGCGAATTTCCGAACCTGGAAACTGCTTCGATGGTCTACCACTGCATGCACTGCGACCTACCGGACTGCCTGTCTGCCTGCCCGGTAGGTGCTTATACCAAACGGACAGATGGACCAGTGATCTATGATCCCAAAAAATGCATTGGCTGCCGCTACTGTATGAATGCCTGCCCATTTGGAGTTCCGCACTTTGATTATGACAAGGGTTTAATTGAAGGTGCATTCATTGATAAATGTACCATGTGCCCTCAACGAATTGATAATGGTTTGGACCCAGCTTGTGTTTCAACCTGCCCAACAGATGCGCTGGAATTTGGAGAACGCTCTGAGCTTATTGCCAAAGCTCATACACGAATACAAGATCATCCTGACCGGTACATCAATCACGTTTATGGTGAAACAGAAAACGGGGGAACCTCATACCTGATCCTTTCCCATGTTCCATTCACTGAACTAGGCCTTCCTGAGATCGGTTCGTTACCCGTCAAAGAGGTAAGTGAAACTGTAATGGGTTACACCATTCCATTCTCTTTAGGACTTGGTGCAGTTTTGAGTTTGGCAGCAGCAGGAGTACATGCTGTAAATCAAAATAAGGAAAGACAGAAACCAAAGGAAGAACAAACGGAGGAGAAAGAATGAAAATCAATGTAACAATCCAACCTCGCTTCCGTCTTCCGCTAATTGTCTGGATCTTATTGGGGTTAATAGGCATTGCCTTCGTGGTCGCGATGGTCCGTTATGTGTTTGGAATCGGCGCAATCAGCAACCTAAATAATGCATATCCATGGGGCTTCTGGGTCAGTTTTGATCTGTATACTGGCATCGCCATCAGCAGTGGAGCGTTCATCATCACCTCGGTTGTCTATATTTTTGAACTCGAACAATTTCGGCCACTGATCCGACCTACCTTGTTAACTGGTTTGCTCGGTTACATCATGGAGGTGATAGCCCTGCTGGTTGACCTGGGTCATCCGGAACGAATATGGCACTATTTTATTTACCAGAACTTTACTTCTTTTCTGTTGGTGATTGGTCTGTATGTGATGGCATATTCTGCCATCATGATGGTCGAGTTTGCTCCAGCCATATTTGAACGTTTGAAATGGGAAAAGCAGGCAGCTTTCATCCGCCGGTTTATGAAACCACTGGTAATTATTGGCGCAGTCATCTCCACCCTGCATCAAGGAGCCCTGGGAGCATTACTTCTCATCCAACCAACCAAGCTGCATCCGCTCTGGTGGACAGCCATACTGCCTGAGTTGTTCTTTACATCCGCCCTGGCGATTGGATTGGGAATGATCATTTTTGAGTCAACCCTCAGCTCACGCTATTTTAAACGAGGGTTGGAGTCTCATCTCCTGGAAAAAATTGGAAAAGCCATTCCTGTTATTTTGGGGATTTATCTTGTGCTGAAATTTGGTGAAATTCTATGGGCTGGAGATATGCAATATCTCTTCAGCAGTGGGTGGATGAGCGTCCTCTTTTGGGCAGAGATCCTGTTGAGTGCAGCAATCCCATTGGTATGGTTCTCAATCAAACGGATTCGCCAGAACCCCAATGGCCTGTTCGCAGGGGCGATCATGCTTCTGGTAGGGATGATCTTCAACCGATTTAATGTGAGCTGGTTCGCTGTTCAGCATGCAGACCCAATTACGTATATTCCAACATTCATGAGCAATGTCAAATATTTTCCGTCATTACCCGAAGTAGCCATTTCCATAGGTATTTTCGCGGCTGGTATTCTCGCATTTGGGTTGGCAGTCAAGTATCTTCCAGTCTTCGATGATGAAGGAGAGAAAGGTCATTTACCTGCAGGAGATTGAACCTGAGAATTCATATGATCTCAATTAAGAAAATTAATGGATAATAAAACCTCGAAGGGTAGACCAAGTTTTCTTCAACATGTTCATCCCCCGACCATTCCTGAAGCACAAGCCCGATGGCGGTATACGCTTGGTGCGGGCGGCATTGCACTCTTTCTTGCTCTCATCCTGGGAATCAGCGGAGCATTGGAGATGTTTTTTTACATTCCAACCAGCGATGAAGCTGCCATATCCATTCAGAGGTTAAGTTACCTGGTTCCATTTGGGGGGCTGGTTCGTAATATCCATTTCTGGTCTGCCCAACTCCTCGTGATTATAAGCTCCATCCATTTATTGAGAGTTGTGTTCACGGGATCCTATTCAAACAAGCGCAAGTTCAATTATTTGCTTGGTTTAGGACTTTTCCTACTGGTCATCCTGCTCGATTTCACAGGATATATCCTGCGCTGGGACACGGGCATCCAATGGGCTCTGGTCGTGGGAACCAACCTGATCAAGACTATTCCGTGGATCGGAAATAAGCTGTATCCAATCGTCGTTGGGAGTCAATCCATTGGGTCTGAAACACTAATACGGTTCTATTCATGGCATATATTTGGTTTGATCATTCCAGCCATGATCCTGATCGTGTGGCATGTCTTCAAGGTAAGGCGGGATGGAGGCATTGCTGTTCCACCAGCAAAATTGCGGGAAAACCAAAGACGGATTTCGCGTGTTGAACTTGTGCGCATGGAAATCCTTGCCATGATCATAACTGGCGTTGTTCTATTGATTCTTTCAATTTTATTTCCGGCACCAATAGCTCAAGGTATCAAGGAAATCACAACTCTTTCGGGAGATGCGAGTGCACCATGGTTCTTTCTATGGGTCCAGCAAATGCTTAAATGGGGTGATCCGTTCAAATGGGGTGTGCTGGTACCAGTGATTTTTTTTGTTTTTACTGCGCTTATTCCCTACGTTCTCCCAAAACCTGCAGATCAAGATCTTGGCAAATGGTTTCCGAAATCCAACAGGCTGGCACAAATTGCATTAGGATCGATCGCAATTGTTATCTCAATATTAACAATTTTAGGTTTAAACCCGGCAGCTTGAGATGAAAAACCACGTCACATTATTTTCCTCAGCACTCATGATGATGACCATAAGCCTGACCTGGTGGCTGCAATCACAGCGGGTGGAGCCGGTTGTCCTAACACCCACCCTGACAGGGGAAGCTGAGTATTGCATGAGCTGTCATCAAGATGTAAATGAAATCAGCGCAGCCCATCCCGTTGAAACGTATGGTTGCGTGATCTGTCATGGAGGGGAAAGACTGGCAATGGATGCTGACCTGGCACACAGCAGTATGCGCGGAGGAAATAACCCATCCGACCTTTCAATAGTGGAGCAATCCTGCGGAGGCAGTAACTGCCACAACGGAACTGATAGTGAAATGGGAGATCATATCCAACGGGTGATGACGAGTATTCAATCCACATACGCAGGTGCGATCGCCAATGTCCGTTATACGTTTGGAGCACAGGCGGATCTAAGCCCCATTTTCGGGACTTTGACAATGAACGATACCAGCCTGCCTTCAAAAACCGGTTTTATATTCCTGGAGGGGTATTCCGCAGAGGCTGAGACTCATCCCTCCCTGCAATTGTTTGGAGAGAACTGCCTGACCTGCCATTTAAATTCAAACCGATCAGAAGGAACACAAGAAATCCATTTCAGTGGATGTGCAGCCTGTCACTCTCCCGAAACGAGTGGTGAAGGAACCGTGCATACACTGACTACTGCAATCCCATACACCCAATGCAACACCTGCCATAATCGCGGCAATTATGATCTTAAAACGATGACTTTCGTTGAGCGCAGCGATCAACCAGTGACCCGGTTGGAGAAATACTACCAGCCGATAGCTCAGTTCACACAATGTGAATACACGCTCGACTGCGTAGATTGCCATACCCGAATAGAAGTCATGGGAGATGGCGATATCCACGCCAATAAAAATGATTCCCAATACATCCAATGTAAAACCTGCCATGGAACTTTAACTGAACTACCTCTTGTAAAAACTCTGACCGATCCCAACGATATTGCATTCCGCCTGGCACAATTAAATCCGATCGTGGAACTGCAAATTGGGGACACCATCCTGGTAACCGAACAAGGCGAACCCCTTTGGAATGCGCATCTCCTGCCAGATGGAACCTACGAGATGGTCGGAAAAGTTACCCGGCAACTGTTCCATTTCCGACCTGTCTTGGGCAGCGACTGCAAGCAGGATCCATTAAAGCAAGAATCCCAGTACTGCCATGAGTGTCATGCGGTGGAGCACTAACATGAACAGTATCAACCGCCGTGAATTTTTAAGAATAACAAGCCGGGTGTTCCTGACAATAAGTGGTTTGCTTGGGTTGGGGATGCTGACACGGTTCCTGGGTTACCAATCGGAAACAGGGATACAACCAGAAGTTGACCTGGGGTTGGCTTCTGATTATCCAGTAGGTTCACGAACACATCTTCCTGATATCCCGGCTGTGCTGAATCACAGTCAAAGCGGATTCACAGCATTGAGCTTAACCTGTACACACCTGGGATGTACATTGGAGCAAGTTAATGAAGCATTCTCATGCCCCTGTCATGGATCACATTTTGAGAAAAATGGGATGGTTCTTAGAGGCCCTGCAGCAAAGGGGTTGGAAAAATTGAGGGTTGAATTAAATGACGCTGGTCATTTGATCTTATTCAGATCGAATTAAAGGACAAATAAAATGGAACAAGATCTCGTAATATTTGAAATGCAAGCTGAATTATGCAAGGTAATGGGACATGCTGTCCGGTTAAGAATTGTCCATATATTGAAAGATGGGCCGAAATGTGTTACCGATCTGGTTAATGCTCTTGTTAATGTTGCACAACCAACTGTATCCCGGCATCTTTCAATATTAAGATCGGCAGGGGTCTTAACCACGCGACGAGATGGGACTGAAGCCATTTACGAAATAGCCAACCCCAGGATCATTGGTGTTTGTGAAACGATGCGAACCATTTTAGCTGAACGCGAATCACAATACAACGACCTTTTCGATCGCATTCGTAATGAAAAGGATCAATTCAATGAAAGTAATTAAAAAAGACAAAGAATTTAATCAACTTAAACAAGATATCCATACCTTTATCCTGACGAATGATAAAAAAGAAGAAAACCAGACCAATGAAAATGAATTAATCATTGGCAACCGTATTCGTGTCTTTAGAAAACAGAATGGGTCAAGTATTCGTTCCCTAGCAATGAAATGCGGAATCAGTGTCAATACACTCAGCCTGATAGAGAATGACCGCACCTCACCAAATATCAATACGCTCAAATCCATAGCCGATGGTCTTGGCGTATCTGTGTTAGCCTTTTTTGAGGAAGATAAACCTGAACACAGTCCTGTTTACCAACGACAAGGTCAACGTCCACAGATGCGATTTTCGAATGGAGCCCTGGAGAAACTGGGAGAAGGATTACCTCCTTTAGGCGCAGAACCCATCCTGGTCACTCTTGAAAACACTTCGGAAAAAATTGAGGATATCAGTCATACCGGGCGTGAATTTATCTATTGCCTGAAGGGAAAAATGACCTGTTTTATTTCTGAACAACCATATCCATTACGTTCGGGAGACAGTATTTTATTCAACGCCAGATCACCACATCGCTGGATTAATGCCCAGCCTGATCCATCTCAACTATTGGTTTTGTTTTGCCCGATGAATCCACAAGATCAACCTGCCGAACGTCACTTAGAACCGTAGTATGTGTTTGTTGACCTCAATGAATTGCCTGATTGGAAAAGGGGGCTTTTCTCTTTCAATTGGAATAATACAATCATAATAAAATAGCTTCCAATCAAGGAAAGCTTTAAGAAAGTATCTTTAATGGTATAGTACTTATTAATATCAGTACGACAACGCTACAGGAAGATATGATTAAGTTCCTAATTTCAGCCAACTTACTTATTTATACCTGTTGAACAATCCATTTCATCATGGATAGAAATATTACCAACAAAGGGTCCATGACAAACTCAATCTATAAACTCCCCTACAGTAAAACAACCCTGGAATTCACACTTCCAGCCGGAATGCATGGCACTGAGGTTGTTTCAAAATTTGCCAAGCCAATACTAAATGTCAAAGACGCAATACAGGATGCCCTCGACCACCCGATTGGAACTCCACCTCTCAGGCAGATGGCCAAACCGGGAGATCGCGCCTGCATCGTATTCACCGATATTACCCGGGCTGCTCCTGATCAGCTTCTTGTTCCTGCATTATTAAGGGAACTTGAAAAAGCAGGAATTCGAGATGAGGACATAACGCTTCTGTGCGGGATAGGCATGCATAGACCATCCACCTCGGAAGAAAAAAACATCAAACTGGGACATGAGATCGCCAGTCGATACAAAGTCATCGACAATGAACCTCAGAACCCGGAGGTCCTGGTAGACCTGGGAACCACACCTGGAGGTACACCTGTTCATTTACATCGCGCTGCCGTGGAAGCTGATCTTTTGATCGCAACAGGGATCGTGGAACCGCACCAATACGCGGGTTATTCCGGTGGAAGGAAGACCGTCGCAATCGGAGCAGCTGGTGAAGCAGTAATCGAACATACACATGGTCCTGCCTTTGTGGATGATCCCAAAACCCGGCTGGGGCAAATCGAGGGAAATCCTTTTCACGAAGCAGTAACTGAAGCTGCCAGACGAGCCAAATTACGCTTTATCTTAAATGTTGTGTTGGATGACAACAAGAACCTTCTGTGCGTGGCTGCTGGAGATATGGAGTTGGCCTTTGAAGAACTTGTTTCATTTGCAAAATCAGTTTACGAAGTACCAATCTCGAGGCAATTTGATATCTCCATTGGTGGAGTGGGATATCCAAAAGACACCAATATCTACCAGGCCAGCCGTGCACCCTCATATCTGTTTTTTGCACCCACACCCGTTGTAAAACGGGGAGGTTTTTTTATCATACCAGCTCGCTGTGAGGAAGGTGCTGGTGCCGGTGTGGGGGAACAACGGTTCTTTGCTGCACTGCGGGATGCGCCCAGTATTGATTTTATTCTGGAGGATGCCCGGCGGAATGGATATCCACCTGGCCAGCAGAGAGCATTCGTTCTAGCCAAAGTTCTGGAAGAATCAAACGTGATCATTGTTGGAAGTGAATGCCCGGAAATAGTGGCAGCCTGCAAGATGATCCCCGCTTCAACCATGGAAGAAGCGTTGACAATTGCAGGCAATCAACTGGGATCAAATTGCGATGTTTTGATCGTTCCACATGCAATGCTCACCCTGCCTGTGATCACGCAATAAAATTTCTTTGTATTTCCACAATTGAGTTTTACACACCAAATGGAAAGTGTTGATTCAGTCGGTGTATAAACACGGTTCAGAAACAATAGTAGAATTAATTACAAATCATCCATTTCTTAAAATTGGAGGAAACCATGCCCGAAGTTTGGGTTATCGACGCCATCCGCACCCCTATTGGAGCCCTTGGAGGCAGTCTTGCCCCGGTACGTCCAGATGACCTGGCTGCCCATGTGATCAGGACCATTGTTGAGAGAAACAGCCTTGATCCCGCCATTATTGAAGAAGTTTACATGGGTTGTGCCAACCAGGCAGGAGAAGACAATCGTAATGTAGCTCGAATGGCTTCCCTGCTGGCAGGGTTGCCAGTGGAAGTAGCAGCAGTTACATTCAATCGACTTTGCGCTTCAGGATTAAATTCCATCAACCAGGCGGCACGTGCAATTAAAGCCAGGGAGGGGGACGTGTTCATAGCAGGCGGTGTTGAATCAATGTCGCGGGCACCATATTCACTTCCGAAAGCAGAGTCCGGTTACCCCTGGGGGAATATCACTGCCTATGATACTGCTCTCGGTTGGCGATATCCCAATCCAACCATGAAGGATCTATATGGAACCGAACAAATGGGGGAAACTGCTGAAAATATTGCCGCAATGAAGCCGCATATTTCACGCGAGATGCAGGATGTGTTTGCCCTGCGATCTCATCAAAATGCCATTGCTGCAATTGACAGCGGTAAATTCGCCGAAGAGATCGTCCCGGTGACCATCCCGCAACGAAAAGGTGACCCGAAGATCGTGGACACCGACGAACGCCCCCGCAGAGATACAACCATGGAAGCGCTTGCCAAATTGAGACCAGCTTTTAAGAAGGAAGGTGGTACGGTAACTGCAGGAAATTCATCCGGGTTGAACGATGGCGCTGCTGCGGTGCTTCTCATGAGCAAAGAAAAAGCCGAAGACCTTGGGTACAAACCAATGGCACGCATCATCACCTCGGCAGCAGCAGGTGTTCCACCTCGCATCATGGGAATGGGTCCAGTCTTTGCAACGCGTAAAGCACTCGAACGAGCTGGATTGAAAATGAACGATATTGACCTAGTGGAACTAAACGAGGCTTTCGCCGTGCAATCCCTGGCTGTCATGGAAGACCTGGAAATGGATGCAGAGATCGTAAATGTTAACGGAGGTGCAATTGCCCTTGGACATCCACTGGGATGCTCGGGTGCACGCATTCTAACGACATTATTATATGAACTGAAGCGAAGGAAAAATTTACAGTACGGCCTGGCAACTTTATGTGTTGGTGTTGGTCAGGGCGAAGGGACCATCGTGGAGTGGATCGGCAGTTAGTAATTATTTAGAAAACCAGGGGAATGGATAGGTATCCTGTATAGAAAATCGATTTAATAACCACGGTCCTCATCCATGGTTTGTATACCACGGATAAGAATGTCGCAAGGTATTTCGCGGGCTTTTGCCTGATAGCACTTCTACTCTGCCGCAATCTCCCATTCTTGATTACACAATTACATTGCGTCGAATGGCGACGGAAGAAATAGAGGGAATGAGGATAATAACTCATTGTTATAAGTTTATTGACCAACAATATTAAATTATTTCCAAGCTCGATAATAATTAATAAACCTTATACGTCTTTTTTTTGAATGACCAATTAAATTCTTACCCTGAAGTTGAAGATAACTCCCTTATTCTGACCAAAGAGAATTATTTATCCAATCGATGAAAGTCTGATCCCAAAAGAAGATTTCCATCTCTTTTCCAACAGTGGGGATATACACTCTGCCATAGTTCATGTTATCCCAGCCAGGGTCAAAGAAATGAAGATCATTTCCAGACATTTTCTTAAAAAGACAGTATGCAACTTCGATCTGGGAGGGAGAGACATCGGTAATCACTGAATTTTTAAGAGCATCATAAAGCTCTGGAATATGAGTCAAGAGGTAAGGATCTTTAAGTCTTTGAAATATTGCCTTAATAATATAGGACTGGTCGTTTATTCGGACCAAGTCTGAATATTTTTGACGAATACGAGCCAGATAAAGCGTTCGTTCGCCATTCAAATGTTGAAGTCCCGCTGGAAAATATCCTCGCGGTAGATCGTCTACATACGTGGGCAGATCGACATCAATCCCACCAATCGCATCAATAAAATTAACAAAAGCCCCAAAATTCACAACCAGATAGTGGTCTGTATTAATCCCAAAATTGTATTTGATCACTTCAGCGAGGGAACCTGCCCCGAACCCATCACCCGTATAATCGCCCATTCCACGAGCACCAAAGAAGTACCCCTGATTAATAAGCAATGGGCCGGAAATTGTATAATGTTCTGGGATTATATCCACCAATAAAGCGCGAGGTAAAGATACAACATTCACCCGCGGTTTTGTGAAATCGACATGGATCAAACGAATGACATCAGCAAGTCCATATAAGTACCCTGGATCTGGTTTTGCATAATCCAAACCGGCCAAAAGAACGATCCAATCACTTTCGTTTCCGCAAAGAGGATCTGATCTCACTGATGCAGGTGAAGGGATCTCCTTATCAACAGATGCTTCAGGTGATAGTTCTGGTTCAGGTCTGAATGGTGTTCCTGTTGGATTCAATAAATCAAAGGAGGCAGTTGGCTGGGGAAGACTCGGCGCTGGCCGAACAGGGATTTCTGAAAGATCCAATATTTCAGCCATGGGAGATTGCCAGAACGCGAGAAACAATATAATTCCCAAACTGAAGAGAAAAATACCTAGAATCCCAAGCACCTTTTTTGCAGTATTCTTCTTGCGCTTCATCCCTTCATGGGTAATTTGGGGTTGTTCCATAAATGCCTATCTCCATTGTGGATTTACTCGTTCAACAATTACTGCACTAACTTCAGAAGTACTAACCAGGGCTTTCTTTGTTCCCCAATGATAATGCAAGCTTGATTATTTTTTGAATTCCATCCCTGATCAAAGAGTATAGTTCAAGACCAATACTTTCGGGAGATTCATTTTTAATGGTTGGATCTGATATATCAAAGGGTTCCTGACCAACAGCTTCTGCTA
>DATEUN010000038.1:0-3530 GCA_035283125.1 Anaerolineales bacterium
AGGTGGAAATGTTGGGATACGTATCGGCGTCCCTGTTCCAATGATCCAGCAGGGTTTGGAGGGTCATTTAACCCGCTTTGGCTTCGCCTTCATCCTCTTTCAGGTGCGGTTCACGCAGTTTGACCGGTTCGGATTTATCACGAACGCGCAGGTTGATCATCTCCACGAAGACCGAGAATCCCATGGCAAAGTAGATGTAGCCCTTCGAGATGTGCTGATGCAGCCCCTCCACGATGAGGGACATGCCAATCAGCAGCAGGAAGGAAAGCGCCAGGATCTTGACGGTCGGGTGCTTCTGGACGAATTCGCTGAGTGGGGTGGCTGCCAGCATCATAACGATCACCGCAATGACGACGGCCGTGATCATGACCGCCAGCTCACGCGCCATGCCGACAGCGGTGATGACCGAATCGAGCGAAAAGATGATGTCCAGCAGGCCGATCTGGATGACCACGCTGGTAAAAGTGGCTGCCGCTTTGCGGGTCTTCTTGCCGCCTTCATGCCCCTCCAGCTTGTCGTGGATCTCGTGGGTGGCTTTGGCAATCAGGAACAGCCCGCCGATCAGCAGAATCAGGTCCCGTCCGGAGATGCCAAGCCCAAACACGGTGAAGAGCGGCATGGTCAGGCGGATGATCCAGCTCAGGGAGAGCAATAACAGGATGCGGGTGATCATAGCAATAGCCAGCCCGGTGACGCGGGCTTTGGACTGCTGGGAATGCGGCAGGCGGTCTGCCATGATGGAAATGAAGACGATGTTGTCGATGCCCAGGACGATCTCGAGGGCGGTCAGGGTCAGCAGGGCGACCAGGTTCTCAACGGTAAATAATGCAGCCATATGTACTCCATCTTGGGGTGGTTTTGCAGGAATTGTAATCTATTTGTGGCTTGCAGGGACGAAGTATACAAGAGAGAATTCTCTTTAATAATGCTGAATTAATACCTGGTAGTGTTGCATTCTGATAACGGAATGCTGAAAGCCAAATACGTATTAATGGAATATTTAGATTTTATGGTTGCTTTATCTGGATGGTCTTTCCCGCCAGGTCAGATCTCAACATTCTTATAGTGTTTTTTCAACTGATCCTGCCTGGTCGATATTTCACTTTCGATCAATTCCTTCGCACTATTGTATTCCTTTTCAATTGCCATTATCTCGCCGGGAATTTGTTCATCAAGGAATTTCTTGAAATTTAATTGTTCCTGGTTGATTGACTCCTGACAATTTTGAATGGACGCCATGATGTTTCGCTGTTTTTCATACAGATTGTCCTTGACTTTCCTGCGCCGATAATATCCAATTCCCACAAACAGGAGAAACAAGGCAAATAAAAGGGCTGGAGCAAAAAAGGATAAGAATTGACCTACTGTCTCACCGATTTGTTCAGAATCAGCGCCGCTATTTACTATTGATAAGATTATGGTAATAACCAAGCTAAAACCAAATAGCAATACAATGAAAGTGATCAGATACGTTATTACTCCGCCGGTAAATCCCAGCAGTGATTTTAATGCTCCGCTTATTCCCTTCCGGCTTTTCTCCTCAAGAGTTATCGCTTCCTTTTCATTCATAAGGGAATCCAATTCATTCCTTAATTTTCTGATAGACTCCTGGGAATTTAATTTCCTTTTTTCAATCTCATTGATCGCCTTCTGCTTATCTTCCTCAACACGCTGCAATCTGCCATCCGCCTGGGATTTTAATTCGACCAATTCATCCTTCAGCCGCTTTATAGCCATTTCAGACGCAGCTCGATCCAAGCCAGGAGACAATTGATGCAAGCGAACAGAATCAACACTATCGATATTTACCGAGATGTGTTCACTGCCGCAGTATTCACACTTCGCAATGGATTTATCAGCTTGAAATTTGAGAGGCGCGCCGCAAGTTTTGCATTTTAATTGTTTAATGCTTTCCATAAATCATGCTCCAGGTTCCGAAGCTTTAAAAACAAGAATGGCAAATAATCAATTAATTGTAGAAGATTCCGATTAACAATACAAGCTGATATTCCTCATATAAATATTCTTATTTTTATATGATTCCCGAGAAGTTCGGAGGTTTGTGGTTATCTTTATATTAGGTGAAAGAGAACAATCAATAAACCAGGAAATAATGTGAACTCCCTCCTGGTTAATGCATGGAAAGATTATCTGCCAATGGAATTATTAATATATTCCTCTTCTGATAATAAATTGTTCTGAAGGGAATGAGTGCACCTGCCGGAATGCGGCAGGCGGGGTTGAGCCGGAACTGGATTGAACGCCTTGTTTTCCGCTCTGGTCAGGCGCATTGGATTTCTTCCCGGACACATTCTTCTTGGTGGATGAGGTCTTATCTGTCATTTATTCTCCTTCTGAATTTAATTCAAGTTCTAAAATGAATCAGGCACAAAAGGCATAATGATAATCAACGGATGCCCAAGTCTCACGATCGCAGTGAACATTTCTATCATCATGCTATGAACGATCCTGTCATGGTTTCATCATTTTTATACCTCTTTAAAGAATACCGAAATGGAAAATTTGCATTTATACTAAAAGGGTTAAGAGTTACAAAGTTGGAAAGGATTCCGGGTCGTAGTGGGTAGGCTTCACCAATCCACCACACCCCAAACCAATCTGAAGAGAGAACTCACTCAGCAAATTGGAAAGTAAAGGATTTGATGAAGATCACCATCTTTGCCGCCGGTTCTCGTGGAGATATTCAGCCCTGTATCGTTCTGGGCAAAGGGTTGCAACAAGCAGGTTACCAGGTACTGCTGGCTGCTCCCGGGGACTTTGCCGGATTCGTCCAACAACATTCCCTGCCCTTTTACCCATTGCGCGGGGATGTCCAGAAGATCATGGCCAGCGATACAGGTCGGAAATTCATGGAGACAAGTGGAGCCAATCCTCTTAAGTCCATTGGCGCGGTCAGAAAAATGATCGCCCCGGTCATCATGCAAATGGCAATGGATGCATATGATGCCTGCAAAGAAGCAGATGCATTGATCTGCCTCGGTGTTTTTGGCGCTTTCGGAAAATCCATTGCCGAAGCACTGGGCATTCCTATCCTCAACCTTGAACCCACCCCGCTGCTGGCGACAAAGGCTTTCCCAGCCCCCTCCTGGCCCATTCAGAAAGATCTGGGCGGGCTGCATAATTACCTGTCTGGCACGGCCATGCTCCAGGTGATCTGGCTGTGGTATCAACCTTTCGTGAACGAATTCAGACAGCGGCTGGGGTTGCCTGCTTACAACGCCGACCTGTTTCAGCGCGTATTAAGGTCCACCCCCATGCTGGGCGCATACAGCCCCGGCATCATCCCCCACCCGGCTGATTGGCCGGACAGCGTACACATAACCGGCTATCTCTTTCTTGATCCCCAGCCAGACTGGCAACCCTCGCCTGAACTGCAAACCTTTTTGGAGGCAGGACTGCCTCCGGTCTATATCGGTTTTGGCAGCATGGCCGGGCGCAATCCGGAACAGCTTGCCAGCCTCACCCTGGAAGCACTAGCCAAAAGCGGCCAGCGTGGACTGCTGTCGACT
>DATEUN010000039.1:0-4477 GCA_035283125.1 Anaerolineales bacterium
GGTGATGAGTAGAATAACATTCATTTATCGAAGGGTAAATGATATATTGATTTAAGTAAAAACATAATTGATCTTTTTAAAATATCGTTTCTATCTCAAAAGGAATCAGACGCATTGAATCTTTCAATGCATGCCTCGCCCTTTGATAGATAAAATTTTAGAAGAAATGACATAGGTTCCACCAATCAATATATGGTATCCTTGAATATAATTTCACAATCAGGATGCATCCCTAAAGCGCACATGGAGGGCGCACTACATGAAAACTAAACATTCCATAACCACAAAGAAAAGAATTTCTGTGTACTTGATCCTCCCCGTCCTGCTTACTGCCTCCCTGGCCTGTAATTTTCTTTCCAATGCACTCCCATCTAAAGAAACCCCCACACCTTTGGAAACATCCACACCCATCCCTCCAACAGCTTCTCCCACACCGAGTCACCCAGCATTCTCTGCAGACAAGGTTCTGGAAGTTCCTTCGATCTCAGCACTGGTAGGTGAAGGCACCATTCACTTCATGGCAGGAGATGATGCGCAGACATTAAAAATGGTAATAACCGGCAAGATGCCAATTGTCAATGGAAACTGGTGTCTCACCTGCCTGGACACCGTAAAAATTGACCCGGATATTCGGGTGGAAACGAGACTGTTTGTTGAAATTCCAGCACCAAAACCAGTCGCAGGTTTAATCAGTGATTATATGAGTATGAGCAACACCATCCTTTCATCCCCCATACATATCGATGCCACAGAATTCATCGTCGCCGGACCTGAAGGTGCCACGCTTACCAAGGTAGGGCGCGGTTTCCTGCTGGTGAAAGGTTCCGCCTATCTTTTGGACACGACCAAGCCCTAATGGTTCTGTACGATCAATATCCTTTGTAATATTAAAACCTCCCAATGTATAATTTTTAGGAGGTTTTCTTATCCTGTGGTATCCTTTAATAAAATCGCACAAAAGGGGCTGCCATGTACATTGCCATAGAAGGTGTTATTGGAGTGGGAAAGACAACACTTGCCCGCCTGCTGGCGCCGGCTTTTCAGTCCGACCTGCTGCTCGAGGTCTTCGAGGAAAATCCGTTCCTGTCCGATTTCTACGGCGACCGGCAGCGCTATGCTTTCCAGACCCAGATCTTCTTCCTGCTCAGCCGCTATCACCAGCAGCACAACCGGGTGCCCGAACTCCTGCGTGGGAACAACTCGCTTATCTCGGACTACACCTTTGCCAAGGATGCCCTTTTTGCCGGTATCAATCTGAAAGGTGATGAATTGGAAATGTATTTCCGGGTACATGAAGCGCTGGCTGAGAAGATCATCCTGCCCGACCTGCTGGTGTACCTGAAGGCAGATACCTCCACCCTGATGCAGCGCATTGCCAGCCGCGATCGAAGCTATGAGCGCAACATGGAGATCGGTTATATCGATCAACTCAACCAGGCGTACGATCAATTCTTTTCAGAACCCATGAATGGAACACCCGTGCTGGTGATCGACACCAACCCGTTGGATTTCGTCCGCCAGCCTGACCACTTGAAAAATATCGAGAACCGTATTCGCGAGGGTCTGCAGATGGCTCCCTTCCAATCTGAACTGCCGCTCGGAGACCGGGGAGTAGGTTAAAAGGGGGAACCCATGATCATCTCCAAAGAATCACTTCTACGCATTGCCAGGGATACCGTCAGGGAACGGACGCAGGGAGAATTTGCCAGGAAGTATATCCTGTCCATTTTTCTGACCGGCTCGCTTTTAACCGAGGATCCCTTGATGGGAAACAGCACAGACATTGACCTGGTGTTCATCCATTCCATGCCTCCCGCTTTACGGAGGGAGGTCATCCCTCTCAACCCTGACATCCACCTGGACATTAAACACAACCCGCGCGAGGAATATGAACCTGCCCGCAACCTGCGTACCAATCCATGGATCGGGCCGGAAATTTACCGTGCCGTCCAGTTATATGATCCCGATCATTTTTTCGACTTCACGCAGGCTGCAGTGAGGGACAAGTACGATGATCCGCTCAATGCCCATGCGCGTGCCAGCCTGAATGCCGGGCATGCACGCGCCATCTGGGGCGACCTGGAAAAAGATCCCGGTACCGGGAAAAGTACACAACCAAAAATGCTTCTCCGTTATCTGAAATCGATCAGTCATGCAGCCAATGTCCTGCCGGTTATTAAAGATCCGATACTGGGGGAGAGACGTTTCCTGCTTGATTTTCCAGCCATTGCGAATGCGTTCGACCTTCCTGAATTGGGAGGGGAACTTTATTCGCTCCTGGGAGCGGGACAGCTGAAGGCGGAAAAGCTGGATGAATGGCTGAAGGACTGGGAGAAGGATCTGGTTGAAGCTGGTACGGATGCAGCAGATGGGGATGCACGCATACACCCAGCCCGGGTGCCCTACTATCGGAGCGGATTTGAGACCGCAATCAATGAGGGCACGCCGAGTGCAATCCTGTGGCCCCTGCTGCACACATGGAGCCTGGCTGTCTCCAAGCTGCCGATAGAGAAGCAATCTGCCTGGAAGGATGCCTGCCAATCGCTGGGAATGCTGAATGAAGGAATGACATCCAACCTTCATAAATTGGATTTATTCCTGGATAGATTGGAGGGTATGCTGGAGTCGTGGAAAGGTATTCACGGAATCAATGAATCAGACCGGGAAGAAAAATAAGAATTTTTTCAGGTTTTTCAGATTTACCTGTGGATAACTGGCTGAAAACTGTGGATAAGTGTCCTTTTATGTGGATAAATCGCTCAAGTGTTCGAATAATGATCAATTCCAAACCCCCAGATATGGTGGGTTCTTATTTAACGAATCCACTCCTGCTGTTGGGGATAAACTGTGGATACCTTTTATTAAAAGACCCCAATTCATGCAGATATTTTCCACAATTCTGTATAGGCAATTGCTCGAACTTTACCGCTATATGTAGTTGATCAACCATTGATACCAGTATATATATGGTATTTATGCCTACTCAAAGGTATTTTCCACTTTTCCACAGTCCCTACTACTACGACTATATATACATATTTAATTAATCAATATTAATAAAGAAGCAATTCAGTAAAAACCCGCTTGTATAAGGTTGTTAAATCCTGTACAATCTTAATAAGAATCGGCTGCATCAAGATCGTTCCATTCAATCCAGGGAGATAAACATGGATATTATTAAAGTATCAGCAACCTCCCGTACCTCTGCCGTAGCTGGTGCCATCGCAGGTGTCATTCGAGAACATAACAAAGCGGAAGTACAGGCCATCGGCGCCGGAGCCGTGAACCAGGCAGTGAAAGCGATGATCCTGGCCAATGGATATCTAAAAGAGGAAGGGATTCACATTGCCTGCATCCCGGAATTCGTGGATGTGGAGATAGATGAGAAGGTCCGCACAGCCATCAGGCTGGTGATCGAACCCATGAAAGTTGATCCAGAAAAACACCTTCCGGAACAGGCAGATCCTCTGATGGTAATTCCGGAGGAACCGCAGGCAGATTGACAGCGTGAATTGTTCCTGATTCAGGGGGTGGGATTTCTCCATGGTACGGATTTTTTCCTTTACTGGATCGGTACGTGTGGATAGACAGTTAACAAAATTTCCCGCCAGGTGGTCTTTCATCGGCGGGAATTGATAATTAATTCTCTGGTTGGGAACCTCAGGCAAGCGCTGCCATCTGTACTTCACTGGGAAGGAAGATGACCTCGTCCTTGCCGGTCAATTTTTGTGTTACTTTGTCTGCGATCAGGTTGAGGTGACCATTGTAGACCACGTAATCCAGGTCGTCAGCCGGAACTGTCAGAACCGGGCAGATGGTGAAATCAGAGATCCAATTCTCATAAAGAACGTTCAAACTGGAGAGGTAATCAGAGGGGATGGATTTTTCGTACTCCCGCCCACGCAGGTTGATCCGTTTCATAAGGGTGGGGACAGTGGCACGCAGGTAGATGACAAGGTCGGGAGGGGGAAGAAAATCCACCATGGTCTGGTAGAGTTCACGATAGGTTTTGTAATCGCGCGGATGGAGGTGTCCCTGCAGGTAAAGATTATGGGCAAAGATCTCAGCATCCTCGTATACACTGCGGTCCTGGATGACGGAATTCCCATGATGAGAAAGGGCATGGTGGGAGCGCAGGCGGTGGGTAAGGAAACAAACCTGGGAATGAAATGCCCAGGTTTGCATGTCATTGTAGAAGTCGGTCAGGTAGGGATTCTCTGTGACCGGTTCGTAGAATGGTGTGAAGTCCATTTTTTTACACAGTTTATCCACCAGCGTGGATTTTCCAACTCCAATATTTCCTGCAATTGCCACGAATTTTTTCATATTACTGCAACTCCCCTGCCAGTTCCTGGTCTATCAGTGATTTGAAATTCTCGTAAGGTAGCGCCCCCTGAACGAATATACCGTTGATATAAAAGGTGGGTGTACTGTTGACTCCGAGCGACTGGGCATATTCCAGATCTGCAGCAACCTC
>DATEUN010000040.1:0-6867 GCA_035283125.1 Anaerolineales bacterium
AATCCATTAAAGATTTTGCCAACATAACCGCCTTAATAGCATCGGATGCATAACCATCTGCGCCAATCTTCTCGGCATATTCCTGGGTGACTGGAGCTCCACCGATAAGGATCTTTACTTGTTTCTTAAGACCAATGTCATCAATTGCTTCAATTGCGTCTTTCATATGTATCATTGTTGTAGTTAATAAAGCTGACATACCCACAATATCCGGATTGTGTTCCCTAACAGCAGAAGCAAATTTTTCTGGAGAAACATCTGTTCCCAAATCTATAACTTCAAATCCACCCCCTTCCAACATCATAGAGACAAGGTTTTTACCAATGTCATGTAAATCACCTTTGATTGTTCCAATCACCACACGCCCCACTGAAGCGACTCCTGCGTTAACCAGCAATGGCTTCAAGAGTGCCATTCCCGCCTTCATCGCTTTTGCAGCTATCAGCATATCAGGAATAAAATACTCACCGCTTTCAAATCGATTTCCAACTTCATCCATCGCTCTAATGAGACCTTTGTTTAAAATGTCCCCGGCTTTTGCCCCTCCATTGAGAGTTTGAGCCACTAAATTTGCCACATTTTCATCTGCCCCCTCTATTACTGCATTGAATATTTTTTCGAATTCTTCTTCCATGAGAACCCTCCAAGAATTTGTATTTATGAATCAGCCACAATACCAAAGATTATCTGGCTAATCCATTTCATTTAATCGCGATTTTGCAAATGTTAAGATGTCATCAATATGCTTTTTGACATTTGGATCCAAAGGTAACGGAGTACAATCTGCAACAATTTTTTTTGCCTTTTGAAGGGCTTTATCGCCAAGAGATCCAGCTCCAGCAGACTCCCAGTCATTACGATTAGAGTGATTAAAAATATCAGGCCTCCAGTTTTCTCTGAAATGATCCAGAGTATGTCTTTCGGTTAGAAAATGTCCTCCAGGGCCAACGGACGAAATTGTATCAAAGGCCAAGTCTTCAACACTTACCGAGACCCCCTGCATAAATCGCCTTACTAACCCGATCGTCTCATCCATAGCAACAATCATTTGGTAGGATGTTGTAAGACCTGACTCTATGTAGCCAACATCATGTATGAGATTTCCTCCCTCTAAACAGGCTAACAGGACCCATAATGCTCCCTCAATACCTGCCTGTTGATCAAAGATAAGTGAATCACTAACGCCAGCGAATCCAAAAACAGGTAGACCATAATAAGCCCCCATTTCCCGCAAAGAACACCAATTAAGCATGAACTCTGGTGAACCATAACTTGCGATCATTGAGTGCATATCCATTGTCATCATTCCTCCTCCCCCGGCGATGACAGGAGTACCAGGATTAATAAGCTGGGTAATCAATAATCCGCTGAGGATCTCGGCATTTGCAACTACAATAGCTCCCGCAGACGAGACTGGAGAAGAAGCTCCGGTAATCAGACCCGGTGTATAAACAACCGGGAGGTTCGAACGACAAATGACCTCGAGTTTTTCACAACTTAATAAACCATGAGTCAGGGGAGCTGTTGGTTCTGCATAGAGGGCTAAAAATGGTGAACGTTCGAGATTTTCATGACTCCCAGCCACGATATCAGCAATCTTGATAATCTCTTCCAGGTTGGATGAATTCCAAGCTGTGAAAATAATAGGTTTAATAGTATTTGAAACCATGGCTCTGAAATGATAAAGATCAGAGATTGAAGGTGGTACGTCAGATGCGATACCCATACACATTAAGAAATCCAAGTTATGAAGAGAGTCTGTCAGACGTGATACATTCTCAATATCCGAAAGAACTGCATTTCTACGTAAACCGGTATCTAAATCAATTACGAAGGGGGTATCAGATCCAGTGCCAAAATAACAATTCTTCCCTTCAAGATTCATTGCAGAATCTCCATTCCGATCATATAACTCTACTTTCTTAGGAAATTGGTTCAAAGCCCATTGAATTAGGTGGCCGGGGATTCTTACGCGGTTTTCATCAACTTGGCAACCTGCTTCAGCTAATCTCTTCCTAGTGACTTCAGAATGGACGTTCACCCCAGTTTCCTGTAATACTTCAAGCGATGCAGAATGAAGAGTATTTTTCTGGTTTTCGTTGAGTACCTCAATTTTTGGATGGTTATTTTCCATAATAATGTTGATCCTAGTTATCCTTTCAAATTAAAGTAAACCCTGGTGCAACAACAATTCAGCATTCAGAATTGTATTTCCAAACGTACCTCTCCTTCTGTTATGTCCAACCACAACAAAAGTTATTCCATTCCTTAATATTCTATTCTCTCGTACCCGACCTATTGAGATCCTACGTCCCTGCCCCTTCATTCGATCCAAGCGAGGTTGAGGTCGATCATTTTCAAACATAACTTCAATAACAGGGTTTGGCGCACTTGGCAAACCAAAAGATTGAGGCGTTCCGGAAAAATTCTTCCATGCATCAATAGCGTCATCCAATTTAAGGGGTGATTTACACTCCAAGGAAACCACTGCTGTATGTGCATCCAATACAGGTACCCGGCAACATGTAGCAGATAAAGGGATCTCAGCCGGGGAAAATCTTCCATCCTCCATTTTTCCCAAGATCTTAGGTAATTCCAATTCGAGTTTCGATTCTTCTTGCGGAATAAATGGGATAACGTTATCGATAATATTCATACCTGCAATCGCATCAGGACCTGCTCCTGAAATTGCCTGCATCGTTGTAATCACTGCCCCGTTAATACCTGCAATGGTTAGTATCGGTTTCATCGCTAAAGCCAAGATTGTGAATGTACAACCAGGATTTGAAATGATAAAACCTTTATCCCAACCACGCCTTTTTTGTTGAGTTTTAATTATTTCCAGGTGATCAGCGTTTATTTCAGGTACAAGGAGTGGAATATCCGGATCGCTGCGAAGACCTGGACTTTCACTTATCACAGGAATTCCACCAGCTGCAATTTGAGTATCTAGCTTTTGAGATAATTGAGGAGGTAATGCTGAAATAACCAACTTGATATCAGATGTTGATCGTAATGTGTTTGCATCCGGTGGCAATAATGACATCTCAGATATTTCATCAGGTAATGGCCGATCTTCATACCATTGATCTAATCCATCTCTTACCTTCATTCCTTCAAGAGAAGCACGCTCAGATATTACAGCTGATACTTGAAAAAATGGATGGCCCTGTAATTCACAAAGGATTGATTGTGCAATCCACGCGAAACCACCCCGACCGCATATACCTAAAATTGCAATATTAGTTTTGGTCATTAGGTCTGCCCTGATAATCTCATGAGAATCCTCATTGATTATTAAATTGAAAAGTGTTTTCGGACGGAGGTAGGATCATAACCATTGGGGAAGTAGGAGCCTGATGGTTTATGAACTTCATAATGTCCATTGAAATTGCCGGATATTATGCATTCAAGCATATTCACCAAACGATCAACATCTGCAAAGTTGGAATAACAACCAAAACTCATACGAATTAACCCGGGAAGATCTGCCCGATTACGATGTTTCACGCGCTCATGGAATTGAGCATATTCAACATCGGAAATATTAAGCAGGCGCAAAATATAAGGATGGGCACAAAAACATCCATCCCTGACGCCAATTCCACCCTCAAAGCCGAGAATGGCGGCTACCAAGCCATGCTGCACCCCCTCTACATGGAACGGAATGGCACCGACTCGATCCTGCGCCCTGGAAGGATCGGTGGAGCCAAATACTTTTATGCCGGACATTGAAGTCAGTTTTTCCAAGGTGTAGCTTGTTAGTTCAGCTTCATGGGCAGCAATCGTGTCCATACCGACCTGCGAGAGGAATTTAAGAGAGGCTGCCAATGCTACCGCACCAATCACGTTTGGGCTTCCGGCTTCATCCTTTTCAGGAGAAGATGTCCACATGACCTCATCAAGAGTGACAATTTCAACTGTTCCACCACCGCGATAATCCGGTTCACCGCGATTGAAGAAATCACGAGGTCCGACAAGCCCTCCGGAGCCCAACGGAGCATAGACTTTGTGGGCTGCAAATTGAATAAAATCCAAATGACGGGGAGAATCGGGAGGGAGCATATCGACCTTGCGGTGAGGCAGCAATTGGGCACAATCAACTGACACCACTGCACCGTGTTTGTGAGCCATTTCTGCGATATCATAAATTGGCGGCATATAACCCGACACATTAGAAGCACCAGTAACAGCCACCAGCCTGATATTCTTGGCATTCTTTTCCAGTTTGTCCTGGAAATCCTGCATATCGAGTGATCCATCCGGAAGGATGCCTGCATGAAGTACCTCAGCGCGAGCACGCCAGGGAAGATCGTTGGAATGGTGCTCCATCCCTGTTGTGAGGACCATGTCTCCTGGTTGAAAGGGGAAACGCTTGGCAAGCAAGTTGAGAGCCTCGGAAGTATTGCGGGAAAAGATGATCACATCGTGATCTTCGTCAGCCCCCACAAAATCAAGAACGATCTCCCGGGCTTCTTCAAAAAGCTGTGTTGAAAGCAAAGATTTGAAACCCGCTCCCCTATGGACAGATGAATACCATTTAAATACTTCATCAACTTTTTCCTGAACTATCTTGAATGGAGGTGTACTGGCAGCATTATCCAGATTAACATATGTATCCTGGCTTCCATCCAGAAGAGGAACCAATTGATCCACGCCAACTATTTCGCTTCGCAGATCCATGATTTTTGTATCTATAATGGCCATGATTGTTATTCCCTTTGGTTAAAATTCTTTTAACTTTGATCAAGCATCAGTTCATTCTGAGATATCGACCGGTGCTCCAGTTTCAGACTGATCATCTGGATCACTCTTTGGCGAGAATGATTGATCTGATCAATAACGATCCTTTCTGCCAGGCTTGAATCACGGGATTGGATTGATTTTATGAGGGCAACATGTTCAGTTCGCATTTCTTCTGCGCTATCTCGCAAATCCAAACCAAGGTTGAAAATTCGAATCATCTGGTTGAGGAGATTAAGGAGTGTTTCGGCAAGCTTGAGATTTCCACCAGCAACTGCGATGGAATAATGAAATATGTTATTCTTCTCAAGGAATTGCTGATAACTCTCGGTGTCTTTATAGACATAAGTCAACTCAGCAAATTTGCTTAATTCATTGATCTGATATTCAGATGCCCGCTGGACTGCAAGCCTGACACTGGCTTTTTCGAGGATGGCACGCATCTCGTAAATATCTTCCACATCCTTCACTGTAACAGGAGTGATGATGTAGCCGTAACGGGGAATTGTGCGAACAAACCCTTCAAATTCAAGCCGCTTAAGAGCCTCCCTGACAGGGGTTACTCCAAAATCATATTTTTCCATTAATGCGGATTGGGCTATCTGACTGCCGGGATCCAATTCGCAGGCGAGAATATCCATCAAAATTGCCTGATATGCCTGGTCAGCAATCGTATGTTTTTTAGCCATAGCCCTTCCAGAAAATTAATCCTGTTTTTTTATCCAACCGTACCTCCACTTTAGAAAACAATGGTCATCGGTCAATTATTTAGGCATCTTCCTACCCAGATGTAAGAAAAATTTTCCTGGTTCACTTCACTATTTCTTTTTTCACCATAGCCATACTACCCGGCTCGACATGAACAGTAACATCCGATTTTGGAAGGATCGCCTGTACTTTCATTTCAATCTTTTCGGTAACGTGATGTGATTCAATCAATGAAGTCGTATCATCCATATAAATATGCATATCCACGAACCAGGATGCTCCTGAAACACGAATTCGCAAGGCGTGGACATCCAATACACCTGGTATAGTACCAACTTCTTTTGCGATCTGCTTATACTTCCCGTCATCAGGGCCGGCATCCAAGAGCGCTTCGATGGATCTTTTACCAAGCTGCGCACTAACAAAGATAACGATGACAGCAACAGCCAAAGCAGCTATGGCATCCGCCATCTCAAGGAATGCCAGAGAAGGAATCCACTTGCCAATAAGAACTGCAATCAGTCCCAGTATGACCGTAGCTGATGACCAGATATCCGTGGAAAAATGTAAAGCGTCTGCTTCCAATGCTTGAGAGTTATGTTTTTCAGCGACCCGATACAACATGCGGGAACGGTTGTAATCAATTACAATGGATGTACCCATCACAAGGAAGCTCCATATCGTCACTTCCAGATGGGTTCCCTTATGCGTCAGCCGATTAATGGCTTCGTAAATAATCCATGCTGATGTTAGCAGGAGAAGAAGTGTCTCAAACAGTGCAGATATATTTTCGGCTTTATGGTGTCCAAAGGGATGACCCTTATCTGCAGGTTTATCAGAGATACGGACTGCAAACCAGGTCATGATGGCTGCGACCAGATCGAGGGCAGAATGCGCTGCTTCCGCCAAAATGCCCAAACTACCAGTCATCACACCAACAACAATTTTGAAACCAGTCAAACCGACTGCTGCGACAACAGAAGTCAGTGCTGCTGATCTTTTCTCTTTATGTCCATCAATGATTGCTGTCATAATTATCTGTAAATAGGATCCAATCGAATTGCTGTAATGGTTATGCTTCGTACATCACTGATGTATCAATGATATATCAGTGATGTATATTATTATAGACAAAATAATTCTCTTGTCAAGTATTATTTCTGAAAGGTCCAAATACTATCGAATTATCCTTGGCTTGGATGATCAGGGAGCAGAAAATCATACACATACCATCAATAGCAGGTCTTCAGTAAAAATCCAAGGCAGCATTAATACAAGGGTTTCCCCCATATGGAATGACCGGAGTGTTAAATTAATTGGTCAAACAGTTATTGTCTATAACCTCAAATTCGAAAGGTGTGTTGTAACGGGAAAAATAGCCGACATCATCCAATAGATCAAAGTTACCATTGAAGT
>DATEUN010000041.1:0-4031 GCA_035283125.1 Anaerolineales bacterium
TGCTTTGTTTCTAAATCCATTAACCAATTATATTGGACTGATTCAATGATACCTTAGATTATTTATGATCATAACCTGGAAATTCTCTAAGGGTAAAGTCAGGAAACCAGCATGATAAAATTTAACCATGGAATTGTCAAATAACCTCAAAGGCATTCTCACAACTCTGCCGGACAAACCAGGCTGCTACATTATGAATAATACCGATAGCAAAGTCATTTATGACGGTAAAGCCATCAATTTAAAGAACCGGGTTCGATCATATTTCCATAATGATGCCGGACATGACCATAAGACCAGGCGGTTGGTAAGGGAAATTGCTGACTTGGAATGGATTGTCGTTGGGTCAGAATTGGAAGCTTTGATCCTTGAGATGAACCTCATCAAACGCTACCGGCCTTTTTATAATATCCGTCTAAAGGATGATAAACGCTATCCTTATATAAAAATTCATTGGGAGGAAGAATTTCCACGTGTGACGGTAACTCGATTAATGCAGGATGATGGAGGGAAATATTTTGGTCCTTATACATCTGTCTGGGCGGTTCATCAGACACTGGATGTATTACGGCGTATCTTTCCCTACCTTACCTGTGATCGTGAGATCACAGGTCTTGATTCCCGTGCCTGCCTGTATCACGACATTAATCTTTGCACCGCACCATGCATCGGTGCAATCGATCGTGCAGGATACCGGCAGGTTATCAGTGATCTCCAGGATTTTCTTAATGGTAAATCAGATCCCATTGTGAAACGCTTGCAGAAACAAATGGAAGAAGCATCTACAGAATTAAAATTTGAGCGGGCTGCTGTCCTTCGTGATCAATTAAAAGCGCTTGGAAATATCGTGGAACGCCAGAAAGTCGTTTTTGCATCTGATTATGTTGATTCCGATGTGATCGCCATGGCCAGGGATAACAATGAAGCCTGTGTCCAGGTCTTCTTTATCCGTGCTGGAAAATTGATCGGTCGTGAATACTTTGTTCTTGAGGGAACCGAGGATAATCTGGATAAACAGGTGATCACTGAATTTGTGAAACAATTCTATACCGAAGCAGCAAGGATACCTGGACAGGTGCTCCTGCCCCAGGAGATCGAAGAAACCCGCATCATTCAGCAATGGCTTCGTGGACGATCTGGTGGACAGAAAGTGGAGATGGTTGTTCCCCACCGGGGTAAACGGAAGGAATTGGTCAAGATGGCTGCTGAGAATGCAGCCGATACGCTTCAATCATTGCGAGCCCAATGGCAGGCTGACACTCACCGGCAGGAGCAGTCATTGGCTGAATTACAGCAGGTGCTAAGCTTGTCCGCTCCTCCCAATCGCATCGAGTGCTATGACATCAGCAACACGCAGGGCACCAGTTCGGTGGGAAGCATGGTTGTTTTTTCCAAAGGTGTCCCTGATAAAAAACTTTACCGTCGTTTCAATATCAGAACGGTGGTTGGACCAGATGATTTTGCCAGTATGGAGGAAGTTCTCGATCGAAGATTCCGTCGTTGGAAATCAGCCCAGGAGATGAAATTGGAGCCTGGTGAAAAACCAGATGCTGCATTCTCACTTCTGCCTGATGTTCTGATTGTGGATGGTGGGAAAGGGCAGTTGAGCCGGGCTGTTAAAATATTGGACAGATACGATTTATCAGGCAAATTTACTGTTGTGGGTCTTGCAAAACAGGAGGAAGAAATTTTTATTCCTGATCGATCAGCTTCATTGAAACTTCCTCGCCATTCACAGGGGTTATATCTGCTTCAACGTATCCGTGATGAAGCCCATCGTTTTGCCATTACTGCGCACAGAAAACGCAGGACCAGGTTGGGATTGAAATCTGCCCTCGATATGATTCCAGGGATAGGTCCTGCTAAACGGAATGCACTGATAAAGCATATCGGTTCGGTGGATGCCATCCGTTCTGCCACACTTGAAGAACTGGCAAGTGTTCCCGGTATTAACAAGGAACTGGCTGTCAGCATCAAATCACATCTGGAAGCGTAAATGTGAGCTGGTTTCAAGGTGTTATGGTTTATTAAACATAAGCATTAGGCTCAATGTATAAATGTGTTAGAATACGAACTGCACGGAAAAAGAAAAAAGGATGATCAATGGCAGGGAAAAGCTCTAAAAACAAGAACAAAAAGAAACCAGGTGCCGGGATCGATAGGGAAAAAAGACGTATTCGCAATATGCAGTATGTTTTCCTGGCTATTTCTGTTGTTTTAATTCTTTCCATGCTCCTATCCGCAGCTGCACGGTAGCTGAATTAAATAAATAATGAATAATAGCGCGGCTATAAGCCGCGCTATTTGTCGCCAATGACAAGATGAGTTTGTATAGGAAGAACCATGCTGGATAAATTAGAAGGAATTGAAGAACGCTACAATGAATTGGGACGGTTGTTGATGGAGGTGGGAGATGATTATCAACGAGCCGCCGAACTGAACAAGGAGCGAATTGATCTGGAACCAATTGCCGAGCGAGCCATGAGATATCGCAAGAAACTGGCAGATTTGGAACAGGCAAGAGCTGTCCTTTCAGATTCCAGCGACCCGGATCTTTTGGAACTTGCCCAGGCAGAAGTGGATGAATTGGAACCTCTTATCGGTTCACTCGAGGGTGAGATCAAGCGATTATTGATTCCCAGGGATCCTCGTGATGAGAAGAATGTCATCATGGAGATCCGTGCCGGAACCGGAGGAGATGAAGCTGCTCTTTTTGCTGCTGATCTTTTTAGAATGTACAGCCGTTATGCAGAAAAGCAGAACTGGAAGGTTGAAGTGTTGTCCCAGCACGATATTGGGATAGGCGGTTTCAAGGAGATAACCTTTCTGATTAAAGGTGCCGGAGCTTATTCCAAGCTTAAATTCGAATCTGGTGTTCACCGTGTTCAGCGCATCCCCAGCACGGAATCTTCTGGTCGAATCCATACTTCCACTGCAACTGTTGCAGTACTGGCTGAAGTAGAGGAGGTCGACATCGACATCCCGACTTCGGATCTGCGCATAGATGTTTATATCTCTGCTGGAGCAGGTG
Source organism: Anaerolineales bacterium (assembly GCA_035283125.1). GTDB lineage: Bacteria > Chloroflexota > Anaerolineae > Anaerolineales > Villigracilaceae > UBA12087. Next base: position 3,032 of record DATEUN010000041.1, read on the forward strand.
GGCAGAATGTTCAAAAGAACGCCACTGCCATTCGTATCACACACCTGCCGACTGGTATGGTTGTTGCCTGCCAGGATGAGCGTTCACAGTTGCAGAATAAGGTCCGTGCCATGTCGATCCTGCGTGCCAGGTTGTACGAGATCGAAGAGGAAAAACAACGCTCGGAACAGGACGAATCACGACGTTCCCAGGTTGGCACAGGTGAGCGGTCGGAAAAGATCCGTACATACAATTATCCGCAGTCTCGGGTAACGGATCACCGCATCGGATTATCCAATTACAATCTTCCTTTTGTTATGGAAGGAAATATCGACGAATTCATTGAGGAATTAAATTCAACAGATGAAGCTGATCGGTTGGCGGTATTGGGTGAGTACAGCCAGGATAATGATTGACCCATTTTGATAGGAAAAATTCTGTTCCGATTGTATTATGATATGGGATTAGTGAACGGAATAATATGATTGCGATACTGGATGAAATTTCCGGGGAAATAAAGGGATCTTCCGATTCCCCTGTTTTGGATGCCCAGACGCTTCTGGCTCATATAACGGGCTTTGATCGGTCATATCTGATGGCTCATCCTGAGTTACAGCTTTCCAGATCCCAGCAAAAACAGGTTGCAGACGCAATTTCCATGATAAACAAGAACATCCCTTTACCTTATATCATAGGACATTGGGAATTCTACGGGTTGGACCTGGTTATCAACCAGGATGTCCTCATTCCCCGACCGGAAACAGAAATGTTGGTTGAAAAAGCTCTGGATTGGCTTCATGCAAATCCGAAAAAGAGACGGGTGATCGATGTCGGAACTGGCTCGGGTTGCATTGCCATTGCAATTGCATCCCATGTTGCTGATGTTAAGTTGCTTGCTGGTGATATTTCAAGGAAAGCCATTAAAGTGGCAAGGCAGAATGCCCGCAAATTCGATGTTGTTGATCGGGTTAAATTTTTTTGCTGTGATCTTTTCCCTCCATACGGAAAAGGTGGCTGGAAA
>DATEUN010000042.1:0-23952 GCA_035283125.1 Anaerolineales bacterium
GTAAACCGACCAGGGCGGATGCCAGGCCAAGTTTCTGCTTCATACCACCGGAAAGAACCCCAGCCAAACGATCCTTAAAATCAGCCAGACCTACAAAGGCAAGTATCTCCAGGCTGCGGTCATACCATTCTGAACGAGAGATTCCCCTGACCTCAGCGAAGAAACGGATGTTCTCCATGACAGTAAGGTCTTCATAGAGCGAGAATCGCTGGGATAAATATCCGATCTGAGACCTGGCCTGCTCGGTATTCTTCAACAGATCCACACCGTTAATGGAAATACTGCCTCCATCCGGTTTGAGTGCTCCCACCATAAGTCGCAACGTGGTCGTCTTTCCAGCTCCATCCGGACCCACCAAACCGTAGATCTCTCCTGGGTTGATCGATATACTCAGGTTTTTTACTGCATGGTTTGATCCGAATGATTTATTGAGCGACTTGATCTCGATCATGGTCTAGAGGGTTCTTTCCCGTTGAATGGAGGGCAGCATGGAAACATTTTTATTTTGCAAATGTCACATCAGCAGCCATACCCGGTTTTAATTTTCCTGAAGGGTCAGCCACATTTAAATGGATGGCAAAGACCATAGCTTTTCTTCCTTCAATCGTTTGAACATTACGAGGTGTAAATTCAGCCTGGTCTGCTATCCGGTATATTTCTGCATGGAATACCTCCCCTGGATAGGAATCCACTACCAGATCAGCCATTTGTCCAAGTGATAACTTGCCATAGACATTTTCAGGGACAAATACGACAATCGTTAATTCATCCAATTTTCCCAAGGTAAAAGCGGATGCTCCAGCTGATACCATTTCGCCGGGTTGTACCCTTCTGGTCAGAATGGTGCCATCGGTCGGTGAAAGGACCGTCAATTTTCCGATCTGTACATCCAGAAGGTTCAACTGAGCCTGCGCCTGGGAGACCATTGCGTTTGCCTGGGCAACAGCAAGATCTGCCTGGTTCAAAGCAGCCAGAGCTGCCTTTAATTTTGGCGATGCCTCACCAATTTGGAACTGCAGAAGACGGTCCTGAGCTGATTCGTAGCGCTCCTGTGCAATCGAGAGCTCCAGGCGAAGGGAAATAATATCGAGGGCTACCTGCGAATCAGCAAGATCATCATAAGCAGCCTGGGCAATTTCTGTTTCAGCCTGTTTTTCATCATATACTTTTTGAGCAGTATCAATTAATTCCTGCTCAGATGAAAGTTTGGCTCGATTGAGAGCATCCAGAGCTGACTGCTCAGCAAAGCGGGATGCCAGCAGATCAATCTCAGCCTTTACGAAGTTCGCACTGGCAGATTCAGCGAGTTTGCCATTCAAGGCTTTCTGAAAATCATCACGGTCAACCCTGGCAGCATCCACCTCTGCAGAGGAAGCATCGATCAATTCCTGCCTGGAGAAATAGCCACCTGGAAGGGAATAACCCGAGAGGTTGGAAGACAGCCAATCCGAAGTTCGGTTTGAAGCTGCTTCAGCCCTGGCAGCGATCAATGCAAGATCATAATTGACCTGGGCAGTATCGCGGGCTGCTTGAGCGGAAGCAACGAAAGACAAGGCTGTATCTAAAGAAGTTACGGCTGCGTTCCGCTGAGCCTGCAAAAGGCTGTCATCCAATCGGAAAAGTGGATCACCCTGTGATACTGGTGCGCCTTCATCCACGTACACTTCAACAACCTTTCCAGGCATTTCGGGGGAAATATTTACCTCGGTAGTTTCAATGGTGCCTGAAATTTTTAACTGCCCATTTCCATTGGCAGAAAGCGCTTTGATGCCATAATACCCGGCAACGGCGAGCGCTATTACAAAGATGACAATGACCGGAACTGGTGGTTTTTTATGCATTTTGTTCTCCTTGATCTCCATCATGTTGATTCCAATGATGCTTTCAATTTCAGTCCAAACGTTTACGGAAACGCATTGCTGCTGCAGCCATGATCAAGACCCCAAATACTGCCAGCGGGATTATCTCGTTCATGATCGCAGCTGCACCTACACCTTTCATCAATAATGCTCTCAGGATCACAAGGTAATATCGCAAAGGTACGAGATACGATACTGCCTGAAGGATCTTCGGCATGGCTTCTATCGGGAAAAAGAATCCGGAAAGGAAAATGGAAGGGAGGAGGGTCATCCAGACTGTCAGCATGGCTTCCTGCTGGGTATTGGCTATCGTGGATGCAAATAAACCGATCCCCAATCCCGAAAGAAGGAGCAAACCAGAACAGGCGAGGATCAATCCGAAATCACCCCTGATAGGCACCTTGAACCACCAATGGCCGATGGCCAGAGATTCGAGTGTGTCGATGAATGCCAGGATCACGTAAGGTAAAATCTTCCCCACCACCAGTTCCCATGAGCGGATGGGAGTAACGATCAATTGCTCGATGGTTCCCCTTTCCCTCTCCCGAACGATGGCAGTGGCTGTTAATATCGATGTGATCGCAAATAGGATCATACCGATCACACCGGGAATCATGAAAAAGGAGCTTACCAGGTCGGGGTTGTACCAGACACGAGTCTGAACAGTCAATGGGGGTTTGAAGGTATCCGGATCCAGCCCGGTTCTTTCCAGCTTCTCGACCATCAGGCTGGTCGAGAAGGATTGCCCGATTAGAGTTGCTGCCGATAAAGCAGTGGAACCTGCAGTTGCATTGGATCCGTCCAGAATGAAAGCAACCTGGGCATCACCATTTATTAGTTGGACATCGAAATCCGGCGGGATGATCATCCCAGCCATGATATCCCCCTTCTCGATGAGTAAGCGGATGTCATCATGGGAATTAACATCATATTTAAGCTGGAAAAAGTCAGCATTACGATATGCTTCGAGAAGATCACGGGATTGGGAACATTTACACTGGTCGAAAACCGCCAGTGGGACGTTGCGGATATCGCTGGTCGCTGAATACCCAAGCAAGAACAATTGAATAATTGGTATAAGTATGACGATTGCTAGGGTTCGTTTATCGCGTAAGATCTGGAGGAATTCCTTGCGAATGATCGATGCCAGTCTTGAAGACATACCCACTCCTTCATTATTGTTTCAGGGAAGCAAGTCCATTGTAATCAATGAAAGATCATTTATATTCAATGCAATTAATATTCTCATTATAAGGGAAAATATTCTTGTATGCTGCTTAATGATATGGGAAGTTAATCTCACCAGAGAAGGACCAAAGCAGGTCGAAAGAAACTTAATATTCCCAAATGGAAAATTGGCAACCATAGTAAAATTCGAAAATGCCCTCATTAAATGAAATAGAGATAAGAAAAAACCTCCGATTCAACGTGATCGTTAATTTACTGGATGGCGGTTTTTTTGGATTAGCAGTTGGTTTCAGTTCATTCTCAGCATTCATTCCCATCTTCATTAATCGACTGACTGACTCAGCCATTCTGATCGGGTTGATCCCTTCCCTCCATAGTGTCGGTTGGCAATTCCCGCAATTATTTACAGCAGGATGGACTGCCCGGTTGAGAAGATTTAAACCGACCGTACTATGGCTGACCATACAGGAACGAATTCCTTTTTTGGGGCTTGCATTGGTGGCATGGTTTCTGCCAGCAATTGGAAAACAAAACGCCTTGATCCTGGCTTTCATCCTTTTGGCGTGGCAGGGATTGGGGGGAGGATTAACAGCAAATCCGTGGACTTCCATGATCAGCAAGATCATCCCCGGAGAATACAGGGGGACGTTTTTCGGTTTTCAATCCGCAGCTGCCAATGGATTCATCAGCCTGGGTTCTGTGCTGGCAGGAATTATCCTCAGCACGGTTTCGGATAGGTACGATTTCAGCCTTTTATTTCTGATCACCGGATTAGTTTTGGCAGTATCAATGATCTTCCTGGGTATGACGAGGGAACCGGAAGATATAACAAAAACCATTCCGGTAAAAAAGCATCCTTTCTGGAAGGGAACAAGAACAATCCTGAAACGAGACAAGAATTTCCGATGGTTCATAACCGGGAGAATCCTGTCACAATTCTCGACCATGGGATTTTCCTTTTACATTATCTATGCGATCAACCACCTCGGAATGAATGACCTGACTGCGGGTATTTTCTCTGCCACAGCCACAGGCATCGCCATTCTTGCCAACCCGATGATGGGATGGGCGGGTGATCGGAGGGGACACAAAAAATTGCAATTAATGGGAATTCTTGCGGCAGCCTTGGGTAGTTTTCTGGCATGGTTTGCGCCATCCCTGCAGTGGTTCTACCTGATCATGGCACTGACAGGTATTGGCACAGTTGCCTTGTGGACCATCCCGCTAACGTTGGTGGTCAAGTTTGGGAAAGAAAGCGAACGACCCATCTATATTGGACTTTCCAACACCCTGATTGCTCCGGCGGCAATAGCAGCTCCCCTGCTTGGTGGATGGCTGGCAGATTTTACAAGTTATCCGATCATGTTCCTGACCTCAGCCATATTTGGAATCATCACGTTTTGCATTTTCCTATTCTTCTTTATTGAACCCGTTGAGTCGAACCAGAAATATTAACTGGGACTTGTCGTTTTTACACACCATCCAAAAAAAACCGTTTCCTGATAGCGCCAAAAAGCATATAAATACCCTGATAAGTATTACCTAGATTATTTTCATTGAATTGATATACTTGATCAAGTTGTGAATTTTTTCACTTTAAGTCTATAAAAGGAAATACCATGAACCAGGAAGACAGCCGAATACTCGAACTCCGTAGGATGCGCCAGAAAACCCTTGCCGGCGGCGGGCAGGAACGGATCAACAAGCAGCATCAAGCAGGAAAACAGACCGCGCGGGAGCGGATCGATACCCTCCTTGACAAGGGATCCTTCCATGAATTGGAACCCTTCATCACCCATCAAAATGATGCAAAAAGCCTGGCTACTGAACAATACCCTGGTGACGGGGTCGTCACCGGATACGGACAGATAGAAGGAAGGACAACTTACGTTTATGCGCAGGATTTCACAGTTTACGGGGGAACATTGAGCGAAATGCAAAGCCGAAAAATCTGCAGGGTGATGGACCTGGCATTAAGAAACGGAGCGCCAATCGTAGGTTTGATCGATAGCGGTGGCGCCAGGATACAGGAAGGAGTAAAAGCCCTGGGAGGATATGCAGAAATATTTCGAAGGAATGCACAATATTCTGGAGTGATCCCACAGATAAGCGTCATGATGGGTCCTTGTGCGGGAGGTGCTGCTTATTCCCCTGCCCTGACAGATATGATCATCATGGTAGAAAAAAAATCATTCATGTTCCTGACAGGACCTGAGGTGATTAAGGCTGTAACCGGTGAGATCGTAGATCCTGAATCACTGGGCGGGTCGCAAGTTCATATGTCCATCAGCGGTACTTCCCACCTGGCAGCATCATCAGAAGACGAAGCACTAAGCCTGGTGCGTAAAGTTCTTGCCTATCTTCCGTCCAATAATGTTGAAAATCCACCTTTCCTAACACCTCTTAGCGATCCACTTCAAATGGATGATGAATTGAACAGCATCATTCCGATGGATACCAAAGAACCTTACAGCATGCATGAAGTCATCCATCGGATAGTGGACAATGGATCATTCCTTGAGCTGCAGCCAACATGGGCAAGGAACGCCATTGTTGGACTGGCCCGAATCGGAGGTCACAGTATCGGGATCATTGGACAGGAACCAACGATCATAGCAGGTGTGCTGGATATCGATTCCTCAGACAAAATCACTAGATTTGTACGATTCTGCGATTGCTTCAATTTACCGCTGGTCACCTTCGTGGATTCACCGGGATTCCTGCCGGGTATATCTCAGGAACATGGTGGTGTGATCCGCCATGGTGCAAAGATCCTGTTCGCTTATTCAGAAGCAACGGTGCCAAAGATCAGCATCATTACCCGAAAAGCCTATGGTGGTGCATATGTTGTGATGAGCAGTAAATATCTTGGCACGGATATAAACTATGCCTGGCCCAGTGCTGAGATAGCTGTACTGGGAGCTGAAGGAGCTGTAAACATCCTTTATAAAAAACAAATAGCGGAGGCTGCTGATCCTGTATTGGAACATAAACGATTGGCTGAAGAATACCGTGAACATTTCAACAATCCATATTATGCAGCCAGCGCTGGATATATCGATGACATCATCGAACCGCGTGAAACCCGCAATAAGATCATTGCCGCCCTGGGCGCACTGCGGGATAAGTACGCTCCCACGCCTCCCCGCAAACATGGGAACAACCCGGAGTGAAACATGAGTGAGAATTTATTTGCCTCGCTTACAATAACCCTGGTGGGAATCATAATCGTTTTTTCTGCCCTGGCTCTTGTTTGGGTCATGATGGTTGTATTGACAAAACTTGGTTCAACTAAGCAACCAGTTGAAGCCAATGAATTGGATGGAAAACGAAAAGCTGCAGCCATCGCGGCAGTATTTGCTTTCAACCTTGCCAAAGGAACTCAAAAGAGTTCCTACCATCTTCCTCCCACCGCAATCGTAAGCGCATGGCAGTTGAGCATGAGAGCAAGACAGTTGAAAGAAGGGATCAAGGTCAATGAAAGACGATAATGTGATAAAAAGTTGTTTGCTATTTCGTTCAATAAGGCAGCAAAATCATGAACATTAATGTAAAAGTGGAAGATAAAACCTATGAAGTGATCATCGAAAATGTAAATTCGAACCCAATGATCGCCAGAATTGGTGATGAGACTTTTGAAGTCAGGTTTGGACCTGAAGAAGCAGGATTATTGCCTCCAGCAACTGCTGCCATCCAGCCAAGACTGAATGGATTACAGACAAATGCCAAGGAAAGTGTCATTACTTCTCCCATTCCAGGGGTGGTGAGCAAGATCTATATTTTGGAAGGTCAAACACTGGATACTGGAGAACCTTTAATGGTGATTGAAGCGATGAAAATGAATAATACGATTCGAGCCAACCGTTCAGGGGTGGTTAAAAAGATCTTTGCAGAAAAAGGATCCTTTGTGAAACACCATCAACCTTTGCTTGAATTCACGGATTAAACCATGGTTGGATCTGATCTAGTGACAGATTTATTAAAGGGCATCTCCTCTTTTACGTGGGGAAACCTGGTTATGCTTATCGTGGGAGTGGTACTGGTAAGCCTGGGTATTTTCAAGGAATATGAGCCGGTGCTTCTGGTCCCAATCGGGTTTGGATGCATCCTGGCAAATATCCCTTTAAATGGACTCCTAGATGAAAATGGTTTGTTGGGGATTCTCAACAAAGTTGGAATTGAAACAGAAATATTTCCTCTGCTGATCTTTATAGGTGTTGGCGCCATGATCGATTTCAGTCCCCTCCTCGCCCAACCAAGACTGGTACTTATGGGTGCAGCCGGGCAAATTGGTATTTTTGGTACGTTGATCCTGGCAGTATTGATCGGATTTCCGATCAACGAGGCGGCATCCATCGGAGTGATCGGTGCTATCGACGGACCGACCTCGATATACGTGGCAGCCAAACTGGCACCTTCACTCCTGGCGCCAATTGCAGTGGCTGCTTATTCCTATATGAGTCTTATCCCGATCATCCAACCTCCCATAATGCGGTTATTAACCACCAGGAAAGAAAGATTGATCCGCATGGAATATTCTCCCAAACCGGTATCCAAAAAGGTACTGATCATTTTCCCTATCGCTGTGACGATCCTGATCGGGATTCTGGTGCCGGATGCAACGCCTCTCATATCCATGTTAATGCTGGGGAACCTGTTAAAAGAAGCCGGTGTGGTGGAGCGATTGAACCAATCAGCTCAGAACGAAATCATTAATATCACCACACTATTCTTAGGATTGGCAATTGGATCCACGATGGTCGCCGCAAGTTTTCTGAAATGGACCACGTTACAGATCCTGCTGTTGGGACTCTTTGCTTTTATCCTGGATACGGTGGCAGGTTTGATATTTGGTAAATTAATGTGCAAGATCAGTAAACAAAAGATCAACCCACTTATTGGTGCAGCAGGTATAAGTGCATTTCCCATGGCTGGTCGCTTGGCTGCTAAAATGGCAAATGAAGAAGATTATGAAAATTTCATCCTGATGCATGCCATGGGAACCAACACGGCAGGGCAGCTGGGCAGCGTAATTGCAGGAAGCATCCTGCTTTCCATGGTAAGCGGTTTAATTTTTTAAGCCATCGGGCTGGTGATGGGTCAACCGCCAGATGATCTCCAGGTGGATCGGGTACAAGGAATACCAATCGATCCTGTACCCCGGTGAGAATTCCTTCATCAGTTGTTTTGCTTTGACCAGGTTCGGGCGTGACCAGGATAAAGGTATTTCCAGCAATTGGATCAAAGGATCTTTCAGCGTTCTTCCTGTCAGCCTTTGATAAAACCGGTACCCAACCTGCCAGGCATCCAATTCACCATAGACAGACATGGCGGTTATAAGACCCTGGCGCATGTGATGGATCTCGTGCAGCACCAGGCTGAGAAGACCCGGATCCGATGGATCGGATGAAACCGAGTAACTGTGTGAATTAAGGAGAATATTTTTAAATAAAGTCCACCTGGCTCCACTAAATTTTTGTTCGGAAAACCTGATGTGAATTTTTTTTCGGGAGATATATTCGACTTCCCGGGTTGTTAATTCAGATTCTTTTCCCAACTCCTCATAGATCTGCTGCTCGAACTCAACCAATTCGGTATAGGAGGGTTTTTTATGCGAGGACATACACTGATGATAATTTATTATCCATTCTTTGACAATCTGCCCCTCATCCATGACAATGGACTTGTGCAGGGAGAGACACCTCGAGTAAAATCAAACATACAAAAACAAGAAATTGAGGAATCATGAGGCAAGTCGGAATCCTTGGAATTGGACAAACAAAGATCGATGAACATTGGGATCGATCCTTGCGGGACCTGGGAGTTGATGCAATCCGGGCAGCCATGGAAGATGGCGGCAGAATCACCTGCGATGGATTATTCGTTGGGAATATGCTCTCCGGGATCAGTAATCACCAGGATCTGCTGGGATCCCTGTTATCGGATTGGAGTGACATGCAGCCGGTGGAAGCCGTCAAGGTGGAGGCGGCATGTGCCTCCGGTGGAGCTGCATTTCGCAGTGCACTAATGGCAGTTGCTAGCGGTGAACTTGATTCCGCAATGGTGGTCGGGGTTGAAAAAATGACAGATTCAGGCTCGGCACAAATAACTGCTGCACTGGCAACTGCTGCAGACGCAGATAACGAAGTTGACCAGGGCGTGTCATTCGTGGGTTTAAATGCGCTCATCATGCAGAGATATATGCACGAATACGGATGGAAGCATACCGACTTTGCCCCTTTCTCGATCAATTCCCATGCCAACGCGGTACATAATCCCTGCGCCAGACTGAGGAACCGTATCACCCTGGAACAATATCAAAAAGCTGTGATGGTATCCGCTCCCATCAATATTTTGGATGCCTCTCCTATCGGAGATGGAGCAGCAGCAATCCTGCTGGTACCCATCGAAGACCTCCCGGATAGATCGAAGATCATCGTTTGCGGTTCTGCCTCCTTTACAGATTCATTGGCAATACATGATCGTTCAGACGCGATCACTCTTCGTGCTGCGTATCGTTCAGCCAAAAGCGCCTACCAGCAAGCAAAGGTCCAAGCCAATAATATTGATGTATTTGAACTGCATGATGCTTTTTCCATCATGGCTGCGCTCTCACTGGAAGCATGTGGGTTTGCAGAACAAGGCCAGGGACCCAGATTAGCCCTGGATGGCGAAATTGAACCTGATGGTCGTATTCCCATTTGCACCCGCGGTGGATTGAAGGCACGCGGCCACCCAGTTGGTGCCACAGGTGTGTACCAATTGGTGGAATTGGTTCAACAATTGCGGGGAGAATGCGGTGCAACCCAGGTTGAGGACGCCATGACCGGAATGGCACAAAATATTGGAGGCAGCGGATCAACCATTGTTACCCATATCTTGAAAAAGACTGTCATTTAACCAGGCTTGTTGGTTGCAATTTAATCAAACACAACTTACAATCTAGTTCATGAAACAGAAAACCGTACGGACGATCCTGCGTTTCATCCTCACAAAGATCTCCACCATTGAATTGATCGGGTTGGAAAGTTTCCCTGAAGGTCAGTACATCATCGCAAGCAATCATTTAGGCCGTTTGGATTCTGCCCTGCTGTATTACCTATTTGATCGAGAGGATATCATTTTACCCACGGCTGAAAAATACTAAGATCACCCTTTATACGGATGGATCGGCCGTTCAATGAACGCGATCTGGCTGAACCGTTTCGATGCTGACATCCAAGCCATGAAGGAGATACTGCGCCGGTTAAAAGCTGGTGGATTATTGGCGATCGCTCCCGAGGGAACAAGATCCAAAACAGAAGCTCTGCAGGAGGCAAAACCAGGAGCCGCCTACCTGGCCAGCAAAGTCGGGATCCCCATCATCCCGGTAGCCCTGACAGGTACCGAAGACCGAGTGGTGAAGAACAACTTGAAACACCTGAAGCGTTCGACCATTACTGTAAGAGTTGGCAACCCCTTTGATCTCCCACCCATAGACAAGCAAAACCGTGAAGAAAGTCTGCAAAGAGCAACCGACGAGATCATGTGCCAGATCGCAGCCATGCTCCCGGAGAAATACCGTGGTGTCTATGCGAAACATCCACGATTATTGGAAATATTAACCTAATGCGGTATTTCATCCGTTTCATCATTCACTTCCTGGTTAAACTCATTGCTGATGTTGAGGTAATTGGGCGAAAATTCCTGCCGACATCGGGAACATTTGTGATCGCCACCAACCACCTGGGTCTGCTTGATATCGTAATGGCTTTTTATGTATTAAACCGTTGGGATCTTTTCATCCTGGTTGGAGAAAAATGGGGAGAGATCAAATGGATCCGCTGGATCAGCAGACAGCTTAACATTCTTTTTATAGATCGCTTCAACCCGGATCTAAAAGCCATGCGAGAGATCATCAAGCGGATGAAAGAAGGGCAGGTTCTGGTGATCGCACCAGAAGGAACACGAAGCAGAACCGGAGGACTTATTGAAGGAAAAGCGGGTGTCAGTTTCCTGGCTGCCAAGACCGGTTACCCAATCATCCCGGTAGCAATAACAGGCACGCAAGATAAGGTCATCCTGGGGAATATTAAACGATTCAAACGTTCCCATATAACCATTACCGGTGGGCCAACCTTTTCTTTGCCTCCATTACCTCATAAGGAAAGAGATGAAGCACTTATCAAATACACGGATGAGATCATGTGCCGGATCGCCCAGCTCCTGCCGGAAAGATACCGGGGAATCTATGCGGATCATCCGCGCCTGAAGGAACTCCAGGAAACGAATCAATTCGAACAAGATTGAGGTAATTCAGAAATGTTATACGATAAGGGTGGTTTTATAAAACCTGCCCGGTCGAACGGTGAATGAACTGCCCTGCACCGCGTTTACCCAACCATGTACCATTGTCCACGATCAATTCACCTCTCAGGAAGACCTTCTCCGGAAATCCTTTCAACTTCCAGCCTTCAAATAAATTGTAATCCGTACGGTGCTGTGCAACGCTGACGCCATAATCAACTTCCCTGTCAGGGTCCCAGATAACGATGTCCGCATCCGAACCGGGTTGAATGACTCCCTTGCGAGGATACAATCCAAAGATGCGGGAAGGATTGGTGCTGTTCAAGGCTACAAATTGGTTGGCAGTGATCTTTCCTGACCCAACCCCAAAAGTCCATAATACAGGCAATCGATCTCCAACTGCCGGAAGTCCATTTGGAATTTTGGTGAAATCAGATTTTCCGAGCTCCTTGCCGGGTATGGCTACCTGCTCACCTTCATAGGTGATCGGTTTAGTTCCATCGTAGAAAAATGCGCAGTGGTCTGTACCAATTGTCTGCAAGGTGCCATCCATGACACCCTGCCAAAGACGGGAGTTATCCGCTTCGGTACGCATGGGAGGAGAACAAACCCACTTGGAGCCATCCTGGTGAGAATACTCAGCATCAGTGAATAAAAGATACTGGGGGCATGTCTCACCCATCACTTTCACGTGATGTTCGCGGGCGTATTGAAGCATGTCCACTTCCCCGGCGACATTCATATGAACGATGTAGACCGGTGAAACCGCTGTGGCAGCCAGTGAGGCCATTCTTAATGTGGCATCAACAGCTCCCCAGGCAGGTCTTGTGCGGGCATGCCAGGGTGGGGATGTATGACCTGCATTGATAGCTTCCTGGACAAGTGTTTCGATCACATCGCCGTTTTCACAGTGAGCCATCACCAGCATGCCATTGTCCCTGGCAACTCTCAACGCCCGGAAGATGAATTCATCCTGCAGGCGGAGACGGTGGTTATAAGCCGTAAAGACCTTCATCGTTGTGATACCCATTTTGAGAAGATCCGGGATTGTATCTTCGATGTGCTTATCATAATGGGAGAGATTCATATGGAAGGAATAATCAATGGCTGCCTTTTCTGCTTTTTTCCTCCAGAGATCGACCGAGCGAGAAAATACATCCCGGCTGTCAATTGCGGAATCATCAAGGTGCATCGGTACAAAGTCGATAACGGTGGTCGTACCACCAAAGGCAGCCGCTTTGTGCCCGCTGTAATGGTCATCTGATGAGACTGTGTCAAACATGGGAAGATCGAAATGGGTGTGCGGATCAACACCTCCGGGCATAATCAATTTTCCAGTTGCATCCACAACCTCGTCCACCTGCAATTCGGTAAATTGGTGAGGATCGGTGACCAGGCGTGTAATTTTTCCCCTCTCCACAAGGATATCTGCAGATATCGTATCTTCGGCTCCAATTATGGTTCCACCTTTGATCAAAAGCATGTGACACTCCTTCCTGCCTGCTGAAATTTTAACTCAAGTCTTCTCCAAAAACACGATCATTCATTTCAGTTCCATTTTAATTCAGATTGGGAGAATGAAGCGGATGTGGTCGGGTTATAATCCACTCATGGGTATTCAAGCGCTGGTCGTCCTCGGAATCACCATCATCGCGACCATTCTCTTCATAGGGGGATGGCTGCGTCCTGACCTGGTCGCCCTGCTTGTGTTGGTAAGCCTGGGAATCACCCAATTGGTCACCCCCGAACAAGCCCTGGCTGGTTTCAGCGGTTCAGCAGTCATTACCATATTGGCGATCACGATCATTGCAGAAGGACTGAATCAAACGGGGATCTCGCACCGAATTGGACAATTCATGAAGAAAATAGCTGGGACCAGCGAGAACCGACTGATCGCTGTGGTTATATTATCAGGTGCATTCCTTTCCATGTTCATGAACAATATAGCCGCCATGTCTGTCCTTCTTCCAGCAACGATGAGCTTATCCCGTCAAACACGGGTTCCACCTTCAAGATTGTTAATGCCACTTGCATTTGGTGTCATTTCAGGCGGTATGGCAACATTATTCACAACATCGAACATTATTGCAAGCAGTGCTCTTAAAGAAGCAGGATTTTCACCTTTCGGTCTGCTGGATTTTCTCCCAGTGGGAGTACCTGTAATCGTGGTGACGATCCTATATATGCGCTTCGTTGGAAAAAAGCTACTACCAATCAAAGATCCAGCCGGGCAGATGGAACAATTCCACTTGCAGCGGGAAGAGTTATTAAATATCTATGATCTGACATCTTCCCTATGGGAGATCGAAATCAAACGAGGATCCGGATTGGCAGGGATGACGATACGACAGGGTGACTGGCGAAAGAAGATCCGAGTCAATGTGATCGGGCTAACCCGACAAGGCACATTTTATTCTTCACCGGGATCAGATATGCTAATCCGTGAAGGTGACCTAGTATTGGCGCAGGGGGATCCTGACAATAAAGCCATGCGCTATTACGGATTGAAATTGATCGAGGAAAGACCTGGTTTGAAAAACGTTCTCAGAAGTGACGCATCCATTGCTGAGATCGCATTGGCTCCTCATTCCAATATTGAAGGCAAGACATTGAGGGAGATCCATTTCAGAGAAAAATATAATTTGACCGTGTTGGCTCTTTGGAGGGCAGGAAAAGCCATTCACATCGACTTTGCTGCCACACCATTGAAGATCGGCGACAGTCTTCTGGTTAAGGGAGAATACGCGAACCTGCGGATCCTGAGCCGAGAACATGATTTTATTTTTCTCGAAGAAGACTCGGATGCCATTCCACGACCAGGAAAATCACGAATGGCAACAGCGATCGGATTAATCACACTGGCGATCGGGATCGCATGTTGGTATCCCATTTCCCTGGTCGCACTGGGTGGCGCAGTTGCTATGCTAATAACCGGATGCCTTTCCATGGATCGTGCGTACTCGTCCATAGACTGGAAAGTGGTTTTCCTGATCGCAGGTATTTGGCCATTAAGTACCGCCATAAATACCAGCGGCTTGAGCGATCATTTTGTTCAATCCCTGATGAATTTCTCAAGCCAGGCATCACATTTCCTGATCATTTCCCTGATATTACTTGTTACCATGCTGTTGACCAATCTCATGTCTGGACAGGCAATAGCTACAATCATACTGGCGCCAATAGGTTTATCGATCGCAAAATCCACCGGGATGGACCCAAGAACGATGCTGATGGCCGTAGCCCTGGGATGTTCCCTTGCTTATCCAACACCAATTGGTCACCCGGTCAATACCATCGTGATGGGATCAGGTGGTTACACATACAAAGATTTCCTGAAAGCAGGTTTCCCGTTGATGGTCCTGATATTCGGTGTGATAATGGTTGGATTAAAACTATTCTGGGCTGTGTGATCCGGAACCGTATCCGAGGAGCAGCGCAAGGATGGCATCATCAAGTTCTAACTCATCCCCTTCCTGATCATCAAAATTTTCCTGGTCCGATCTCTCCCGCATGGCGTTCCAGAGCTGTTTGCGCTCAACACTGCGAACAACCAGATCGTTGATCGAACCTGCCTGAAGCAAATATTCCCCTGTAGTGTAGAAAAAAGTAACTCGTTTCCATGAGCTGGCTATGATCGGATGTTCCAATTTTTCGAGGGGTCCCAACTGGATCTTGAAGTATTCTTCGCGAACGTGGGGATGATCCGGTTCATCCCGGAGCAATTCAGCACGAGTGGTTAACTCGTTGCCACGCGCCTCGGCGATGAATTCAATGCGGTTGCTGGACTCCCCAAATGATGCCGGCTGGTAGAAAGCAAGGTAATCAACGGAGATGAGTTTCGGTGCTGTACGTAACGGAATACGATACCATCCAAGTACCCTGGCTATTTCAAGGTCCCGCGGTTTGGGTAAAAGGCATACGAGGATCAATGAATTGGCAGACAACATGGTTTAACTTTACACCAAGTCATTGATTATTCCAATAGACAGCAGGGATCAGAAAACAGGGTTGATAAAATTTTTAATACATTGGAGATATTTAATGTTTCTGTAATGATCAAAAAAGATCCTAAAGGATATAAGTCATCCTTCAGGATCTCAGTTAATTAATGGTGGAAAGGATTATTGGATCCCAACCTGACCATTAAACTCGATGATTAATTCATCAATTGCATCGATCTGGTTCTGAACCTCGGTGAAATAATCTTTGCGATACCACATATCAAGGATCTCCTTGTAGGTTTTGCCCTGCTGTTCAACCCATGTGAAATACTTGAGATTATGTATTCGGTGCCTGTCCGTATATCGTAATTCCATAAGGTTATCTGTTGATTGACCCTGCAGGTAGCGGGCAAAATCTGCTGCAGCATTCTTTTCATCATATTGACCAAATTCAGCATGCAGTTCTGCCAAACGAGATTGATAAAGTTCCATCGAATCGGTCAGGACAGTGATCAAGATATCATTCTCGTCCATCTCATAATACTTAGCAGCCTTAATGGCTGAAAGAACATTGGATATCCCTGAGAAGCCCATCAGGTCGAGGTTCGCAACGAGTGATTCATCCACTCCCTGAGAGGCAAGATATTTCTTTCCAACCGGTTCGTTGAACAACCTTGAAAGGTTGACCACTGCCTGGTCATCGATGGCTACAACCATGTCTGTGTTGCGGGAATTATGGATCCAGGGCACATGCTTGTCACCGATGCCTTCGATGCGATGGGCACCAAACCCATTTTCCATCAGGGTAGGGCATTGCAGAGCTTCACTGGCAACGATCACACTACCTGGGAATAGCTGCTTCATATAATCACCGCTGGCAATCGTTCCAGCAGAACCGGTTGCAGATACCATTCCGCGATAATTACCCTTTGGTCCGGAAACCTGATTGAGGACTTCCTCCATGGCGTGCCCGGTGACATCATAATGCCACAGGTAATTTCCAAACTCATCAAACTGGTTGAATATCATCAGATCCTGCCCGGAATTCCGCAATTCCCAGCATTTATCGAAGATCTCCTTGACATTTGATTCACTTCCAGGTGTTTTGATCGTCTCACCGGCGATGTTTGCCAGCCATTCAAAGCGTTCTTTTGACATGCCTTCAGGCAGGATGGCAATAGATTCACACCCAAGTAAGGCAGAATCATAGGCGCCGCCACGACAGTAATTCCCCGTGCTTGGCCAGACAGCTTTTTGCGTGGTTGGATCGAATTGACCGGTGACAAGACGGGGGACAAGGCAACCGAATGCTGCTCCCACCTTATGTGCGCCAGTGGGAAACCACTTTCCCACCAACACAATAATGCGGGCAGGAACACCGGTCAGACTGGAGGGAAGCTCGATATAATTCACCCCTCCGTATCTACCTCCCATGGCTTTGGGTTCGTTGTGCCAGCTGATACGGAAAAGATTGCGGGGGTCAACATCCCACAAGCCCACGTCAGCCAATGAATTCTTTGTTTTCTCCGAAATTTTCGAAGGGTCCTTCATCTGGGCGAATGTCGGAATGATGATCCTTTTATCCCTTGCACGCTGGATCACCCTGGAAAGTCTTTCCTTATCTACAGTAAGGTCAATAGCGGTCATTCATTCATCTCCTGGAAAATTCTATTAGGTTGTCAGACAACTTGATTATACCATTCATCACACCTATAACCAATGAAATTGACCATACTAACCTTTCAGTATGGGAATCATAGGTTTATTTTAATGTTTTAAGATCTTAAATCCGGTATGATAAAGATGATATTTCCTTCATAATAAAAAGGAGGTGCATATCGGAACCATTACAGAAGATCCAAGAAGGGAAAAGACAGGGTAAGAAAATCCTGAATCAGCTTGTAAGGATTCACACGTTTCCAAAACTTATTTGGCCTTACCAGTTCTATTTCCCCAAAAATTGATTGAGACAAATAGCGGATGGGTTCTCCCATCCGCTCATTTTAATAAATGGTAAAGGATATCAAGCTTTCTCAGCAAGGATAACGAACATCCCATCAAGCTGCTGGGTTTTCTCCCCGGTTAAAGATGGATAAAACCTGACAAGGTTAAAACCAGCATCCACCATCATCTTTTTATAATCACTTTCTTCAAATGCACTGGTGCGATTAATGTATTCAACGATAGTGTTTCCTGAACCCGGGATCACATAATATCGCTCGACCGCTGCAAGTGTTTCTTCATCCCAGAAGCTTTCCGTCAAGCAAATGTAGGGTTCTTCTGAGAAAACTCCCTTTTCTTCAGAGTACCAAATGGGCGGCTGGCTGCCGATCTGGTAGACAGCATCAAAACTAGGAGCTTCGATCAGTAATTTTCCACCTTTTGCAAGGGCTTTATAAGATTTTTCAAGAATGTTTTTGATCTCTGTTGAATCAAAGGTGTTCAACTCACTGAAGACCATCATGACCAGGTCATAACTAACTCCGTAATCAGCCTTGATAAAATCATCCAGGAGAAATGTGCAATTCGTGTTGACCCTGGCAGCTTCTGCCCGAGCGTATTCTATGGCAGCTGGTGCAAAATCGATCCCAACACAGGTGTGTCCCATTTTCGCCAGTCGAAGAGAATATAATCCGGGTCCGCAACCAAGATCAAGTATCCTGGCAGGTTTTTTATCAAGGACTAAAGCATGGATCCAATTTACATGTTTCCTGATAAGACTTTTGCGACGGCTGGCTGCATCATTATATTGGGAAAGATGCTCTGAAAGCATCCTCCGGCTGAGGTCTGGATCACTCCAGGGGATCTTTCCAAAACCTTTGATGCGAGCAGGATCCAGTTTGCGATGGATGATCGATCGAATGTCCAAAAGGTAACACCTTATTCCTATTTTTTATTGATTTGGCGAATGATATAAAGGGGGCGTCCTTTAGCCTCATCGTAAAGGCGGCCGATATATTCTCCGAGGATACCCAACGAAATCAACTGTACTCCCCCAAGAAACAAAACGGAAATAAGCGTGGTAGCCTGCCCCGAGAATTCCTGGTTGCCTGTCATTCGCAATAAGATAACGACTGGAATGGCAATGATACTCAGACCAGCGGAAAGAAACCCGATATAAGATGATATTTGAAGGGGAAAGTAGGAATAACTAGTGATGGCGTTCATAGCCAATTTGAGCATTTTTTTGAATGGATATTTGGTATGCCCGGCAAACCTCTCTGCCCGTTTGTATTCAACGCCAACCTGCTTGAAACCCACCCAGGCAGCCATACCTCGTGGAAAACGATGCCGTTCCCGCATGGTTTTTAAAACATCAACGACTTTGCGATCCAGAAGGCGGAAATCCCCCGTGTCAAGAGGGATCTTCACTTCCGTGATCCGGGTGATCAAACGGTAGAAAACGGAAGCACTAAATTTCTTGAACCATGATTCACCTTCCCGTTCGGACCTGACCGCATAGACAACTTCATAACCATCCTTCCACCTGGCAGCCAGTTCAGGTATCACTTCCGGTGGATCCTGGAGATCAGCATCGATAATTATGACGGCATCACCGCGGGCATGATCCCATCCTGCGGTGACCGCTATCTGGTGTCCGAAATTCCTGGCAAAGATCAGCGGGATAACTCTTTCGTCCTTATCTGCCAGGTCAAGGATCGCCTGGGTTGAACCATCGGTGCAGCCATCATCAACCAGGATCAGTTCCCAGGGATCACCCATACTGCTCATGGTCTCACAGACCCGGCGATACAACTCGGGAATGTTCTCAATTTCATTATAGATCGGTGCTACGACCGAATAGGTTATCCTTTTAATCCCTTTCATTTCTCTTCTTTCTTTTTTACCAGTTTTTGAACCAGCCGATTTCTTTGCCTTATTTTTCCATCTTCGTCTTCATAAATACGATCTGAACGGAGGAACGGAGGAAGACCAAGTAATCTTCTTCTGATATAGCGACCGATCACCACTACGGAAGCAAGGACAGGAATGACGATCAGCGCACCAAGCACACCCTGGAAAATAATGGCTGCCATGATGGCGACAAAAACCAGTCCTTCATGCAAGTTCACACTGCGCCCCATGATCTTTGGACGCAGCCAGATACCTTTAATATTGATGAGCACAACATAGATCAATGCAACGATCACTGCAAACCAGAAATTAGGAATATTCAGGTAAAGCGATCCTTCCACAAGAGCAACTGCTACAGCTACAGCTGCAGAAATAAATGGACCAAGCTCTGGAATGATACTCAATAAACCAGCCAGAATACCTATGATCAATGCGCCTGGTAATCCAATGCTCAGATACACGAGCGTAAACGCAACCCCAACAATCAACATCAATGCCAGGGTCCCGCGAAGATAAGCTGACCAGACTTTCTTGATCTGGATATATAAATGAACATAATCCCAGTAGTAATGTTTGGTGGGTATGGAAGCCATCCAACAGCGAACTCGGTTCCAATCCAATAGCAGATAGTAGATGGTAACCAGAATGACCAGCAACCAGCCGGCATTCCTGGAGGTCGATTCAAGAAGGTGAATCACGTTCAAGGGTATGCCACTTAAGAACGTGGTGAATTGATCGGTCAGGTCTGGAAGGTACTTGGATATATCAATTGTGTAATCAAGAATAACCAACGGACGGCTGATGAAATCATTAAAAATGCTGGGCAGGTTCTGGAGATCCACAACCAGGTTTTCAATCTCACCAAGAAGGACGGGAACCAGGGTAGCAGGGATGGAAATGGTGAATATTAACCCGATAAAATACACTATATTCACTGCCAACCCATGCGGGACCTTCTTGAAGCGCTTCTTGATCATATTCACGAAAGGATTCATGATATAAGCGATCAATCCACCGATAATCAACGGACTGAATAATTCCCGGGCATACCAGCCAATCAATAATAGAAGAATTATTAACAGAGCCAGGACAAAGATCCGGGTTTCTTTATTCCAATTCTTTTTCATAGGTATTTCTTAACTCCATCAAGGGTCGGTTCAATAATCGGAGCTGCGGTCACAGACTGCATGGCAGCTTTGACATCTTTCAAACCGCTGCCAGTATTGATTACAAGGTTGACACCACCTTCGTCAAGCAACCCTTCCCTGTTTGCTGCCAAAAAGCCAGCATAAGAAGCAGCGCCTGCCGGTTCAGCAAAAATACCACATTTTCCCAACTCGGATATCGCATCGAGGATCTGCTGGTCAGTTACTTTAAGATAGGTACCACCAGTCTCACGGGCTGCACGGACTGCGCGGACGCCATCACGGGGGAAATCAACCGAAATGCTATCTGCTATGGTAACAGCGGAAACTGCTTTGATCTCCTCATTTTCTGCATGGAAAGTATTAAAAATGGCAGCAGATCCTTCAGCCTGAACACCGATGATACGGGGGATCTTTTCAATCCAACCTATGGCCATCAAATCCTTAAAACCTTTATGAATGCCGGATATGATATTGCCATCTCCGACAGAAACAAAGATCGTGAGTTGTTTATCCCTGTTATGCGTTTCGGGTGTGCCAATCAGGTTGGAATACCATTCCCAAATCTCGAAAGCAGCGGTCTTCTTTCCCTCCAGGGTAAATGGATTGTAACCAGTGTTTCGACAGTACCATCCGAACGCATTGGAAGCCTGGATGGAAAGATCAAATGCATCATCATATGTACCATCAACAAGAAGAACCCTGGCACCGAAAACAAGCAGCTGGGCAACTTTTGCCGGTGGTGCAGTTTTAGGAGCAAAGATTACTGCTTTCTGTCCGACAGCAGCAGCCATTCCCGCCAGTGCTGCACCGGCATTCCCGGTTGATGCTGTGACAATCGTTGGTACGATCGAGTTTGTCCGGGCAAGGTTGAGCGTGCGGGCGACTATCATGGCGCTGGCTCTATCCTTGAAAGATGCAGTTGGGTTCCTGCTCTCATCCTTCACCCAAAGGGAATCAAGACCTGCCTTATGGGCAAGAGGTTTGAGATCATATACCGGGGTCCAGCCTACATTCCGAAGAGGAGTATCCTCCCCACCCGGATCCTGTACAGGCAGGAGGGGAAGGTAGCGCCAGATGGATGCGGTGGAGCGGTTCCTGATGTCTCCGGGCTGGTATTTCCTGGCAATCTCTTCATAATTAAGAACCACATCAAGATTTCCACCATCACGTGGACAAGTATAGGTTACCTGACCTGACAAATACTCTTCCCCACATATCGAGCACTTATATCCTTCAAATTTATCCATTTTTCTTCCTAATCTCCCACAGGAGGGCTTCCTGATCAACGGGAATTCGGTCAATACGAACACCAACTGCATTATAAATGGCATTTGTAATAGCGGGAACCGTGGGTATGCTGACTATTTCACCTATTCCCTTGGCGCCATAGGGTCCTTCAAGCGTTGGATGCTCAACAATAAATGAAGTGATCTTTGGTGTATGAATGATGGACGGGATCCGATAGCGTGCAAGACGGTCTGTTACCACGATCCCATTCTCCACGATGAAATTTTCCATGAGAGCATGTCCCAGACCCATCATGATCCCTCCCTCCACCTGCCCCTGCAGCCCAAGGGGATTAACAGCCCTGCCGACATCGTTGGCTGAGACCACCTGGAGAACCTTTACCTCCCCGCTTTGCCTATTTACCTGCACTTCGGCAGCCTGGGCAGCAAACGCAAAGGCAAAATGCATATCGCCACCTTCACCCAATGGACTGGTCTCCGGTGCAATATATTGGTATGAAGCTATAGCGTCCAACCCTTTTGCACAAAAATCCTGATAAACCTCTTCCAGTGGGATGCTGGTATCATCGAAAATTATATTGCCTCCATTGAAGCTGACCTTAATCGGAGGAATATCATACTTTTCTGAAATGATAGATAGGATACCATCCTTCAAGGATCGGGCTGCATAACGGGCAGCATTCCCGCTGACATATGTCTGGCGGGATGCGGTGGTGGGACCTCCATCAGGTGTCAGGTCAGTATCCATTACAAGTACTCTGACCTGATCCAGTGGGACAGACATTTCCTCAGCGACAATCAACTGCAGGACTGTTACAAGTCCCTGTCCTAATTCCGCAGCAGAGGTTCGAACCTGCAAGGAACCATCAGGATACAACTCCACCTCGGCATTGGAAATATCAGGCGCACCTCCACCCAGACCGGTATTCTTATAGGCAGCAGCGAAACCCCATGCCCTGGTGAATTTTTCCTGCGAACCCTTATTGCCATTCGAACTGAATGGATGAAAAGCAGTTCTGCCAGCCTGTTTAACCACTTCACTGGAGACCAGGTCGATACACTCGAGCAGTCCAACACTATCCCGGAGCACCTGCCCTGTATTGGTGACACTCCCCACCCGGTAGGCGTTCATCCTCCTGAATTCTACAGGATCAATGTTCAACTTCTCAGCAACGATATCCATCATGGTCTCAACAGCAAAGGCGGATTGAAGGACACCGAATCCCCTGAACGCTCCGGATGGCGGATTGTTGGTGTACATGGCATAACAATCAGCCTTGATATTGGGAGCTTCGTACGGTCCTGCTGAATGAGTTGTTGCCCTGGTCATCACTTTCTCACCCAGAGAGGCATAGGCGCCGGAATCACCATACAATTCAGATTCAATGGCTAACAATTTCCCCTGGTTGTTGACTCCCATTTTGACCCGGATTCGGGTTGCGTGCCGTTTGGGGTGGACGAGGAAACTTTCGTGGCGATCAAAGAGCAGTTTGACCGGTCTCCCGGTTGCATTGGCAAGCAATGCTGCATGGATCTGACCGCTGATATCCTCCTTGCCGCCAAAGCCGCCACCCATGACCTGACCGATGACACGAACTCGATCCTCCTGCCAGCCAAGCGCCTTTGCAACCTGCTCCCGATCGGCATAGGGGATCTGAGAGCCGACATAGACCTCCATGCGTCCATCCGCAGTAGGAATTGCTATACTGCATTCTGGTTCCAAAAAAGCATGTTCGGTGGTGGGTGTATGGAAGGTGTGTTCAAGAACCTGATCTGCCTTTGAAAAACCCATGGTCAGATCACCTTTTCTCACCTTGATATGTTTGAGGAGGTTTCCATTTGAATGGATCTGCGGTGCATCCGGGTTCCTGGCAGAAACAGGATCAGAGACAACCGGAAGGGCATCGAATTCGACAACGATCTTTTCCAATGCTGCGTGGGCGATCTGTTGTGATTCTGCTGCCACAATTGCGATCGCGTCACCAACATAGCGAACCTTTTCACCAACTGACACCAGGGATGGCCAGTCCGGGATAACAAGACCATGGTTGTGTTGTCCGGGAATGTCCCCTGCGTCAAGGACGCAAATCACACCCGGTATCTTCTTTGCGATGGAGGTATCAAGCCTGGTTAATATGGCGTGCGGTACACCTGCTCTTTTAACAGCAGCAAAAAGCATTCCTTCAAATTTAAGATCATCGGTAAAACTGGTTTTACCAGTTACTTTGCCAACTGCATCCGGGCGAACCTGGCGGGTGCCCACAACTTGAAGGTCGTCATGAAGGAGATGATTTTCATTGTCGGATATGGGTCGATTGCCAGCATCTGCCGAAGCAACTGATAATATGGCTGATTCGATGGCAGGATACCCTGCACAACGGCAGAGGGTATCCTTCAGTGAAAAACGGATCTCAGCAGATGTTGGATG
>DATEUN010000043.1:0-55195 GCA_035283125.1 Anaerolineales bacterium
AACCTGATCAGAGACATTCAATCCTTGGTTTGGACAAATGCCCAGGGTCAAATTTTAGACCCTTTCACTAATACAAGATCTTCTACCAGCTACATCCCTTTATTTATCGGGATATCACAGGAAGGAGATGGGTATCCAAATAACCAGATATTATCTGGTTTGAGTCCATTACCTGATCAAATGGCATTGGGTGCCACCTGGCAACCTGAATTAGCCATGGAGGTCGGAAAAGTCGCAGGTCAGGAACTATCTGAGGTAGGGTTCAATTTATTTTTTGGTCCTTCGTTGGATGTATTAACTTCTGCAGGAATCTCAGGCGGATCCGATCTGGGAGTCAGGTCTTTTGGTGGTGATCCATATTGGGTTGGAGAGATGGGATCAGCCTATATTGCTGGAATGCATGAAGGAAGCCTGGGTCGAATTGCAGTAATAGCAAAGCATTTTCCAGGGAAAGGCAGTTCTGATCGATCATCATTCCAGGAAGTCGCAACTGTAAGAAAATCACTTGAACAACTTAAGCAGATAGAGTTGGAGCCTTTTTTCCATGTGACAAAGAGTTTGCCTGGTGAACCAGATTCTACGGATGGGTTGTTGGTCTCCCACATCAGGTACCAGGGATTTCAGGGAAATATTCGTACCACAACAAAACCAGTCAGCTTTGACCCACAAGCACTTTCCCAAATCATTGCTTTATCCCCATTTTCTACATGGCGGGATAATGGAGGCGTGATAGTCAGTGATGATCTTGGAAGTCAGGCAGTCAGACGATTCTATGATCCTGCTAATCAGTCTTTCTTTGCAAGAATTGTCGCACGCGATGCTTTCCTTGCAGGAAATGATATCCTTTATATGGGTAACATTATATCGACGGATGCTGAGGATAATTATTCAACGATCATTCAAACCTTGGATTACTTCACGCAAAAGTACAACGAAGATGCTGCTTTTGCTCAGCGGGTAGATGAATCCGTCCGACGAATTCTGAGTCTTAAATTTCGTCTGTTTAAGAATTTCACTTTATCGAACGTTCTTTCTTTCTCAGATTTAACTGGAATTGGGATATCCCAGGCTGTTACAAATGAAGTTGCAAGGCAATCAGCAACATTAATTAATCCAAATGCCTTAGATTTGGATGTTCTTGTCCCTTCACCTCCTGGATATTATGATAGAGTTTTATTCCTGACAGATACGAAACAACAACAGCAATGCAGTTCATGCATTGTAGAACCTGCATTTGGAAAAGATGCTTTTTTGGATGCAGTATATAAATTTTATGGACCTCAGGCTGGTGGGCTGGTGAATAGAGGCTTTCTGGCTTCTTATTCATTTGATGATTTGTCCAAAATCCTCTTGGGAGGAGAAGGAAATATCGATCTCGAGAATGAATTGAACAGTGCTGATTGGGTAGTTATCAGCATTCTCGATTCCAATTCTGATCAATCCCTTTTGGACATTCTACGGAGGTTCTTGTTTGAAAGACAGGACATTCTTAGAAATAAGAAAGTAATATTATTTGCATTCAATGCTCCTTATTACCTTGATTCTACAGATATTTCCAAACTGACTGCCTATTATGGATTATTCTCTAAATCACAACCGTTTATTGATGTAGCTGCCCGACTATTATTTCAGGAATTGACACCTTCAGGTGATCTTCCAGTTTCAGTTTCAGGTATAGGGTATGACCTTTTTGAGGCGACATTACCTGACCCAAATCAGATCATTAACCTTTTCCTGGAAACTCCAATAGAACCAGTTTTAACACCGAGTACCACACCGCAAGCAACGGCAACTTCTTCATTTAAAGTTGGAGATACAATCACTGTAAGAACTGGTGTGATACTTGATCATAACAATCGCCAGGTTCCGGATGGGACTGGAGTCCGGTTCACCCTAACTTCAAGTACGGAAGGTAATATTCTTCAGATCGTTGACACGGTAACCGAAAAAGGTATAGCTTCAACTTCCTTTGGAACCAATCAACCTGGTTTGGTTGAGTTGCGAGCGATTGTCGAACCATCCGTAACATCTGTAGTAATGCAGATTGATATCACTTCTGAAGGAATCAATGTAACTGTTATTCCTCCCACTTCAACTGTCAATGAACTGGCACCTGTTACAGATGTAACACCTTCTCCAACACCAAGTCCTTTAGTTTTACCGCAACCAAAAACAGGTGGTGTCATTGAATGGTTTTTTATGGTCATTTTATTAGTCGGAATTGGTTGGCTTGCTTATATCGTTGGGGGGAATTTCTATTCAAATTTATGGGGATTCCGTTGGGCGTTGTGCATTCTCCTGGCAGGATTGATTTGTTATGATCTGATTCTTATTCTAATTCCAGGAGGATATGAATGGTATTCTCATCTCGGAATAACCGCAAAAGCTGGTTTGGTCTTTGGTTGTGCAGTATTTGGATGGATGATTGGGTTTATTTGGAAAATAATCTCAACGAGCCAGGGCGGCTATCAAACTGATAAAAAATAACAATCCAGTGATCCACACCAGGGTCCTTTCAACTTTTCCTGAGACCAAATCAAAAAATTTATCAGTTCGGGACTTTTCAAGCCCAAGACCCCTCAATGGTATATCACTTCCACCAAAAAAAGACTCTTTCAGTATAGTAACCGAAGCTGGCCTTTCGTCTGGATGCAATGACATTGCCCATAATACCGACTTTTCTGTTTGACTCCCTATGGATGGATTGATTTTCCTGAGCGGGATCAAGCTATTGGGGTCAAGAAATTGCTGGCGTGCATCTGCCGGTGACTGGTTGGTAAGTAAATGATATAAAGTTGCTCCAAGCGAATAAATATCACTTCGCACATCAGTATGTCTGCTGTCATCACCATATTGTTCCAGGGGTGTATACATTGCAGTTCCCCTCCCCTGGATTACGGTAACAGTTACTTCTTCTGGGGCAAGTGCTTTTACCAATCCGAAATCTACCAACTTGATAAGACCATCTGGGGTGATTTTGAGATTGCTGGGTTTTATATCCCTATGAACCAGTGGGGGGGTTTGGTTGTGTAGAAAAATTAAAGCATCCATTATTTGGTATGCCCAATTCAAAACATCTTTTTCATTAAGGAACTGTTTCCGTTGTCTTGATTCCTGCATTATTGTGCGTAGATCTTTGCCGGGGATATAATCCATGATTAGGAAATCTTTTTGTCCGATCGAAAAGAAATCGGATACCTTGGGTAGATTTGGATGATCCAGACGTGCTAAAACTGTTGCTTCTTTTAGAAATTGATCCCTTGCTTCGTTTAATAAATTCTGAGGTGTTTTCCGGTCATATTCAACTTCCTTTAAAGCACAAAGGCGACCTGATAAGCGAACGTCCTCTGCAAGGTAGATATTACCCATTCCACCCTGCCCAATGCGATCAATTATTTTATAGCGGTTTCGCAGCACCTCAGATTTCTTAATTTTTTGAGGCATTTAGTCTCCTAATTGGCAATTTATATTAAGCTGGTAATTCATGGTCATTTGATCCCATTGGTTGCTATTTCATGGAAAACATGTATAAAATAAACCGACTGATACCATTATAAACTTAATTGTGCTGATCCAAGATGGAACACCTGATTATGTACGCGTGCGCATTTCTTCTTTTTATTTTCTTATACTATAATCCGTATTAGGAACCTATTGAATCATTTAAAGGAGAAATCATGCAATCATCTCACGAGTATCCACTTCTGATTGCTAAAAAAGGACCTCTTGATGGACATCGATGGTCATTAAATTCTCCAATGGTGATTGGTAGAGAACCTCATTGCGATATCGTAATCGATGACAGACAGGTTTCCCGTTATCATGCTAAATTCACACCAACAATTGAAGGTGTCATGCTTGAAGACATGGACAGTAAAAACGGAACCCATTGTAACGGTATTCTGGTTGAAAACCCGGTAGTCTTAAAGGATGGGGATGCTGTACAAATTTCCTTGGTTCAACAATTCATTTTTTTTACATCAGATGCAACCATACCATTATCTGATGCAGTAGAACAGGGTTACCGATTAAGGTTGGATGATAGGTCTCGTCGAGTTTGGATATTAAGCAAGCAGTTGGTTCCTCCTCTTTCAGCATTGCAATTCCAGCTTCTACAAATTCTATACGAGAATATTGGGCAGGTAATACGCAGGCAAGATCTGGTTTCTTCGGTATGGGGTGAATCCCAATCTGCTGGAGTTACCGATCAGGCATTGGATGCCTTAATAAGAAGATTACGGGAAAGATTAGCTGAACTGGATGAATCACATGAATACATAGTCACTGTCAGAGGACATGGTATCAGGTTGGATAACCCAAATGTCATTGAATCTTAATTAATAAGAAGTGTTTTCATACCTAAAAACACTTCTTATTATATGTTTTCTTGGCTAACCCATATTCTTTTTCATTGAGATCTGAAGAATTTTCCTGTAAATTACCTTGATTTTCTCCAGGGTAATTTTCTCCTGTGGTTTCTGTTCTATATCAGCATCAGATTCTGCCTTCGCAACGATCCCGCTTACGAGTTGGATAAAATCATCATTAAATTCATCTGCATGGTCAGAACACAACTTTTCAAGACTTTTTTCATCAGGCGCATCAATTAATTCTTGAAGTAAAGCGTATTCTGGGGGAGGAGTACTATATTGTTGAAGTGCAGTTATGACTTGATTATATTTTTCAATAAGGGATTGGTCATTTCCTTCAGATGCTTTATTTGCAGAAAGATTTAATAATTGAATAAAATTATCATTGATTTCTCCCAAGTGCTGGGCAATGGATTCTGCTATATTGTCTGATTCAAGAATTTCATTCAATAATTCTACTGCGTGCTTTTGTTCTATTTCTATTTGTTTATCAATCTCATTGGTTATTTCCAATAATTTGCTTCGCAATAATTCTAATTTCGTTCGAGATTCCGGTTTACTTTTATCTATTCGATCTGTTAACAATTGAAAGAATTGGTAATCCAATCCTTGGCGGGTATATGATACAAGCACACTCAATCTTGTATCATTAGGTGCTTCAAGAAGTATATCAATTAGCTTTTCCCGTGTTAAATCCTTTCCTGCAGCCTGCAAAGTTTTTACAGCTTCCTGGATCTCTTCTGATTGCTCAGCAATTTTTTTCCCGTATTCAGTTTCCTCGAGAAGAAGTTGCTGAATTCTTTCCATTCTATTTCCGATATCTTCCTGTTGAGAACCAATAGCAGATTCCATCAATCGTGAAAAAAGTGCGAAGAATTCTGCGTCAATTAACGATGATTCCTCTTTAATGATTGCCTTGAGGGAGTCATCAGAGGTTGCTGAAAGCAACTTCTCTATAAGGTTGGCCTTATTCTGCTGGGCTTTTATCATTTCAGGTGTTATCCCGTCAGCACCAAGAATGGATTCGATCATGCTCTCATAAGTCAGGAAACTTTTTGGACTGAATAAATATGCTTTGCGCTTTTCGGGAGGGAGGTTATTGACGATCTTATTGATCATTGGTCCAATAATCTTTTCCTGTTCGTTGAGAGGTATGTTCAGGTCAGGAGGGAAAAATGATAGTAATAATCCTTTCTCATTATCATGATAAAGAATGGGTGTAGCGATCATCCCTGAATAACCACAAGATTGGCAATTAATATGATTTGATAAACCCCCAAGGAACCTTTGTTTTGCTTGTGGATCGGTCGTCACATCAAAAATTTGTTCAATTTCTACAATAGCAGGTTGTTGACATCTTGGGCATTTAACTTGGCTTCTAGGCATTTTCACTTTTCCTGTTTTGAATTATTTGTTCCGTTATAAAAATATATTATTATATCTATCGAATCCAGAGCTATCCTGGTGTTCTCGATTGTATATTTTCTCTGTACAATATATATTGTTATCTTGGTAGAGAGAAGCAGATTCGACCACCAGATTTTGGTCTTGGATCTACCCAGATCTTACCTCCATGAGCTTCAATTATGGCTTTTGCCAGGTATAACCCTAAACCGGCACCTTTTGTTTGATTGATTGATTTTGAAGCTCGATAAAACCTTTCAAATATATGGGGGATGTCTTCTGGGTCAATCCCCTTTCCTTCATCCGATACGCATACGATCACTCTTTGTGGATCAACGCTCCCAGTAATTCTTATATCTCCTCCATTCGAGTACTTAATCGAATTGGAAAGTAGATTTGATATAACCTGTTGAATTCTTATTTCATCAGCAAGAAGAACTGGAAAATCATTCGGAAAATCGACGAAGATCCTATGTTTTTCTGTCTGTGTTAAAAATCGTTTTGCCTGCGTCTTGCAGATAGTTGGTAATGATATATCGGTTAGATTTGGCTTCAATCCTCCAGCTTGTAATCTGGAGGCATCCAATAGATCTTCGATCATTAGAGTTAAGTGATCAGCTTCTTCTTCGATAACTTTAAGGCTGTCTTTAACGACCGCTCGATCCCAGGTCGCATCGTCTCTTCGCAGAGTACTTACGTAACCTTTTATCAATGCTACAGGAGTTTTTAGTTCATGACTTATTATCGAGACAAAGGTATTTTTGATCTCCTCAGCATTCCGAAACTTGGTGATATCACGAACAGTGGCAATAATATTTCTTAATTTTCCATCTTCAGCAAGAAGAGGAGCATATGTGATCCCAACTGGAATTGAAGGAGGTTCGTGTCTTTTCATATCCCCTTCGACATATAAATGGGCATTAGGTGTCAATGGCCAGCCTGCTTCTTCGGCTTGTTCCAATGTCTGGTTGTCAGGTTCCCGTATCCATTGAATGATTTCAGCGTGGAGTTTGCCCTGGATTTCGCTTCTTTCCATTCCATATATTCTAGCAAATGCTGAATTACATCTTTCAATTGTTCTGTCATTTTTCAGGATCAGGATCCCATCAGCTGCTGAATCCAATAACGCATCCATTCTATGTTTTTCGAAATTCACTTGCGTGTAAAGCTGCGCATTGAATATTGCGATGGCAGCCTGGTCAGCGAAACTTTGTAGCAATGATTTATCGTTTGACGAAAAGACATCTGGATATCCTCGGAAGATAAAAATGACTCCGATAACCTGTTTGTGGGCAACTAGGGGTAAACCTACTCCATTTAATAAACCCATGCTGGCTGTGTATGCAAGTTCTTTCAACATCCTGTTCAGTTCTGAAACGTTTAATTCTGCAACTTTTTCTTCTGCCAGTAATGGCTCCAGGTAGCTGAGGAATGCTGGCGGAATTCCCTGGGCTACTGCCACTCTCCAAACTCCTGATTCTTTAAACGCAATAATTCCGGCTTGTCCAGCCAGCATTTCAGTTGAGATACGTAATATTCTTGAAAGAAGCTTATCCAGGTCTAATTCCTGTGTAATAGCTCGTGCAATTTCAAGAAGGTAATCTCTTTGTCTTATTCGAAAATCAGGAAGCATGATATGCCAATTTTATCACTGCAAGGAAAACCCTTTGTTTATTTCGTGTTAGAAGAAAATTAGTATTCTATAAATGGATAATAAAATCAGGTGAAGGGACAATAACCATCACCTGATTCATTGTTAATAATTTATTCTTTTAGTGTTTTATTAGTCTTCCTTTTCAGCAAGCGTTATGGCTTCCTCTAATATTTCCAGGCCTTCATCAATTTCGTTCTTATTTATGCTGAGAGGTGGACTGATCCTGATAACGCTCTTGCCGCAACCAAGTGTTAATAGACCTCTTTCAAATGCCAGATCGACAATTCTGTCCCGGAGTTCTTCTGCAGGAGTTTTTTGATTTTGATCTTTTACAAATTCAATACCGATCATCAATCCAATCCCTCTGACATCACCAATGGATGGGTGCCGTAATTTGATCTCTTCCAATGCATCGAGGGTATATTCTCCAACTTCAACTGCATTTTGCATATATTCTTCTTGAATAAGATCTATAGTTGCTAGAGCTGCTGCACAGGCTATTGGATTTCCACCAAATGTGTTTCCATGAGCACCTTTCGGCCAGGTAACAATGGACTTTCTCGCTATCATGGCACCAATGGGCATACCTGATGCAATTCCTTTAGCCACAGTAATAATATCTGGTTCGACGCCAAAGTTTTCGATTGACCACCACTTGCCAGTGCGACCCATTCCTGCCTGCACCTCATCTGCGATAAGGAGGATCCCATGTCGATCACAAAGTTTCCTTAATGC
Organism: Anaerolineales bacterium; assembly: GCA_035283125.1. Taxonomy (GTDB): domain Bacteria; phylum Chloroflexota; class Anaerolineae; order Anaerolineales; family Villigracilaceae; genus UBA12087. The sequence continues at coordinate 8,164 of DATEUN010000043.1, forward strand.
TGGGAAGAAACCCTTGGATGGGATGATATAACCTCCCTCACCTTGAATTGGTTCAACCAGGATTCCAGCTATCTCATCTGCCGGGATTATATGTGCCAATATCTGTTCTTCTATATATCGAACTACTGCCTGACCGCCATCTTCACCCGGTTTGCATTCAAGTATAGGTCTATAAGGATCTGGAAAAGGTGCATGAATCACGCCGTTCATTAAAGGATAAAATCCCTGGTGATATTTGGGTTTACTGGCTGTAAATGTTACTGCACCCATCGTTCTGCCATGGAACGCGCCTGTAAATCCAATAAAGTTAGGTCGCCCAGTATGATATCGGGCAAGTTTTATCGCTGCTTCTACGGATTCTGTTCCTGAGTTGGTCATGAAAGAAATGGCTGCTTCTGTAAATGGTGCAATTTCATCCAATTTTTCACCCAGTTCAATCCAATTCTTATGATAAAAATCTGAAGAAATGTGGATGAATTTTTCAGCTTGGTCCTGGATAGCCTTCACAACTTTAGGATGGGAATGCCCGGTTGACACAACTGCAATCCCTGCGGCAAAATCAAGGAAGCGGTTTCCATCAGGGTCCCATACTTCGATCCCTTTGCCATGGTCCATGACAAAAGGATACCCTCGAGGATAAGAAGGTGAAATCACAGAGGAATCTCTTTTGATCATTGCTGTTGATTTTGGACCAGGCAGGTTCATTGGTTCCATTGGATAGCTCCTGATTATATATATAATTAATTTATTTTTAGTTGATTTCGAGCAAATGCCAGCGCTCCTAGGAGGCCTGAATCGTCACCAAGTTTAGCTGGAACAATTTCAAGATCCTTGGAATAAATAGGTTCCATAATTTCTGATCTAAATTTCTGCAACAATGGATCAAAGAGAAGATTTCCACTCATTGTCACTCCGCCGCCAAGAATTATGATCGAGGGATTGAATATATGAACAAAACTTGCAAGCGCTAAACCAATTGTTTCACCTGCTCGTTCTATAGATTTTATCGCAAGTTCATCTCCATTTCTAGCAGCGTTTGCAACATCAACGGCTGAAAAATAAATAATTTGAGCCAGGGAGGAGGGTTGGCCATTTTTGATTTGATCATTTGCATAGCTAACAATTGCTGGTCCCGATGCGATCGCTTCCAGGTGGCCTCTCTTTCCACAAGAACAAAGTGGGCCATCAGGTTGAATTATGATATGACCAAGCTCTGCTGCTAAACCTTTGTGACCAGTAAGCAGATTACCATTGCAAATCACACCTCCACCAATTCCGGTGCTAATGGTCAAGTAAATCAAATTGGAGTGACCAACACCAGCTCCATATTTCCATTCTCCGAAAGCAGCTAAATTGGCGTCATTCCCAAAAAATAGTGGAACCGAAATAGTATCGCGTAGTTTTTCGCCAAGGGGGAAATCTACCCAGCCGGGTAGATTTGGTGCATTGAAAATAAACCCTGTTTCTGGATCCAAAGGGCCAGGAGAAGCGATTGATAATCCCAATACTTCTTGTGAATCCACCCAGACAGATTGAATTAATTCTAATAGGTACTGAAAAACAGGTTTTGACGAATTGATTCTATGGATCTTATTAATTTTAATTGGATTGAGACTGTTTGTAGGGTATGATGCGGCTCGCATTGTTGTACCCCCGATGTCAACTGCGATCAGAGCACTCATAGTGCAAATTATAACATATGGGATAATATCCTTAATATTCGAAATAAAGGATTATTCCTTGACACTTTTGAATATTAACTGCTATCATCAATTTAATGCCTAATAAAACTGAGCTATGGTTTACCAAATTTAAATGGGGTCTGGCACAAGCCTTCCGTTGGTTGGTACCAGGCCTGGGGATCAAAAGGTGGTTTGCCCTGGTTCTTTTGGGAATCACAATTATCTCGGTCGGATTAGGTATTTACATGCTAGATTTCTTTCGTAACTCTCCTGATACCTGGTGGCTGCCGATCATTTCGGCATTATCTCTTAAGGCAATTTCCAGAACTTTGAGATTCATCATATTCGGTACTATAGGATTGGGATTAATATTTTGGGGGATATGGGGTGTAAATAGATCCCTGGTAATTCCGTTATTGCGTCCTGGGAAAAAACTCGTTGACCAGGTTTCTGAATATCGTAGAAGGGAGAAAGGTCCGCAGGTAGTTGTGATTGGCGGAGGCCATGGTATTTCCACAGTTTTACGAGGTTTGAAAGAATACACGCACAACCTGACCGCGGTAGTATCAGTTGCTGATGATGGCGGTTCTTCTGGAGAATTACGGCGAACTTTGGGAATTCTCCCGCCAGGCGATATTCGTAATTGCCTGGCTGCATTATCAAACGATGAAGATTTATTGACACAATTATTTCAATACCGGTTCAGTGGAAGTGAAGAATTAAGCGGTCATTCATTCGGAAACCTTTTCATTTCTGCCATGGTAGATATTACAGGCAGTTTTGATGATGCAATTTTGGAATCTGGCAGGGTCCTTTCAGTTTACGGAAAAGTTCTGCCATCAACACTCGAAAATGTCCGTCTGGTGGCTGATGTCCAATTACCAAACATAGGTACTGAGATCAGAGTTGTTGGCGAGAGTCAAATTCCAGAAGTAACCGGAAAAGTTCGTAGAGTTTGGATTGAACCGAATGACGTTACCGCTTTTCCACCAGCTATACAATCAATTTTGAACGCTGATATGATCATAGTCGGTCCAGGAAGCATTTTCACAAGTATCCTCCCCAATTTGCTTGTGCCAGATTTATTAGCTGCATTTCAAGCCAGTCGAGCTCTTAAAGTTCTGGTTTGTAATATCGCAACTCAGAAAGGGGAAACAGACCAATTTAATATCAGCGATCATGTTAATTCCTTGGAAAACAACATCGGAAGAGAGGTATTTGATCTGATCCTTTGTAATGATAATTATTCAACTATTCAGCCGGATGGGGTAGAGTGGGTGGTTATAGATGAAGAAATTGCGAATGATCCAAGGATCTATTGTGCAGATTTTATTGACAATCAATACCCCTGGAGGCATGATTCAATGAAACTATCCAAAGTATTAATGGATCTTCTATTTGAAAGAACTGGTCCATTATTATGATTTTCTATAGGGTAAACTTTAAGATGCAGGTTCAGTGTCTATTTAGTTTGAATATAAAATATTCGAGGTGAAATTTTACAGGAGTGGTAAATGAAAACAAAAGTTGGAATAAATGGATTTGGTCGTATTGGACGACAGGTATTAAAAGCGATAAACGAATATTATCCGGAGCAATTGGAAGTAGTTGCTTTTAATGATATCGGTGATCTGAAAACCATGGCACATTTATTAAAGTACGATTCAAATTATGGACGATTTCATGGGAGCATTGAAATAAGAAATGAAGAATTGATCGTTGATGGTCAGCCCCTCAAAGTCTTCCATGAGATGGATCCTGCAAATCTTCCATGGAGTGTCCATGGGGTTGACATTGTTATTGAAAGCACGGGAATCTTCACCAATAAGGATGATGGTGAAAATAAGAAGGGTAAATTTGTCAAAGGAGCGAGCAATCACATTAATAAGGGTGGGGCGAAAAAAGTGATTATTTCTGCACCAGCTCAAGGGGAAGACTTAACCATAGTTTTGGGTGTGAATGAGGATCAATATGATAACTCCAGGCATCATGTTGTCTCTAACGCATCCTGCACCACAAACTGTCTTGCGCCTGCTGTAAAGGTGGTTTTCGACAATTATGGAATCGAACGAGGCTTTATGACTACGATCCATTCATATACAAATGATCAGAAGATCCTTGACCTGCCTCATTCAGATCTACGTAGAGCCCGTGCTGCAGCAATGAATATCATACCCACTTCCACGGGTGCTGCAAGAGCTTTAAAACTGGTCATTCCCGAACTTGCCGGGAAATTCGATGGGTTTGCTTTGCGTGTACCGACGCCAACTGTTTCGATCGTTGATTGCACAATTCAGACCACAAAGCCAATCACAACCGATGAGTTACACCAGGCTTTCCGTGATGCTGCAAATACGCCCAGGTTGAAAGGAATTATGCAGGTGGTAGATGAACCCCTTGTTAGCATGGATTTCAAAGGTGATCCCCATTCTTCATCAATTGACCTGCCATTTACGCAGGTTTTAGGAAAAGGATCAAGTGATTTTATCAAAGTTGTTACCTGGTACGACAATGAGTGGGGTTACTCAGTTCGAACTGCAGACCTGGCAGCTTTGATGGCAAAAGCACTCTGACTAATGCCAGCAAGAGTATCATAAGGAAGTACAAATGTTTAACAAAAAAACCATTAGAGATATTGAAATTGCACAAAAGAAAGTTTTGGTACGTGTCGATTTTAATGTCCCAATCACAGATGGAATAATTGGTGATGATACAAGGATAAGAGCAGCATTACCAACCATCGAATACCTTGTAAAGAAGCAATGTAAAGTTATACTCTGTTCTCATCTTGGTAGACCGGATGGAAAATTCGATGCAAAGTATTCCCTTAAACCTGTAGTTCCCAGGTTATCTGAACTCATAGGGAAACCTGTTCAATTTGCGAAGGATTGTATTGGTCGGGAAACAGAAGATCTTGTGGAGAAAATGGGTCCTGGGGACGTTTTACTGCTGGAAAATACCCGGTTCCATGCTGGAGAAACAAAAAATGACCCTGAATTATCGCGGGACCTGGCGAAATTGGCGGAAATCTATGTAAATGATGCGTTTGGTTCTGCTCATCGTGCTCACTCATCTACTGAAGGTGTTGCCAGGATCCTCCCTGCAGTTGCTGGATTTTTGATGGAAAAAGAAATCCTGTTTCTAGGTTCAGCCATTGAATCACCAGAAAGACCATTCGTGGCAATTCTCGGTGGAGCAAAAGTCAGTGACAAAATTGGTGTGATAAGGAACCTGTTATCCAAGGCAGATCAGATATTGATAGGTGGGGGGATGGCGAATACCTTCTTCAAAGCTCTAGGTTATCCTGTAGGTGATTCTTTGGTGGAAGACTCCGTGTTGGAGAAGGCACGCGAATTCCTAAACATGAGCAATAAAAAGATAAGACTCCCGGTGGATGTAAAGATAGCAGATAAATTTGAAAATGATGCTAATTGGAAGGTGATTCCCAGTGGATCTATTCCTGACGGTTGGCGAATCCTTGATATCGGTCCAGAGACAATAAAATCTTATGAAAAGGTCATTCAAAATGCAAAAACGATTGTCTGGAATGGACCAATGGGTGTTTTTGAGTTTCCAGAATTTTCAAAGGGAACTTTTGGAATTGCATATTCCATTGCTAATAGTTCAGCTAAAAGTATCATAGGTGGAGGGGAATCAGCGGCTGCAATTCAACAATCTGGTCTGGCAAATAAGATTACCCATATTTCCACTGGTGGTGGGGCGTCTTTGGAGATGCTGGAAGGTAAATCTCTACCTGGTGTATCAGTGTTGATGGATAAATAGAATTTCAGGCTAAATTCAATCTGGAATTGTAGATTACCCCCTGGGGAAGGAATGAGATCTTAATTTAAGACCATATTCATTATTCCCCACGTCTGCTGGTTAATCCAAGCCATGCCTAGAACGATTCAGAAGTGGAAATTAGGAGAGAAGATGAGAGTTCCTGTCATAGCAGGCAACTGGAAGATGAATAAAACTGTTCAGGAATCCAGGTCGTTGGTATTTGATATAAGTAAAGGTATCCGTGAATTTAATAATGTGACCAAAATACTTTTCCCTCCTTTTATGTCCTTGCTTCCTGCTGCATCTCTTTTAACTGGGACAGAAATTGCCCTGGGTGCTCAGAATATGCATTGGGAAGATAAAGGGGCATTCACAGGTGAGACCTCTCCTTTAATGGTAGCTGAATTTTGTAAATATGTTCTTGTAGGGCATTCCGAAAGAAGGACATATTTCGACGAAACAGATGAGATTGTCAATAAGAAATTAAGATCTGCGTTGGATCACGAGCTGATCCCAATATTATGTATTGGCGAATCCTTGACTGAGAAAGATTCAGAATTAACTTCAAGTGTACTTAAAAGGCAGATTCTTAACGGCTATAAGAATGTCAATGCCAGTGAAGTTATAAAAACCATAATCGCTTATGAACCTATCTGGGCTATTGGAACTGGTAAAGCCTCATCCGGTGAGAATGCAAACGTCACCATACAGGATATCATTCGTCCAGCTTTGTTGGATTTATACGGAGACAATATTGCGAACTCGGTTTGTGTGCTATATGGTGGATCAGTCACTTCCGAAAACGCTGCTGAGTTTTTTGACCATGATGACATTGATGGTGCCCTTGTTGGTGGAGCCAGTTTACAAGTGGATCAATTTGTTGAAATTGTCCGGATATGCTCCCGAAAATAAATGCAAGCGAATATTGTTTTGCAAAACTTGGATGGATTGATATGGGTTTTGGTTTTATTGATTCCTTTTAATTTGATTCAAAACCAGGTTCATAAGGAAATTCAAACAATTTTCTATCTCCTGACAAAGAAAAAGAAAGCGGCAATTTCGTTATTTGCCTTGATTTTCCTCCCAGGGGTTTTTATTCATGAAATAAGTCACCTGGTGGTGGCAAGATTGACAGGAGTAAGGACGGGCCGATTTTCGATAATTCCTAAACCTACCTCGGGTGGTCAATTGCAATTGGGGTATGTGGAAACGGAAAAAGCAGATTGGTTGAGGGGTTCAATAATAGGAGCAGCGCCTTTGATTACAGGTGGTTCTCTGATCGCGTACCTGGCGACGGTTTATCTTGAATTGCCAGTTCTTTGGGAATTATTACTAAACGGTCAATCTTCCCTATTCTGGTCCGGATTGCTATTGCTCCAGGATAAAAAATTCTTCTGGTTGTTGGCTTATTTGATGTTCGTTGTCAGCAGCACAATGCTCCCATCTGATTCAGACAGGCATTCATGGTTGCCTTTGGGTTTAACAATGGGGATATTATTGGTGGTAGTGGTATTGGCAGGCGCTGGTCCCTGGATAATGGAAAACCTGGTACCTTCTCTAAATTCCGTACTCAATGGACTGGCGATGGTTATCGGTTTAAGTGGGTTTCTCCATATCCTTCTTTACCTGCCAGCAGTAGGCATCCACAAAATCCTTGTTCGTATTACTGGTTATGACATTCGATAATCTTCAATTCTTGATTCAACGATTTTTTAAATATTTTTACGCAGTGCCAAATTGACGATCACCAGCATCGCCAAGTCCTGGCAGGATGTACCCATTATTGTTTAATTTCTCATCAATACAAGCCAGGTAGATGTCTACGTCCGGATGAGCTAGCTGCATAACCTGTATCCCTTCAGGGGAACCGATCAAACCAACAAATTTAATCTTTTTGACTCCCCAGCGTTTTAATACATCAACGGTGGCACAGGCGGAACCGCCGGTTGCCAGCATTGGATCCAGTATCAGGCAGACGGAAACCGTTGGTTCAATAGGCAGTTTGTTGTAATATTCTACCGGTTTCAGTGTTTTTTCATCACGATAAATTCCGATATGCCATACTTCTGCTGATGGCATAAGTTCCCAAAATCCTTCCACCATTCCCAATCCAGCTCTCAAGATGGGAACCAGACCGATCTTTTCTTCCAACTCATACCCTGTGGTTGCTTGCATGGGAGTCTCAATCTTACAACCTAAGGTCTTTAGGTCTGCGGTGGCTTCATATGCTAATAATGCAGCCAGCTCACGAACCAGTTCGCGAAATTTCTTGGGGTTCGTGTTCTTATCTCTTAATTTGCTTAATTTATGTGCTACCAGGGGGTGGCTTGAAGATGAGACTTTTGACATTTCTCCTCCTGCAAGGCGATGATAAGATTCTTTTCTTTACCGGGAGTAATTCGATAAAGGATAAAGGTAATAATGATCCATAATTGAATCATACACCTAGAAATTACTTATCCTCAATGTTAAGATTTGATGAGGTAGAACAGGCACAGAATAACTACCGTCTTTGTTGGCAAATAATCTATCTGAAGATTCCTCCATTAGATTTGTTAAAGATACTTCGGAAAAGGGTTTCCAGAAGGAAATATTAACCATTAAATTATTATCTGATAGGTTATATCCTCGCAGGATCCAACCATTTTTGTCATTCGCTCGTTTAATCGAGCTTATGACAAATTCTCCTGGGTACACGGTGATAAATGATCCTATTGAAGGCAGCTGCCCATTATGGATCGAAGATTCAACAGCCTTCATGGGTGTATTAAATCCATAAGCTTGCTGGTAAGGACATCCAAATTCCTGTTCGGATCTCCACGTTCCAGCATGGGGAATAATACTGTATTCAAATTCCCAAGTTCCTTCCATCTGTGCTTTAGGTGTTGGCAGAAATGGTCCTGCATGCCCTTTTCTATTCGGAAAATCATCTCTTGAGAGCCAGCCGACCGATCTTATCAATGTGAGGATCAATTCATGGTTTCCATTGATAGAAGATATTTCCACTTCTGGTAACCCGCGATTTGCTACCATAAGACCATATTCATTGTTGGATATGTCTGAAAAAACTCTTTGGGGAACTTCGGGTCTTGGATCTTCCACCCAACTGGAATAAAACTCAGGAATCCCAACAGGTCTATTGATGACATCAAAATGTCCATCATGATAAGCTTTGATCGGTTGATTAATCTCAGATTTATCCTTGAAGGGGAAGTGAACCCTTAATCTATGATCATTGACTGTGTTCTCAATTTTCGTTTTTATATCTATTCGAGGAACACCAGAAACGAGTTGAGCCCTGGTTATTATTGTTATTATTTTCTTTTCTTTTTTCCGGGATTTCCTATTGGAAGTAAGTTCTGATGGTGCATTAATGATGAAATGCGCCTCTAATACCTCTTTGATATTTTCTCGATAAATTCGTTTCTTGACCAACTTCGCAGAAATTACGCTGTCATTTTCAGGAGGGCAGTAGTTATATTCATCGCCTGTATCTCCACCGTCCATGAATAAGTTCAGATTTGTTAATTGTTTGGAGTTCTTCTTATCAATAATATTCAGCGTTCCTGATCTATCCAACTCCACAATAAAGAATTCATTTTCAATTTTGTAAGGAGGTTTTGATTTATTCCTGGAAAATAATCCTAAGAGTTTCTGTACTGATTTTGTATCAAGTAATTTGATCATTATTGGAGATAGCATTTTTGTGATCAAATTAACTTTGCGTTGTATAACAACACTTTTGGGTTCTACTTGAACAAATACCGTTTTCCAACCCAATGGCGGTATATCTGAAATAAAAAATGAAATGTTCGTCCTTTTGGAATTGAACGCTTGAATATGTAAGAACTTTATGGATGGGTCTTGCAGATATTGACTAATGGCAATTGATGCATTGTTCCATTCAGTTAAATTTGGTGGTTTAATTTCATCCAGCTCAGCCATGATTTTGATGGTGGATTCATCTTCTTGATCAAACTTGATGGTTTGGATGGAAAGATTGCCTATCCTCCCATCATGGATACTTCCAATCACTCCTGCCAAACCATCTTTGTCGAGTTTCATATTGATCAATTCACTTGAATTTGATCCTGAAATCTGAAATGGTACTTGATTCCCTTCTGGATCGACCAGTTTGAAGGATTGGACCTCAGAAGGGATGTTCAATTCACAATTAACAATATCACTTCGTTTAAATGAGTTTGGATTAAATACGATCAAGGAAGAAACATCACCCTCTGGTTTTACTCTGCTGGTATTGATCTTGTTGGATATCTGGACCAGGCTTTGCAGTGTAATTTCATCTCCGATTTGCTCAACCTGTTCAAACCGGGTTTTCATTTCATCATGAACTTGATCAATCGAACAACCGCAAATGGAATCGTGAGGATGATTCTGCAGCAGGATCCTCCAGGCATGATCCAAGATTTCAGATGGATTTTGGTTGAATCGATTTTCAAATTTACCATCGATGAGTTGGTTGATTGTGCTGAAAGGTTCTGCCCATTTTTCGAGCAATGTTTCACAAGAATTGTTCAACTGTTTTATCCACATGCGTGTAGACAACACGCCGGGCAATAAATGGTGTTTTTTAGGTGAACGAAGTTCACCGCAAATGGTGGGAATATCAAATCCTTTGATCGAAGCTTGAACTGCATCCAAGTATGTTTCCAAAGTTGAATGGATCAAAACATCCCCATCCAACATTCCACTGGTGGAAGCGATAGCATCAGACGTATCCACTGGCGGACGCATGTGGTCAGTACCCTGCATTAAAAGGATTTGATCTGCTGCGGAGTGTTGTTTGAGCGAATCACTTAATCGTTTTACTTCCTTTGAAAAAAGCAGCTTGTCATGGGTTGGCAATCCAGCAGCATTGTCATAACCATCACGTAGGTAGGATACGAACACACTTGACCCATCAGGTGATTCCCAGTTCAGTTCCACCGGTTCATCCGATAATCCTCTCCTGAATATTGCTGAATGGATTCCAAAACCATTCAATATCTGGGGCATCTGACTGATATGTCCAAACGGGTCTGGGACATAACCTATGTTCATTTTCCCACCGAAATGTTTACAGATTTGATCACCCAACAGCAAATTGCGTATTGTCGATTCGGGACTTACCAGGAATTCATCCGGCAAAATATACCATGGACCTATGATCAGCCTGCCTGATCGAATTAAACCCTTGAGTTTATTTTCCATCTCCGGACGAATTTCCAGGTAATCCTCCAGTACAATTGTTTGTCCATCCAGCATAAAATATTTGTACTTTCCATCATTCTCAAGCAGGTCTAATAATCCGTCGATCAGGTTTACAAGTTTCATTCGAAATTGTTGAAAGGTGAGATACCATTCCCGGTCCCAATGAGTATGTGATGCCAGGTGTAATGTATTTTTCATTCGTCCTCCAAAACCATGGCAGGGTTAGTCGCGGATTTCCGACTGTGCGTCATAGCTGTACTTTTTCAATTGTTAATTGTTCTGCTTCCATCATTGCCTGGTCCCTGATCGTAATAGGAAATCGATTATGGATTGGAGATAACCTGGTTCCCAGGATGGTTGGCATATACATTCCCCAATAAGCTATCAATTTGACACCCCCTGAGAGATTGATCGATTTTTTAAGTTCCACTAAAGTTCCATCATCCCAGCCACCAAAAAACCCATAAAAGAACATATATATCGGAAAGCTTGGCAGGATTCCAACAAGGAAAACAAGCACACTTGAGATCTGATCGCCATTCCAAATCATCCCTGTAACCCATTTCAAGAAAATGAAATGAGTTGTACCTGATAAAATGGAAGCGCTGATGGTTTGCCAGAAATAAAATTTCTGTCGGTAGCAATAATGATTGTTTACGAAGTATGCACTGATACCCTTTGCCAATAAACCAATGAAATATGCGATGATGAGAGCATTAACCTGAAATCTTTCCAACAGGATCCAGGCAAAAATCACCCGAATGGTTTGCTCGGAAAAAATAAGGATTGACTTTAAGTAAGGTTTGTTTGCTCCAAGTTGAACAATATCCCCGACCCAGGAAGGAAATTGAATAGCTCCCCAGATGACCAGAGGGATCACATAAATGGAAGCTCTTTGAAATTCCATACCGGAGGCACCAATAATAAAGCTTGGCGCAACTGCTAAAAGGACAGCACCTAGAAAGGCACTGATCATTCCGTTGTATTTATAGGTCATGACCGTGTAGTATTGACTTAATTTTCTTTTTCCATTTGAAATTGCTTCTGAAATAGCCGGCATGACGCCATCATTTAAGGTCTGTGTAACGTTGAATGCAAAAATAAAATTTTGTGCAAGAACCCAGTTCCCCCAAATTTCTGCATAATTGATCAAGCGGGACTGGGTTATCCATATCTCGGCTGCTTGCCCAGCTGACCAGGCAGCTGAACCAAGCATTTCAAAAACACCGAATTTAAAGCTATTCTTTACCACTTCCCAATCAAAATGAGCCAGGAATAGAATGCGGGCATTATATCCAGCTCTTTTATACAACCACAAACCCAATAGGAACGTGGCAAACTCAGCTGCGTAAGCAGCAATACCCAAACCCAATAATCCTCCCATGGAACTTCCAAAAACCGGGTGTGTTTTTCCCCATGCAAACATGAGCGTAACAAAGATCGGTTGAACCAGCATCGGGAGGATGACGGATAATGTGATGTCAAGAAATCTGCTGTAATCCAACCTTTGGAACCCGGTTAATGCATTGCGCATAACCTGGAAGAACCCGGGAAGTTGAATGATCGAGTGGATGATTACACTCCAGATATAAATAGCATACACCGAACGAACACCTATGGTTGATGCAATTCCGATAACCAGGGCTACTTGTATTGATCCTGAAATTACCTGCCACCAGATGAAAAGCTGCCCATATTGAATCCCTTTCCTGGGATTATGGACTCGAAATTCAGAAAGGTATTTGATAAAGGCAATGCTTGTACCCATATCAAAGAAGTACCATGTTAAATTAAAGAATTGTGTCACTCTTCCCCAGATTCCCAATGCCTGGGCGGATGGAAGGATATAACTAGGGAGGATCAGGTTTTGATAAATGATCAAGGGAATGAAAAGAATCAACCCGATACTTAGAGCTACCAGGAATCCGCCCAATGGCCTGTGAAAGCCAACCTCTTCCCAATCCGAAGTTTTTTCCTCGTGGAGAAGATCTATGCCGGTTGTGATGTGATCCAACACTTCCGGATGCCGGAGGCTGTACCTGCGGACTAGAAAGAATACACCGATAGTTGTAATTATGAGGAATCCTAAAATCGAAAGGAGAATCATTCGTTCATTCGAATGTGGAACCGGAGAACCTGGATATTCTGCAAAGGAAAGAGGTATTTGACCATTTGCCGTAATACCAAGGTTATAGATCAAGTAATTAAAATATGCCCAATCCTGGAATTGGGTATTCGAATCATCTGAAAGAAAAGTGTTGAGAATATAGGTACTAGAGTTTACCGACCATAAAACCCATTCCCCACTTTCGTAGCTTGTCACAATAGGTTGAACAGACGAAATGGGCGTTACAACCTCAAATCGATCTCTTACTTGTGGGGAACTGTTCCACACAATCTCATCCGAGATTGGATTGGTAATTCCGGGTATTGTCACCAGGCTTATCGGATCATCGCGGACGGTGATTGTTAAAGGGATTCCCAGCAATTCTTGCAGGTCTGATTCAGAAATACCAGCACCCATAATTAATACCAATCCAATATTATTCCTGTGAATCATGGATAATTCTTCCACATCAGGAATGGTCCCATTCAGGACTATGACATCCGCCTGGTCAGGTTTATCAACAATTACGAATGAACCTTGTCCATTTAACTTAATGGACTGCAAAACATGATCAGGATCCCCAGCGTAGTAGATATTGACTGGAGTAGAAGCTTTTACTGGAGTAGTGAATCCTAAAATAATAAGAACTAAAAAGAAGAATATCCAGCGTTTCATACCTTCCCTCCACTATTGAATTCCATTATCCTGGATCACTTTGGAAAACCAGTGACCGCTGTCTTTGATCGTTCGTTTCTGAGTATGAAAATCAACATGAACGATCCCAAATCTTTGACTGTAACCATATGCCCACTCAAAGTTATCCATAAATGACCACACAAAGTATCCTTTAATCGGAATACCTTTGGATATGACTTCATGGATCTGATTGATGTGATCTTTCAGATAACGAATACGGCGCTCATCTCTTATTCTTCCATCAAAATCGATCCCATCCGGAACAGGGATACCATTTTCGGTCACCATGATTTCAGGTAATTTTTTGCCAGGGATCTGAGAATCGAAATATTCCTTCCAGATTTTGATCAATAATTCAGATAACCCCTCTGGATAGATCTCCCACATTCCTGAGTAATCATTTCCTTCCGGGTGAACCTGGGTGATAGAGAAAATTGGGAAGGACTTATCATGAGCTACAACAGCTCGTGAGTAATAATTTACACCAAGAAAATCAAGCTGATTGATCAACTCCAAATCCCCAGATTGGATCAAATCTCCTATAAAAGGCTTTAAAAACTTAAGTTTCTGTAAAGGTGATGAACCTTTCAATAAAGGCTCAAGGAAAGCCTGGTTTTGGATAATATCCAGCATTTTTGCTGCCTTGAGATCCTTTTTTGAGTCAGTGGCAGGATGAACAGGACTTAAATTTAGAACGATCCCGGTGTTAATGGAGCGTGAGATGGATGCTTTGATTGCCTGGTAAGCTTTTCCGTGGGAAAGCAATAAATGATGGACAGCTCTGATCGCTGCTATGGGATTTTTTTCACCTGGAGCGTGTTCTCCAATAAAATACCCCGCGCCAGCGGTTACGAATGGTTCATTCTGGGTTATCCAATTTGATACTCGATCTCCCAGTTTTGTTGCCATTGTTTCTGCATAATTGGAAAAATGACCAATGATTTCTCGATTTGGCCAACCGCCTTTTTCATGCATCCAGAGAGGAAGATCCCAATGGTAAAGACATAAATAAGGCTCGATATTGTTCGTTAATAATTCATCAACTAGGCGATCATAAAAATCCAGTCCTTTAGTGTTCAACTTGTCAGGACCTTCAGGGAAAATTCGGGGCCATGATGTTGAAAACCGATAATTCTTGAGTCCCACTTCAGCCATTAATTTGATATCTTCTTTATAACGATGGTAATGATCGATGGACACATCAGCATTCTCACCACCTATAATTTTTCCCGGAGCATGAGTAAAGATATCCCAGATGGATTTTCCTTTTCCATCTTCATTCCAGGCTCCTTCGATTTGGTAGGATGATGACGCTGTTCCCCATTTAAACCCATTCGGAAATTTATATTCCATGTTGTTTAATCTCCTGAAATTCCTTCTATAAATATCAATAATACAGAAGAAACATGGCACGCGCAAGGGATATAAGACATCGGGTATAATCGAACATATGAACGATATTCATCATCGCCAGGTGGATCCCGCTATCATGCAGGATGACCGAAAAGATACAACTCTTCGACCGCAAAAATTGGATGACCTCATTGGTCAGGAGAATATAAAGGAAAATCTGGCAATCCTGATAGCTGCAACCAGGAAGAGATCAGAACCGCTTGACCACGTATTATTTTATGGTCCTCCTGGATTGGGAAAAACAACATTAGCCCATATACTTGCCAATGAAATGGAAGTAAATATCAAGATCACAGCCGGTCCAGCAATTGAACGGGCAGGCGATCTCGCAGCAATTCTGACCAATCTACATGCAGGTGACGTCCTTTTCATTGATGAGATACACAGGCTGGGAAAAGCTGTGGAAGAAGTGCTTTACCCGGCGATGGAAGATTTCGCACTTGATATCATTATCGGAAAAGGCCCCTCAGCAAGATCCATAAGGTTGAAATTACCGCATTTTACAGTCATTGGTGCCACAACCCGGCTTGCATTGATAACTGCACCTTTACGGGCTCGTTTTGGAGCTGTTTACAGGTTGGATTATTACGATCAGGAATCGATGCACCTAATTGTAAAAAGAGCTGCAGATCTATTTCAATTGGCAGCTGAAGATGAAGGTATCCACGAGATTGCTTTAAGAGCGAGGGGGACACCCAGGGTGGCGTTAAGGTTGTTGCGGAGAGTTCGTGATTATGCTCAGGTGCGTGCGAATGGAGTCATCACGAAGAAAATCGCGGGTGAAGCTCTCAATTTATTGGCGGTTGACAGCCTTGGTCTGGATGATGTGGATCGAAGAGTACTGGAGACGATAATATCGAAGTTTGAAGGTGGCCCTGTTGGGCTGGCAACGATCGGTGCATCAATTAGCGAGGAGCCGGAAACGATCATGGACGTTGTGGAACCTTACCTTATGCAATTGGGTTTTCTGGAAAGGACATCACAGGGAAGAGTTGCCACCAAGAAAGCATACGAACACCTGGATGTTCCATATCATGAAAGCGGACAACCAAATTTGTTGTAGGCGGATAATTCCAATCTTCTATAATAAAAAATTTAGTTAGAAGATCACAGGTGTGTTTTACCGCTTGAAATTATGAAAACAGTCGAATTTAACTACGATCTTCCAGATGAATTCATAGCACAAACACCTGTTGAACCAAGGGACCATAGTTGCCTTATGGTAATCGACAGAAAAAATAATTCTTTAACCCATCGAATGTTTTTTCAATTGGATGAGATATTAAAACCTGGTGATCTCCTCGTAATGAATCAAACCAGGGTCATACCAGCCAGGATCATAGGGAGAAAGAAGACAGGGGGAAGAGTAGAGATCTTATTGTTGAGAAAGCAAGATGCGAAAACCTGGTTGGCGCTTGTTGGTGGTAAGGGGTTAAAAAAAGGAATCTCGATTCTTCTGGAAAATGGTCCAGGATGTGAGATTGTTGATGAATTAGAAGGATCTCAACGAGTAATTAGGTTTTCTGAGATTGTGGAACCATTTTTTCCAGTAATAGGCCATACGCCTTTGCCCCCTTATATCCATGAAGATCTGACTGACCCTGAAAGGTATCAAACCATATATGCCAGGATTCCCGGATCTGCAGCCGCACCAACTGCTGGTCTGCATTTTACTGAAGATTTGATCAGTCGGCTGGTAAAGAGGCAAATTGGTATTTGTTACGTCACCTTACATGTCGGTTTGGATACCTTTGCCCCTGTAACAGAAGATGATCCACAAGAACATGCCATCCATTCAGAATGGTGTGAAATTTCTCGGGATACATGCGAAATGATCAATAGAACCCGGAAAGAAGGCGGCAGGATCATTGCTGTTGGTACAACATCAGTGAGAACCTTGGAATCGGCAGCGATCCGATCTGGGATTATTGGACGAAATGATGATTTATTGCCATATTCATCCGACACAGATCTTTTCATCCTTCCTGGATTTCAATTTAAGATAGTGGATGCCATGGTCACAAATTTTCATCTTCCGAAATCTACCTTGATCATGCTGGTCAGTGCATTTGCAGGTAAAGAAACCATTTTCAATGCATATGAAATAGCAAAGAAGGAAAGATATCGATTCTTTTCATTTGGGGATGCCATGGTGATCTTATGACAGAATTGTCCTATTTTAAAGATCCAAATCGCATGGAATTCCAGGCTGAGGTAACCAGGATCCAATATTTGCAGAATGGAATCATTGCTGCAACATTACCGCTGACCTATTTCGCTCCGACAGGTGGGGGACAGGATCATGATGTAGGGTGGATAGGGGAAGCCCGGGTTATTGACGTAATCAAACTGGACGATGGAGAGGTTTACCATTTTTTGGATAGAGAGGTTCCTGTGGGAATCCATAATGCCAGGATTGATAGTGACCGTCGAATCAGAAACATGCAGTCCCATACAGCTCAGCATATTCTCAGCCGTGTTTTTGAATTGGATAATGATTTTAATACATTGTCATCCAGTATTAATTTCGATCATCCTTCAACCATAGACCTGGACACCGTGAGTATCTCAAGCTCTGGATTAAGAAATGCAGAGGACAAAGCCAACAAAATCGTACAGCAGAATTTGCCGGTGAAGAGCTATTTAATAAATGATGAAGAGATCTCTACGATACCGTTTAGGAGACCTCCGAAGGTTACCGGGAAGATCAGGGTTGTCGAAATTGATGGGTTTGATTATTCCGCATGTGGCGGAACTCATTGTGAGAGAACCGGTACTGTGGGGTTGATTAAGATCGTAAAATCTGAGATACAAAATAAAAAATTACGGATCCATTTTCTGGCTGGATTATTGGCATTGGAATTTATTCAGGAAATGTATGAGAAGATGAATGCAGTCTCCGGTTTCCTCGAAACAGGTTGGGAACAAGTGGAAATTGCAGTCAAGAAACAAATGGACGGTATTCATGGATTGCGCCAAAAAATGGAAGATTACAGGATTAAATTCCTCGAATTGGAAAAAAATCAGCTCCGAACAAATCAAATCACGTATAAAAGTATAAAGATCATCACTAATTTATATAATGATTTGGATCAAAGTGACCTCAAGCAATTAGTTAATTCAATGCGTATAGAGAATTGTACCCTGGCAGTTCTAGCATCCATTTCTGATAGTAAACTTACCATGGTGGTTGGTTGTTCGGATGATATTGGTTTGGATGCAAGACTGATAATGGATTCACATCTAAAGAAAATCAATGGTGCTGGTGGAGGAGATAAATACCTTGCACAGGGAGGTGGAAATTACATTCCTGGAACAATGCAAGATCTCGCTCAAGATACAGTAAATATAATAAAACAGATAAAATTTTCCCGGTGAAATAATAGTTAAATTATTGGAAGAAAAACAGCATGAGCACGAATATTAACGACATGGAATCGCTTGAAGAAAATATTATAACATGCAGGAAATGTCCCCGTTTGGTTGCATGGAGGGAAGAAGTTACCCGAGTAAAAAGAAAGTCATTTATGGATTGGAAATACTGGGGAAAACCTGTCCCAGGGTTTGGAGACCATCGTGCCAGGGTATTAGTTGTCGGACTTGCACCAGGTGCTCATGGTTCCAATCGTACCGGCAGGATGTTTACAGGGGATGGATCTGGGGATTTTTTATTCCCGGCACTTTACAATGCAGGATTTTCCAGTCAACCTGATTCGATCAGTCTGAATGATGATCTGGTTTTGAAGGATCTTTATCTTACTGCCATTTGTCGATGTGTTCCTCCTGGAAATAGACCGGATAAATTAGAAATTCAGAATTGTAAAGAATATCTTGTAAAGGAAATTAAACTAATAAATCCAAAAGTACTGGTTGCCCTCGGGAAAATAGCATTTGATGGATTGAAGGAGACTTTTCCTGGAATAAAAAGCAATTCAACTTTTATACATGGAGCAGTTTATCAAATAAATGATAGGCAAACCCTTGTTTGTAGTTATCACCCCAGTAGACAGAATACACAAACAGGAAGACTCACGAAAGAAATGTTTGCGCAAGTGTGGAAGAAAGTATCGTTATTGGTTTATGATAAAGATGATTGATATATATAATTATTAATATTTATTGATATTTTTAGAATTAAATTGTTACGATACAATAATAATTCAATCTCCCAATGTTCGTGATAATATTTGGACTTATCACTCTTTCAATTAATTATAGGAAAAACAATGCAAGCGGTAGATATCATTATCAAAAAACGTGATGGGAAAGAACTCTCAAAAGAAGAGATATATTTTTTCATAAAGGGATTCACAACCGGAGAAATCCCTGATTATCAGGTTTCTGCATGGGCAATGGCCATCCTCCTAAATGGAATGACTGATCGCGAAGTTACAGATCTTACAATTGCGATGGCAAGGTCAGGTAAAACACTTGACCTGAGCAGTTTGGTCAAAATTACTGTTGATAAACACTCGACTGGTGGAGTAGGCGACAAAACAAGTCTGGTAGTCCTTCCAATAGCTGCAGCTTGCGGATTACCAGTGGCTAAAATGTCAGGGAGAGGTTTAGGTTTCAGCGGAGGAACTCTTGATAAGATAGAATCCATACCCGGATTTCGGACGAATCTCACGCCGGAAGAAATAAAAAAACAGCTTGTTGACATTGGACTGGTCATGGCTGGACAATCAAAATCCTTAGCTCCCGCTGATGGCAAGTTATATGCCTTACGTGATGTCACAGGGACAGTTCCTTCAATTCCATTAATTGCATCTTCGATCATGAGCAAGAAAATAGCATCCGGATGTCAGGCAATTGTTTTAGATGTCAAGGTCGGAGTTGGGGCATTTATGAAAAATTTGCCTGATGCAAGGAAATTGGGAAATATAATGACTAGAATTGGAGAATTGGATGACAGAAATGTTGTTGTGGTTCTTTCTGACATGAATCAACCCCTTGGAAATGCGATAGGAAATACTTTGGAAGTTTTAGAAGCAATCGAATCGCTGAAAGGGAGAGGTCCTTCTGACCTAATGGAACACTGTACGGTTATTTCTGCTCATATGCTGCTGGTTGGAAATGTCGCCAATGAGTTTGATGAAGCGCGTGATATGGTTATGAAGTCCATTAAAAATGGTAATGCTTTTAATAAATTGCGAGACCTGGTTCAAGCGCAGGGTGGTGACGTATCATATATTGATGATCCGCGAAAATTTTCCAAGGCTCAATTTATTGAAGAGATCGAAGCATATGAAAGCGGATATATTGCCAGCCTTAACGCTAGATTATTTGGAGAAGCTTCTGTAATGTTGGGTGCTGGTAGAAAGAAGAAAGACGATTCAATAGATCACGCTGTAGGTATTGTTGTCCATAAGAAAATAGGTGACCAGGTAGAAAAAGGAGAAATTCTCTTTTCAGTCCACGCGAACGATGAAAAAATCCTTTTGGAATCCAAAAAATATCTTGAACCTGCCGTGGAAATCAGGAAAAAGAAAGTCAATCCCCTGCCTTTATTTTATGAATGATTGACCTTATTTAAGGATAATATTTCAAACCTGTAGTATTATCCTTATTAATGGAAAAGTAGGAGATGAAGATGAAAGAAATACCATTACGGACTTATCATCAGGAAATTGAAAAATTGATTGAAGTTGGTAATGTTAATAAAGCTGTTGAACATTGCCAATATATATTGAAGACATACCCAATGAATCTGGATACCTACAGGTTGCTGGGAAAAGCGTATCTTGAAGGTAAAAAATATAACGACGCTGCTGATATTTTCCAGAGATTATTAATGTCGTTACCTGATGATTTCGTTTCTCATGTTGGTATGAGCATCATCCGAGATGATGAAAATAATATTAATGATTCGATCTGGCATATGGAAAGAGCATTCGAAGTTCAACCTTCAAATCCAGCCATTCAGGAAGAACTCAAGAAATTATATGGTCGCAGAGATGGAAAAGAGCCATCAAAAATTCGCCTCACAAGAGATGCATTGGCGAATATGTACACTCAGGGAGCTCTTTACAGCCAGGCTATTGCTGAAATAAGCGCGGTCTTGGCAGAAGATCCTGATAGGCAGGACCTCAAGGTGATGCTAGCCAGGGCATACAGTAAAGATGGACGCAAGAAACAAGCTGTCGATATCTGTACCGAATTGTTGAAGAAAAACCCCTACTGTTTTGACGCGCTTAGAATATTGGTCAGCTTGCTTTCATCTGAAGAAAATCAACAGGTGATCAGTAAATACCGTTCTCGATTGTCCGCAATGGATCCATATGTAGAACATTCTACTGTGCAAGATTTAGATACTCAAAATGTAGCGGATAACGCTATAATGATCAAATACATGGGAGATGACAACGATACTTCATTCAGTGATTCGGGTATATTAAATTCGCAACCTGAGAGAAGACAAGCTGAAGAAAATCATTATGAAAAAAGCCGAAAATTAAGTTCTCCTGATACTATGGGTAATATACCTGAAGAATCAAATGAATTGAATCTCGGTCATATTAAACCGAATGCTGAGAACGATATCCCAGATTGGATCAAAGAACTTGCTCCTGAAAATATTGCCGCAGAGAATGGATCTGAGATACTTGAAATTCTCCCAGAAACTCCACTTATTTCCGACGACAAGGTTTTAGAATCAAAACAACCGGTTATTGAGTCACCAGCAAACGGAGTGATTGAAGGATCAATGGATGATATCCCGGGTTGGTTGCGTGAAATGGGTACAGACGAGCTATTTAATGCAGAAGAAAGGGACAAAACCCCTATTGAGAATCCTATCTCAGAAAGCATAGATGAAGCTCCAATGGATCAGACAAGTCCTGTATGGATGCCAAACGATAAGGGGATCACGGTTTCCAGCGAAGAACAAATATTGGAACCTGATGATTATGAACTTCCAGAATGGTTAAAAGGAATCGAATCTGAAAAGAACCAGGAAGATCTGATGGCATTAGATGGGTTTGATCCTGCTTTTCAAGCGACATTAAGTGATGACATAGAAGATACTCCTTTTGAGGAAGCAATTGTTTCTGAATCATTTTCAATGGAAGGAGGAATTGAAGCAGATTTGGTCCAATCTCCGGATGATGTAATTGAAATGGATGATCAAAAAGCAGCTGAAGACGGAAAATTCATAACCCAACCTGATGCGATTAATGAGTCATTTGCTGATGATTCATTGGCTGAGAGATCTGACGCAGAAGAAATGGTTTCTGTAAACCTGGAATCTGGGCAGGACAGTCAATTTGGCGATCTTAATGATGCAGATGCAGCTTTTGCCTGGTTGGAAAGCCTGGCAGCAAGGCAAGGAGCAAATCCAGATGAACTGATAACGGATCCGGCTGATCGGGTAATTGAACCTCCAGATTGGATAAAGAATGTAATAAATGAAGAAGTTTCAGAAGAAAGTGAGTCATTTGAAAAGGATGACTCAATGGAGTTATTGGAAAAAGAAGATCAATTCATAAGCGAATCTGATCTTCAAGAAAGCGGCCAAGCAGAGGAAGGTTCACATCCACAAGAACTACCCGAGATGGAGTCACCGGAAGAGTTCATTGCTGACCTTGATGAAGGAATGGTTCGGGTTGAAATCCAGGACAACCTGGAGCAAATTATGGATCCTCAATATTCCATGATTGAGAAACAAGATTCAGTAACTGAAATTGGCGAATTGGTAACGAGTGAAGATTCAAAACTTGATTCAATCGAATTTGAAGAATCTGAAGAACTCATGCGACAAAATAATACTCAAATCGATGAAATAAAAGATGAGTATTTCGAATTTGAAGCCGAGGAAGACACCGAAATTGTAAATGAAGTTGAACCGACACAGGTAAGAGGGGATTGGAAACCATTGGATGGTAGTGGTGAAGTTATCAGTTCAGAAAGAGTGATGATTTCTGGAAATGAATTTAAAACTTCTGAAGAAGAGATCTCACAATTAGACAGAGTTCCAATGACTGGACCCTTAACCAGGATACCAGGAAAAGATGTAGAGAAAGAGGCAGAAATTCTGGAAAAGGCGCAACAATTATTAGGCCAAAGAGAACTTAAGAATGCCTTAGGTGAATATCAAAAGTTGATCAAGAAAGGAAAATTGCTGGAAGGTGTTATTCACGATCTTAAGGAAATATCTTATCAATACCCAATTGACGTGAGTGTATGGCAATCACTGGGTGATGCATATATGCGGGCGAATCAACTTCAAGATGCGCTGGAATCGTATACGAAAGCCGAGGAATTGCTTCGCTGATTCTTAGGATTTCATTAACATGTTAGAATAGACCTCGGGTAATGCTCGAGGTCTTTTTTTCCAAATTTATGTTTATGGAGAATGACGTGGAACAATCGTTTGTTATGGTAAAACCTGATGGAGTTCAAAGAGGATTGATTGGTGAGATCATCAATAGACTGGAAAGAAGAGGTCTGAAATTGGTTGCTGCCAGGTTCATGTCTGTCAGTAAAGAACTCGCTGAAACTCATTATGAAATACATAAGGGAAAACCATTTTATGAAAGCTTGATCGAATATATTCTGAGCGCTCCAGTAATGGCTATGGTTTGGGAAGGACCAAACGCAGTCGAAGCAATCAGGCAGACTATGGGTTCAACCAAACCAACTGAGGCAGCACCTGGCTCGGTCCGTCATGATTTTGGGATGGAGATAGGCAGGAACCTGACTCATGCATCAGATAGCATTGAGAATGGAATTAAAGAGATCGCGTTATGGTTTTCAAAAGATGAAATTGTAACCTGGTCTCGGGCAATCGATTCGTGGGTATTTGAATCCTGATTAAATAGAAACAGGTATTAAAATCAAAGTGGCCATTAAGGCCACTAATAATTATTGAAGATGCAGGATGGTTTTTCCATCCTTCCAGAACTCTTCGAGTCTGTAAAATTCCCGTTGATCTGGTGAGAATAAATGAACGATGATGGGTCCAAAATCGACTACCATCCATCCACACTCAGGATTTCCTTCGATCCTTCCTTTGATTTGATATGATTCCCTTATACTTTCGAGTGCAGCATCAGCCAGAGCATCGACCATTCTATTGCTGGTACCGGTACAGATAATGAAATAGTCAGTAAAACTTGATATTTTCTGAATATCCAAGAGTAGGATTTCTTCCCCTTTCTTTTCCTCCAAAGAATTAATGATCGTGTGTGCAATATCCAAAGTATTTTCCAAATATATCTCCTTTGTGATTATTTCCCAATCGGAATATTAAAGAGTACGTTATAGATTGGTCCAGATGATCTCAGCTCACTTTTAAATATTTTAATTTCCTCGACATTTATAGGGTTTGTTGATTCGAATGATATTGAAGATAAATCAGTCAGAAAATCCTTAGTGCTGGGGAGGATACCTTTTGTTCCAATTCTTCCCAAAGTCAGGTGAGGAGAAAACCCTTTACTTTCATTAACATAACCATTCCTGATGCTAATTTCTTCCGTAATATCCTGCAATTCCTTTAAACCCGGCGGTCCTTCTATACCTACCCAGACCACTCTTGGATTTTTATATTTTGGAAATGTTCCCGCTCTGGTTATCCTCATACTGAACGGTTGATTGTTACTGATATATTTATAGATCGAATATGCTAAGAATTCCAATTCTTCGATAGTCCGATCACCCAGGAAACACAAAGTGAGGTGAATATTACCGGGTTCGACCCATCGGATCATTGGTTTAGGATATCGTTGTACCAATTTTGCAATCTTACTAGCTATTTCCAATTGGACATGGGATGGTATTTCCAGGGCAACGAATGAACGGAATTTCATTGACTAAATCTAGCATAATCACAGGGATTTCGCAAGGTAAGTATTTTCTAATTGATTATTCTGAATTATTCTTAAAATTGATTAATGCACGTTCATAGTCAAGAGGAGTATCAATATCTTGGAGAATACTATCGTTATCCACATTTACATAATGGATTTTTGAAGAATAGGTTTTTAATAAGTCCCTGGCAGAGGAATTCGGTTCCATATTCAAGATTTCATTGAAAACCAGCGACGATAATAACCATGGATGTCCTCGACGCATATTGAAACTGGGTGCGATAAGCTCGGGTTTAAATTGGCAAAATTCGGCAATGATCTTTTCAATTGTTTTTAATTGTACCTGTGGTTGATCACCTAACGCGATCATGGCAGCTTTACATTTATTTCTCACTGACTTTAACCCAATTTGAATGGATGTCAGCATGGTTCCACAATTAGTTTCAGGATTATAAATTACCTGGATTGGAAATTTGTTCTTTAGGAATTCCAGGTGATCTTTGAGTTCATAATTTTGGGGATTTATCACAATTAGGATCTCATTGATATTACTTAATGAAAAAGTCTTAATGATTTGACCAATAATAGTTGTTGAACCCCACGGCAATACCAATTTTGAATGGCCCATTCGCGTAGATAGACCAGCTGCAGGGATAATGACACTGATTTCCTCAATTGGTTTCATTTAACAACCTTGAATAATCTTCTGTGGTGTCCACATCAAGCAGGATGGAATGGTCGTTCCACGGAAGGTATGATGGTGGGAACTTGTGAAAGATTCCTCGTCCTCCAACATCGCCATGAAGGTCTTTCAAGAACGGAAAAGTGACCTTATCAAACAGAACCGGGTTTGCTCTTTTCCCGTCAACGAGAGGTGCAATAACAGGAAGCAGACTATGAGCATGCATGTCTGCCAAAGCTTCCAATAATGAAGGTCCAACCTGGGGTTGATCAGCCAGCAAAAATATCACACTGCAAGGTAAGGGTTCAGTTTGAGTGCCTATTTTCCCGTCATGTACCTGTTGTTCCAGTTCATTTATACCCACTCGAATTGAGGTGCTCTGTCCTTGCTGCCAGTCAGGATTGTTTACAATGGTGATGTCTTTGTTGTGGTCAATTAATGATTCCGAAACTTGCTCATGATCAGATCCAGTTATGATCAATATGGGTGTTAACCCTGCCATTACAGCAGAAGAAATTAATGAATTAATGAATGGGACTTCTTTAAATTTCAGTAATTGCTTGATTTCTCCAAAACGAGACGATGAACCTGCTGCCAGAATGATCGCTGCAGTTGGTTCGAGTACTGAATGAATCTCATGATGAATCAATGAAGAAACGACCACGCTATCAAAACGGTTCTTCAATCCTTCAGCGATTTCTCCTGCTTTCGCCTGCAAAGTGGCTGTATCAGCCTGGTTCAGCAATAAAATCTTTCTTGCATGTTTTGGAATATTCTTCAACCCACCATTCGGATGTGAAAGTACCTCAATCAGACCAGCAATAGTTATCATCTGTCCTGTTTCGATTCCTGAGTATTTGGAAAAAAGGTCAGCCTGGTAGGTAGATCCAGAATCCAAAGGTTGATTCAAACCGGATAATCCACAGGTGACAACCACAGTATCAACGAAAGGGGGAACGATTGGTTCATCATTCTTGGGAAATTTGAGTGGTAATTGGCGTGATCCATCACATTCAAGAAATAATGGAATCTGTTTCTCCTCGCAAATTTCAAGACAATGCATAATTTCTGGGGACTTCAAACCGTTTAACCTGGTCCCTTCCTGCAAACCTGTCACCAGGACAGATCCTTCCTGTATTAAGCGAAGTTTTCCCCAGTCATCCAAATTTTCAATAACAAGATGTTGATCAGCAATAGTCCGTTGCCATTCACCAAGATGAGTCGTTGTAGAAATGATGCAAGGGTTGTTCCATTCTGCAGCTATTTGGGATAAGGCGGTTGTTTTTCCGCCAGATCCAACGAATGCCACCCTGGATGCATTATCTAGGCGTAAAGCAGAAATCAGCTTCATTAGTTTGGATCATTCCTATTGTTTGGAAGAAGTAAAGTGTCACTCAACAATACCTCCAGTACGCTCCCGCCTATTGCCAATGCTTTATCTGAAATATGAAGACACAGATCTTCATTGATCTGATGATCCAAATCCCCGATTTTCATCCCGGTTTGAACCTCTATACCTTCGTGAATCAAACCTCTTATTAATCCCGAGAAAGGTGCTTTGATATCATTTTCCCCAACTCGAGAAATTACCTGGTTTTTATAAACCACATCTCCAACACTGTTAAAATTCTGGATAATCCCATCGCAGGGAGCTCTTAATACCCGGTTCGGATCCCCAGAAGGAATCCCTGTATCATCCTTTGAATTTCCCTGGTGATAAATGCGACCAAGAGAATGACCTCTGTTCGATTCAATCACAACATTGCAGTTATTTCCAGCAAAAAAACCTGGACCGATTCCGATGACGAAAGGGAAGTCTTTATATAGGTCTTCCCTGATTGGTTTCTTCTCCATCCTGGCATCGATCAGAACAGCTACATTGGAGGAATATTCTTTTATAAATTCAAGGTCCCTATCAACGATAATTGGGATTTCATGATCGATACAGTCATTAATTTCGTCAATGGAATTTACCTTTCGTGCGATCACATTTTCAATGGTTGTCGTCCCATCATATATTGCTTCTGAAAAGGAAACAGTCCTTCTTACGGAGAGTGGTTTTTGTATTTCAGTGATGAGGACCATGAAACCTGCACGGAATAAACGGATGGCTATTCCGGATGCAAGATCACCTCCACCACGAATAACAATGATTGGTTTCATATATCCATTAAACCACAATCTCCCGAACAGGGAGAATGTGATTTCGATTATTTACTTGAATATATTTAATTTATATTCTTCCCAATCCTTGAAGAATGGTTTCCGGAGTCAAAGGGAATTTATTGAACCATACGCCAGTTGCGTTATGAACAGCAGCTATGATCGCTGGTGCAAGCGGCAGGAAAGGTAATTCACCCAACCCGCGAGCTCCCCAGGGTCCTATTGGATCAGGATATTCAACGATAACGCTTTCAACATAATCAGGAATATCTAAAATCGTTGGGATGAGGTAGGTACTTAATTGATCTGTAAGAACTTTTCCATCGACTGATTGAAAATTCTCTGTGATCGTGTATCCGCTGGCCTGAACAATTCCTCCTTCAATTTGCCCTATTACCTGGGCTGGGTTGATTGCCTTACCGACATCATTTGCTGAAACAACTCTTAACAAGTGGATCATGCCTGTTTCAATATCAATTTCAATATCCACACCTTGAGCGCAATATGCATACGCAAAATTAGGCATTGAATATCCGGTATCCGGGTCAAATGGAGTTGTTTCAGGTCCATAATATACATATTCAGCCTGGGCTGGGTGTTCTTGATTATTCCATTTTTCAAGAGCCTTTTTAGCTGCACCTTTGATAGAGTTACCGGACATGAAAGTCATTCGAGATGCTGAAACACTACCAGAATTCCTGGAAGTTGCTGTATCTGATGGAATAAGTTTAATTTTATCCACCGAAATGTTCAATGCTTCAGCAGCCATTTGCACCATAATTGTATGAGTTCCCTGGCCTACTTCGGCACTTCCATGCCAGAGAGTTGCTTCTTCGATCTCTTTTTCTCCAATTAATTCGATCTTGGCCCAACAATTCTCTTTGTATCCAAAACTAAATCCAATATTCTTGAAACCACAAGCAAATCCCCTTCCTCGTTTAACAACCGTTGTATCAATATCAGGATCCAATTTTGGAGAATTTTTTGCAATCTCATCAGCCGCAGCATTAATAACTTCTAATACAGTTACTGGTCCCGGAACAGGAGTACCTACAGCTAGCGTATCACCCTTACGAAGCGCGTTCAAGCGGCGGATTTCAATCGAATCGATACCCAATTTCTCAGCAAGTTTGTTCATCTGGGATTCAGCCATGAATAATGCTTGAGGAGCGCCAAATCCTCTGAAAGCAGCTCCTGGAAGGTTATTCGTGTAGACACCAATGACGTCGGTTTTAACATTAGGAATGGCATAAGGACCGGTTGAAGTGATGGTTGAATTGCCAAGCACCTTGTTGGTCGTGTACATATAAGCGCCGGCATCAGCAATGATCTCCATTGCTGCTGCTACTACTTTTCCTTCTTTTGTTGCACCCCATTTGGCTTTCAATACCATTGCATGTCTTTTTCCATGCCCAATGATCGATTCCCTTCTTGACCAGATTATGCGGACAGGGCGTTTGAGTTTCCATGCAGCCAGGGCAAGGATGATCTGTACTGACATATCCTCACGGCCACCAAACGCTCCACCGATAGCCGGGTAAATGACCCTTACTTCTTCCGGAGATAACCCAAGAGCATGGGAAACCTGCTCAGCATCAGTGTGTGTCCATTGACCTCCAGCTTCCACGGTTAAACAACCATTCTCATCGATATATGCCAATCCTGCTTCCGGTTGTAAATAAGCATGTTCTTGAACCGGTACATGGTATTCGTCTTCTACGATCACATCAGCTGATAAGAAACCGGCTTCGATATCTCCTTTTCGGATCTTGTCATGGACACAAATATTGCTATCTCCCCAGTCATTGTGGATGATATATGCATCCGGTTGCATTGCCTTAATTGGATCGGTTAATACTGGTAATATCTCATATGTGACATTGATCAATCTTCCTGCATTGGCAGCGATCTCCTCTGATTCTGCAACAATGGCTGCGATCTGGTCTCCAATGAACCTGGCAATGTCACCACCTGGTTTCGTCGAACCTGGACCACAAAGTACTGGTTGATCATTCTTCTGAAGACCATATTCATTAACGGGGACATCTTTGGCAGTGAAAATTGCTGCTACTCCTGGAAGTCTCTTTGCTTCAGATGTGTCAATGTGCTTAATTCGCGCGTGTGCGTGTTCTGAAAAAAGCACTTTCATATGGTACATACCTTCTCTTGAGAGATCACCTGAATATGGTGTTTTTCCAGTTACTTTTCCGAATGCATCAACCCGGGGTAAAGGTTTACCGATCGATCTTCCCATTGTTATTCCTTCAATATTATGTTCATCTGCCAGAACAAATAAAATGCTTACCTATCTGGATTTTCGCACATTTTTCGTCTTGATTGGTGCAGCATCAATTGGACTAAGTTGTGGAGGTCCTATGAAACGATAAAGTAACGAGTAGATCCATGAAATTAAACCTGTCAGAAGGATAAGGATAACGAATGTAAAAAGGATCACAGCCACTAAATTAGGGAACCTGTTAATGGGATTAATTAAAGATGAAGGTAAATTTACAATCCAAACCTGTCTTGGAATGTGAACATATCCTAATATTTCCCTTGGAATAGGCCACTCGTTGGCAAGTCCAAAATTAATAAGTTCTATTGATAGGAAATATGACATCACAGGGAGGAAAAGTGCTAATATACAGCCAATTCCTCTCCAGATGGGGTGAATTCTTTTTTCTTTCATTTTTCTTGGTTTTTGATATTTCGTATATTTACTCATTCGCTTCCTTCAAGTTGTTTCACTGGATCCATATTCCTGCTGGCTCGTTCCACTGCTGAAATGATCTTGTAATATCCTGTACAACGGCACAAATTCCCAGTAAAAGCCTGTTGAATCTGGTTATGCGAGGGGCTTGGAAATTCTTCCAGCAACTTTGCTGCTGACATGATAAAACCAGGCGTACAATACCCACATTGAACCGCACCTTCCTCTATAAATGCATCCTGGACAGGGTGAATACCATTTCCTGACGAGAGACCTTCAACAGTAACGATATTTGCGCCATGTGCACGTGCTGCCGGTACAAGACATGCCATAACAGCGTTACCATCAAGAAAAACCGTACAGGCTCCACATTCACCTTCAGCACATCCTTCTTTTGTTCCAATTAATCCAGCATCTTCCCTCAATAAACGCAGCAAAGTCTTTTTCTGAACTCCAACAAAGGAAAATTCTTTACCATTGATCATCGATTTAATTGTTGAATTTGAGGTAAATATTTGAGCTGCAAGGTTTCCTTTTTTATAATTTTGGTTCTTTCCCCATAAAAGAACAGGATCCTCAGGTATATCTTCGAACTTGTGATTATTTAGCAGGTTTCTTAACAATCTTAAGGTCAGAACCCTTACCATTTCTTTCCTGTATCTTGCTGATGCCCGTAGATCGTTAATGGATTTTGATTCTTCCATGGAAAGTATTGCAGCCTCGGACATCATTTCCATGTCATGAATAGATTTGCCCGTCAGAAATTCTTCAGCTTTTTTCGCATGAATGATAGTAGGAGCAACAGCTCCCATCGTTATTGAAGCATCCCTTATCCTGCCGTTATCAAGGCTAAGAACTACAGCGACATTCACAACAGAGATTGCTTGTGCACGTCTCAGCGCCATTTTCAAAAAAGAGCCCCGCTGATTTTCATCTAAAGCGTTAAAGCTGATATCAATAAGCATTTCATCAGGCTTCATTATTGTTTTGCGAACACCGGTATAAAAATCGGCCAGGGAAACAATTCTTTGTCCGTTAACTGATACTAGAGTGACTTTCGCATTTAAAGCCATAAGTGGTGTTATCGTATCGTTGGCAGGTGATGCTGTAATTAGATTGCCAGCAACAGTACCCCTATTGCGAATTTGAGGTGCACCAACCTCCCAGCATGCCCGGGCAAGTGGATAAGCCTTGGAACGAATTAGTTCGGAAGATACACATTGATTATGTGTTACAAGGGGGCCGATATGAATAACCCCCTCCTTATCCAGGATTATTTGATCCAACTTATCGATTCTGCTGATGTCAATAACTGTATCAATACCAGGATGCAGTCCATGTTCCATCTCTAGAATCAGGTCTGTTGCACCTGCAACAATTCTTATATGACCTTTCTTATCATGCAAAAGTTGGATGACTTCATCGATTTTGTAAGCGTTTATAGATTCATCCCACATTAAAAGGCTCCGCTACTTAATAATAGAATTAAGGAAAAGTTGCATTCTTATGACTGAACCTAAAATGCTACGATTCGTTCGCTGCAGTTAATACTTCGTACCTGTGGTTATATGTCTCAACTGACTCCCGTGAGGCTGTCACCAGGTTTCGAATTGCGGCTGGTAATCCTTTCTCATCACCAAGGGTGGTTTCAACATTATCGATGGCGTTGTTAATGGAATCAGCTTGATCAAAGAATGCATTGTCAAATGCATATAATTTGGCAATTTCTTCCTCGTTGATCTTTATAGCGTCAAAGAATCCGGAATACCCATAAGTTGCTGTACGGATCTTATCTACAAAAGTCCTGAGTTGAATTGCAGACTTTTCCAAGTCATCAACAAATGACAGACCACCCTGGCTGATGAGATCTGTTTGCAGGGCTGACACCCGTTTCCACAGTTCTTCATATTTATCTGCAACTGCTTCTCGTAAAATTTTATCTGCAGCCCGGCGATTTTGTCGTTCTATATATCCAGTAAAACCTGGAATTTTGCTGGCAAGTTTTTTGAAAACATCCTGGTCGCCTGTTACCTTATCAAATAGATCATTCATTTTATAAGCCTCCTGGATAATATTTACTGAGAATGTATTTTTTATTATAGCTTGAGATAGCAGTTATAATCAAGCAGTCTTCCTGTAAAAATCATCGGTAATTTAATCATCTGTTAATATCCGGTGAAATATACATGACTAATTTAACTACGTAAAAAAAACCTTTTTGGTTTTATAAAGAAAGGAAATTGTGTGACAAATCATCTCGGTGAATTACTTAATCTTGCTGAAAATAGCGTACATTATGAAAATGGAAGAGTGAAAATCAATGACTCTGAATTACTTCGATCATTGATCCACAAATGGGTAAGTGTTTCAACCTTGGAAGATGGATTATTGCAGAGATGGGCCAGGTATCTGGTCCGATTGACAGCTATGGAAATGGGGATTTTCCCTGCTTCAATCCATGAATTATATATGGCAAATGGTAGAGGTGAAATAAGCCAGAAGTTCACTGTTCCGGCACTTAATCTTCGGGTTCTTTCGTTCACTGCTGCGAAAGCAGCCTTTAAAGCCGCGCAATCAATCAATGCTGGCGCATTAATATTTGAAATTGCCAGATCAGAAATCGGATATACAGCCCAACAACCTGTTGAGTTTGCCACCAACATTCTGGCAGCTGCTATCGCAACAGGTTACAAGGGGCCAGTTTTCATCCAGGGAGACCATTACCAGGTTTCACTGAAGAGGTATAAAGAAGATCCGACAAAGGAAATCAACAAAATAGAAGATTTAATCCTCCAATCCGTACATGCAGGTTTTTTCAACATTGATGTTGATACATCAACGTTGGTGGACATAACCAAGAATGATGTTTCCGAGCAACAACAGTTAAACATAGAGCTATCAGCTCATTTCACAAACCATATCCGAAAGAACGAACCAGAAAAGATGACAGTATCTGTCGGTGGTGAAATTGGAGAAGTTGGAGGAAGAAATTCAACAGAAGAAGACTTGACTGCCTATGTGCAAGGGTACAATGATCGTTTGCATTCCGAATATTCAGATATTGTAGGATTAAGTAAGATCAGCATCCAAACGGGAACTTCACATGGTGGAATAGTATTGCCGGATGGTTCCATTGCAGAAGTAAAGGTTGATTTTAATACATTGAGAGATCTTAGCCGGGTTGCACGGAGAAAATTTGGGTTGGGAGGAACTGTCCAACATGGTGCATCCACCCTTCCAGAAGATGCATTTGGAAAATTCGTTGAATTCGAGGCTGTCGAAGTTCATCTTGCAACGAATTTTATGAATATGTTCTATGAGAATGCTCCGCAGGATCTGACTTCAAAGATGTATGCATATCTTGATAAGAATTTCAAGTCAGATCGAAAACCAGATATGACAGATGAACAGTTTTATTATAAAACAAGGAAAAATGCCATTGGACCATTTAAGAAGGATATTTTTCTTCTAGAAGAACCTTTCAGTAATAAAATGGAAAACCTTTGGTTCAAGAAGTTTTCAGATCTCTTCCTTTCATTGAACATAAAAGACACCTGGAAACTGGTTAATGAAATTACTCCATTGGGAGCTACTCCAATATCATTGGAAGATTACCTTGGTACATCCGGTTCTGAAGAAGATGTGAGTGACCTGGCTGATTGAAAATCTATCCATGGCTGGCAGCAAATTAAAGAACCATGATAAAGAGCAAGGAATATCAATAGATCGATATCAATTGATCCCTCGCTGTTTGATTTTCATTAGGCACCAGGACTCTTTTCTATTAATAAAAGGTTCACCCGACAAAAAGATATGGGCAAACAAATTCAATGGTGTCGGCGGTCATATCGAACATAACGAGGATATTAAAACTGCCGCCCAGCGAGAATTGCTAGAAGAGACCGGTCTTTCCATTGATCTTGAGTTGAAAGGGATCCTAACAGTTGATCCAGGCGGTGAAATTGGAGTATGTATATTCGTTTTTTCTGGGAAATACATTAATGGAGAGATCAAATCATCCAGGGAAGGTGGGCTTCAATGGGTGAAAATGAGCGAATTACAAGAATTACCTCTGGTCGATGATGTTCAAGTGATCCTTAAGCGAATAGCAAATGTTCAAGATGGTTCTCCACCTTTTATAGCTCATTCGTTTTATGATCCTGGTGGATCATTAATCGTAGAATTCAATGAATGAGAAAATCAGGAAAGGTTTTCCCCGTAGGCAAGATAATAACCTTGAAAAATATGAATCTCATTTGGGTAACCGCTCGTAGAAAACGAGCATGGTACTGCCATATTTTCTTTGATCAATTTCAACCAGGTTATTCAATGAAATAACTGAATATTCTTTAGGATGGATCTGCACAATAACCAAAGAATTTTCATTTGTCCAATTAATATTTGCATCCAGATCAATTAACGTCTTCTTCCAAAGCTCTTTATATTGTGGCGGAGCGATATAGATATAATCAAATGTTCTATCCGGCTTCATTTGAAGATAAGAAAATGCATCTCCTTGTCTTATTTCCACTTTATCTGCGAAACCCACAAGGTCGATATTCTGTTTTACGGTCATAATGGCATTTCTTTCGAGGTCTATAAATCGTACAAATTGTGCACCTCTACTAAGAGCTTCAATCCCAACAGCACCTGTGCCTGAAAAAAGATCCCACCAGGTTGACTCAACTAATTCACCTGCCAGGATATTAAATAATGCTTCTTTCACTCGATCCGTGATAGGGCGGGTACTGTCACCTGGAACATCTTTGAGTCTTCTTCCCTTGGCAATACCCGAAATCACTCTCAAGCTTGAAATTCCTCCACAAAGTTTCTGGCTGCCATGAGATTACCGTGGGGAGCGATTACAGGAACAACACATCCTGTTCCGATTATCAAGCGTTCTCCCTTTAACTGAATAACTGCGTCTTCAATTTCATCTTTGATCAATTTGTTGTTTCCAAGACTGATGGACTCCCTTCGTAAGCCTCCGCAAAGAATGCCACCAAATTTCCTGTACCCTTCCTTTAAACTTGGGTAAGTATCTCTATCGTGCCAATTAATGGAACTCACTGGGTAATTACTGATCTCATCAAAATAAACAGAGTTTCCATGTAAATGGAGGATATTAAAAAATAATGGTTCAGAAATTCTCAAAATATCCACATCATGTCCTTTTCCAAAAGAAGCATATTCCTCTTTTGAAAGAGATCCACTTCGAGCATGTTGAATTGCATAAAAGATTCCATCTATCCCTGTCTCAACTGCTGCATCAATGAAAACCTTCGTACTTGCAGCAATTATTTCCAATCCATGTCGAACCGCCTCAGGAAATAGACGCAAGTGGGATAATAGCCGTTCTTCCCCTGCCAGGTTTTTTGCCTGCGAAAGAGGATTGAAAATTGTCTGGATGACTGGTGTTGTTTTTCTAATGTCCTGCAGCAATTCAAGGCATTTCAATTGCTGCCCAAGGAAGCCTTTTTTGGGGTCTAGTAGTTTTAATTTTTCCCAATCAGATGGAATTTCGATGACTTGTTTTGTATAACGGCGTGTTCCTTCCGGATTACCCTCCCACCTATCTTCTGCGCCCCAATCTTTCAAGCAAAAAGAGGATGCTGGTGTTACCTTTATCAGATCAAAATCATAAATTTCCTGGAATTTAAGAGCAGCTTCGGCTAAAAGTTCTGGTTCTTGATCATCGACTGGAAAATGACGCCATAATGCAATCGGGATCCTATTAAGTTTCTCGTTTCGTTTTAACGCATTAATCCTGTCCCGGTGAGATATTCTGCCGTCATGCATGTTTTGGTAATCCTCGGTTTTATTTTAGATTACCAAGCCTGTGTTTCTGTCTCATAATAGCAGCTTCCATTCTCGACTTTTCTTCAGGTGTAGTTATTTCCAATCGAGGTACTTCCACAGGTTTCTGGTTATCATCAAGAGCCACATACACCAGGTATGCTTTGTTGGTATGGGTATATTCCCCGGTTATTGGATTCTCAGCTGTAACAAGAACTTCAACTTCCATTGAAGTTCTGCCAGCATATGTCACTTCTGCATCCAATGTGACAAGGTCACCAATCCTTATTGGTTGACGGAATGTCATTTGGTCGATAGCTACAGTGACAACCCGATGCCTGGCATGTCTCATACAAGCCAGGGCTCCCACTTCATCAACCAATTTCATGATCCAGCCACCGTGGACATTACCAAGATTATTGGCGTGGTCAGGCTGCATCAATTGTGCAATCGTCACGTGTGAAGCTGATGGGGATGTGCGAGAAGGTTTTTTCATGCGTATTCCAACTGTTTTTTTATTTATTATCTAATCAAGGTCAGGTTTTAATGCGCCTGAATCAATTGTGTGCAGTCTCTCTGGTTCTTCCAGAAGAACATCTGTGGTTCCGATCATCAATTCATAAAAGAGTGGAGCCAATGGGGTGTAAGCTGGGGGTCTGAACTTGGGAGGTGGAGGTGGAGGCATGAGACGGGGTTTGGAACCAAAGAGACTTCTTTTTGATAATATCCGCTGGTCTTTGCTGAAAAATCCAACATAAACACCCAGAACTGAATAGACCTCATAGTCAGGAGTGACCCACCCGACCCATTCTCCCAACCGGTTATATAAATAAGGGTATTTCAGAAATACCTCTGCATCTCCATTGGATGCATAAAGGGGGATTACTTTCTCGTTTGTATCTTCCAGGTTGTTCATTGTCTCTTGGTTCTAATTAACATCATTATAAGTCCAATATCTGTTCGCATAGAAATTCCACAACATTACGATCAAAATTGCCAATGCCAGTGTAATATTATTAGATAATAGAATAATTAACGAAGAGGGAATGGTAGAGATAGTACGTAAGAATTGACTGATGCCTGGCTCCAGGAAATGTAGAATTGGTATTCTTATAGCGATACCGATAAGGTTCACTGAGAAAAACATGATCAATTGCATTTCAATCTTTTTACTTCTTGAGTCAGGATAAGTCCATAATCGATTCCATATGAAGTTACTGATAACTGCAAGAATAAAAGAAATAGTCCCGGCGATCACCAGATTGAAGTTGAGCAGCCTGGTCAGGAGGTTCATCACTGTAAAATCAACGACTGCACCAAGAACTCCTACGAGACCAAAACGGTAGAATCTTATCCACTCCTTATTTTGCACCTTCATCTTACCGGATGTCCATCTTGCTCTTAAAGTAAGGAATCGTTTTTTCAATTCCTTCTTTAAGGTCGATTTTTGGCTCCCAATTCAATATTTGTTTAGCCCTGGATATATCAGGTTGACGCCGTTGAGGATCTCTTTCGCTTCGATCCCCTGGTTGGAAAATGATCTTTGATTTGGTATCAGTTATTTTCTTAATCTTTTTTGCGAAATCAAGGATGGTTGTTTCATTTGGACTACCCAGATTTATGGGGTAGTGTTCATCTGTCATAAGAAGGCGGAAGATCCCTTCGATCAGGTCATCCACAAAACAAAATGAACGGGTTTGCATACCATCACCATAAACAGTCATGGGTTCACCGCTTAATGCCTGCTTCAAGAGATTCGGTAAAGCACGCCCATCTTCCAGATCCATCCGGGGACCATAGGTATTAAAGATCCTGGCAATTCGTGTATCCACGTTGTGGGTTCGATAATAAGCCATGGTTAATGCTTCTGCAAATCGTTTGGCCTCATCGTAGACTGCACGAGTACCGATGGTGTCAACATTCCCGCTGTAGGATTCAGTTTGTGGATGAACTGTTGGATCTCCATAGATCTCGCTGGTTGATGCCAAAAGATACTTGGCATTATGCGCTTTTGCCAGTCCAAGGGTGTTATGGGTACCAAGGGCGCCTGCTTTCATCGTCTGGATGGGTAAATTAAAATATCCGCTTGGAGAATTTGGGTTTGGGCTTGCTGGTGAAGCAAAGTGGAGGACAGCATCAACTTTTTGATGAATGAAAATATAATTTGAAACATCATGTTTGTAAAACGTGAATGCCGGGTTCCCAGCCAGATGCGAGAAATTTCCAGGATTTCCTGTAATGAAATTATCCATTCCTATTACAGAATGACCTTCTGCAATGAATCTATCGCATAAATGTGAACCAAGAAATCCTGCTGCACCGGTTATTAATATTTTCAATGTTCCTCCCTGGAAACATTTCTTCAAACAACCCAATTGGATCTTGCTGAAAAGGCTTAAATCCTTTGATCGAAAGTCCTATTAATGTACCTTTCCAACAACCATCATCAATCCATCTGAGATCACAATTCCTTCCAATTGAAATCCTGTGGCAACAGGTCCCAATGATCCCGTGTATGCTTCGGTGACAAGGGAAGTGATGACTTCTTTTAAACTATCTGGTACATCAAATGGTCCGAAATCAGCAGAAGATAATTCGAGGATCAGTTTTCCAGTTGGATCAATGCTGGCTGTAAAAATTATCTCTACCGTAGCTTCGAAATATCCCTTTGTTACAGTCCCATATACCAGGATCTTTCCATCCTGAAGATAGACTTGCGGATTAGTAATAAGAGGATTGTTCTGGGTTGAAAATTGAGCATCCAAATAAGATGTAATTTGTGATTCGGTGATAAAAAGTGTGATTTCACCATTCGCAACACCATCAAGAACAGCCTGTTCAATTTGGTTCTGCATATTTGCCAACTCTTCAGTTGATACTGGAATGGCATCTTGCGGATAATCAGGTCCACCGATGTTTAAAACACAGGCAATACCCACCAAAAGTGTTACAATCGCAATGATTATTACCGAGGATTTATTTCGCATAATTCAACCTCTATATGAAATTCCTTGATGTCGGAGATATTATAGCATGAGCAATTCTGGATTAAACCAAGATGGTTCCACAAGTGAATTGGCATCCATCGAAGCTATTCTGTTTATTGCCATCGAACCAGTTTCTATCAACCACCTGGCGACCATTCTGGAAACTTCGGTATCCCAGGTTGAAGAACACCTGAATGTACTGGAGGACGGTTATAAAGAAAGGGGGATCAGGCTGCTTAGGACAGGGGGAAAAGTTCTCCTGACATCTGCTCCTGAAAAATCTCAGATCATCGAAAAGTTCCTTGGTTTGGAAGCAACCAGCAGGTTAAGCAGGGCAGCCCTGGAAAGCCTGGCAATCATTGCTTATAAACAACCGGTAACCCGACCTGATATTGATGCAATTCGAGGTGTTAACAGCGATGGAGTATTAAGAAGTTTGATTAGTAAAGACCTCATTCTGGAACTTGGACGTTCTTCGGGACCGGGTCGGCCGATACTTTATGGAACAACATCGGAGTTTCTGCAATATTTCGGATTGCCTTCTTTGAGTAATCTTCCACCCCTGGATCTTTCAGAAGAGGAATCAGAAATGCAATTATTAAAGGAATAATATGTCATCAGAAAGAATTCAGAAAATTCTTGCACATGCAGGATTTGGTTCAAGAAGATCATGCGAGAAGCTGATAGAAGATAATCGAGTCCGAGTAAATAATCAACCAGTAAAACTGGGTGACAAAGCGGATTTGGATTTGGACGAGATAACAGTCGATGGGCGGAAGGTTAATAAAACTCAATCCTTTATCTATATTGCATTAAACAAACCTCGAAATGTGATTTCAGCTGTAAAATCCCCTGATCCACGAAGAACGGTACGCGACCTGGTCGATGTTGAGGGTTCCTTTTATCCTGTAGGTCGATTGGATGCTGATTCGGAAGGTCTGATCCTCTTGACGAATGATGGTGATCTGGCGAATATTTTAACCCATCCACGTTATGAGCACGAAAAAGAATATCGTGTACTGGTTGCACGTCATCCGGATGAAGAGCAACTGAATCTTTGGAGGCGGGGAGTTGTTTTGGAAGATGGTTATAAAACAAAACCTGCACTAGTTCAATTCCAGGCTGCTTCTGGCAAAGGTGCCTGGCTGCGGGTAATCCTTCATGAAGGTAGAAAAAGGCAGATACGCGAAATGGGAAAAGTGACCGGCTTGCCTATTGTTAGTATAATCAGGATGCGTATAGCCACATTAAAGCTAGAAAACCTGAAACCTGGTCAATGGAGATATCTAACGCCAGACGAAATTAGATCACTGAAGGAATTGGATAAACAACCAATTACAGAACAAAAGAGGAAAAATAATTTAAAAAGGAAATAATCTCCAATCGGAATTAAGGAATCTTATTTTGAAAATTCATTGATTAAATATGCCATATGCCTGGCATGCTTCAGATAAAGGTCCAATCTTACGTTTTCATTGGGGGCATGTGTTCTTGAATCAGGATATCCAATACCTGCAGTTGCAACAGGTAATCCAAGATCGTGCACGAATGGATAATTCGGTCCTGACCCACCAGACATGGGGATGATTTTCATGGGAATACCGTACACTTCCTTTCCAGTAGCAAGAACCAGTTTTACAAATGGGTCATCGGGATCTGTCCTGGCAGCAGGTCCTCCCCCAAGGTGGGTGATCTGGATATCTTGAAAGCCATGGTCGTCCAGGTGATTTCTTAGGCTGCTTAGAACTTTTTCTGGTTTCTGATCAGGAACCAACCGAAAATCGATCTTGGCGGATGCTTTTGCAGGTAAGATAGTCTTGGAGCCGGACCCCTGGTATCCACTGGTCAGCCCACAGATGGTGCAGGTAGGTTCAAATATCTCGGCTAACCTTAATTCCACCCCGTCAGATAAATTATTAATGAAATGATCGACACCATATCTTTCCTTATACTCTTCTGACGTCTCCGGCAGCATCGCCATCAATTCTTTATCCCGGTCTGAAGGTGGTATGACATCATCATAATGCCCGGGAATTAGAATTTTCTCATTACTATCTTTAAGGGTATTCAATGCCCACACTAATCTCCAGGCTGCATTTGGAAAAATTGATCCTCCCAATCCTGAATGAACATCGATCGACGCAGTTTCAACCGAAAGTTCGACATAGCATATACCACGTAATCCAAGATATTCAAGAGGGCTTTCCTCATGGTCTACTCCTCCAAATTCCCAAATGCATGCATCAGCAGCCAGCAAATCCTTGTTTGCCCTGATAAATTCCGGAAGATGAACACTTCCTGTTTCTTCCTCACCTTCAATAATGAATTTAATATTGCAGGGTAATTCCCCAAATGCTTCTAGTAAGGAATCAATCGCGAACAAACGGCTGGTAATATGCCCTTTATCGTCACTGGTTCCCCTCCCGAACAGTTTTCCGTCTCGAATGGCAGGTTTGAAAGGTGGGGTTTCCCAAAGCTCAAAAGGTTCAGCTGGTTGGACATCATAGTGGCAATAGAATAAAAGAGTCTTATCTGACAATCCTTTTCTTTCAGCAAATACCACTGGAGGTCCATCAGTGGGAATTAATTCTGTCTTAAACCCTCTCTTCCTAATCAAACTTTCAGTCAACTGTGCACATTCTTTCAACCCTAAATTCTGAGCCCCCACACTTGGCTGAGAGACCAGTTCAGAAAGTTCGCTAATACTTTTATCAAGGTTTTTTTCAAGATAGGAATCGATCTCAGAGAGATTTTTCATGGCTATCCTTTCGAAAGAACGTTAATTACAGAAATATTTTACATATAGTTGTTGTTTTTTGATTTATTATCAATTCGAAATACCTGCAAACCAATTCAATGAGTAATAACCGGCATAAGCAAAACAAACCATTTTAATCAACTGTCCAATCCAGCAGAAAATCAAAAATTTAAGGATTGGCATTTTAAGTCCT
The DNA here is from genome assembly GCA_035283125.1 of Anaerolineales bacterium. Taxonomy (GTDB): domain Bacteria; phylum Chloroflexota; class Anaerolineae; order Anaerolineales; family Villigracilaceae; genus UBA12087. The sequence goes on from DATEUN010000043.1 coordinate 50,151, forward strand.
CCAGCCGCGATTCCCGCCAGATCAAAAAATGGGTTTGGTATTGCAGCAAAAAGGATAACAGCAAATCCCCCATATTTAGTTACGATGGGTTCAACTTTTTGGTAAATATCCATTCGATCAATGATTGCCTGGCTGCTGAAACCTGCGAGGTATCCTGAAATTTCTCCCAGTGCTCCTCCAAATGAAGCAGCCAGGGCGACAAAAAAAGGATTAAGAACACTCCCCATTCCAAAAACAAAAGCAACTCCTGGAGCAGGGAAGAACACAGTTGAATTTGCAAGTAACGTAACTATAAAAATCCCAGGGTAGCCATATGCACTGAATTTTTCAATTTGATTACTATATTTAAGAATGAGCAATGAGATAGTAATAACAAAAAGCAATGCTAGGAAACGAAGAATATTTGTCCTCATATTCTGCCTGACATTGCTTTCTCCGGCCATAGATTATTTTTCGGAAATAGAAACTGTTTGTAATGAAATTCCTGAATTTTCCGGATTACTTGGGTCACGTGCAGGAATGGAATAGAGGACATCCATTCCTTCTATAACCTGTCCAAAAACACTATGTTTATTGTCCAACCATCGTGTGGGTACATGTGTGATGAAGAATTGGGATCCATTGGTTCCGGGACCGGCATTTGCCATGGAAAGAATACCTGGTTTGTCGTGGATTAAACTTGGATGGAATTCATCTTGAAATCTATACCCCGGACCACCAGTCCCTGTGCCGGTTGGATCACCACCTTGAGCCATAAAATCATTGATCACCCGATGGAATATCGTCCCATTATAAAAACCTTCACGGGAAAGGAATACAAAATTATTGACAGTAACAGGTGCTTTATCTGCGAATAACTCGATCACTATATCCCCAAGATCCGTGGTGAGTGTTGCTGTGTATTTCTTTTTTCCATCCAGGTTCATCTTTGGAGGAGAAGACCATTGTTTCTTTTCCGTCATTATATTCCTTTCATTCAGTTTGATTTTGAAGTAATTTCTCTATACGAGATACAACCATATCCATGGCAGCATTATTAAAACCACCTTCCGGGATGATTATGTCAGCAAATCGTTTTGATTGTTCCACAAATTCCAGGTGCATGGGTCTTACCGTGCTGATATATTGTTGGATCACAGATTCCATTGTTCTTCCCCGCTCATCGATGTCTCTTTGTAACCGTCGAATAAACCGTATGTCAGGGTCGGTATCAACAAAAATCTTGACGTCGAATAATTCTCTAAGAGCTGGTTCGGTAAAAATAAGGATACCCTCCACCAGAATCACACGACGAGCTTGTACTGTGAAAGACCTTTCCGTCCGACTGTGGGTAGAGAAATCATAAATTGGAACTTCAACAGGATTACCCTCCCGTAATGACAACACATGTTGAATCATTAATGTTGTTTCCAACGAGTTTGGGTGGTCAAAATTGATTGCAGCTCTTTGAGCCGGTGGAAGACCACTCAGATCCTTGTAATATTGATCATGTTGAAGAAAAGCAATTTTTTCAGGACCGACTCGTTGCAGAATGCTTTGTGCAACGGTAGTTTTTCCAGAACCGGATCCCCCAGCGATCCCTATGACCAGCGGGTTGTGTCTGTTAGCCATGAGTAAATTATACCTTGATGTCTGGACTCATCATTAATTTTGGCAATTTATAATATTTGTTAATTGAGAAATAGGGGATAATTAGTTAAGATAAATATCCAGTTATTTATTCTGAGCCACCGAAGGGAATCGAACCCTTGACCTGACGTTTACGAAACGTCTGCTCTGCCATCTGAGCTACGGTGGCTAATCCAGCGGCGGGGATTATACCAGTAGAAGATTATAATAAGCAAGCATTATTGTTAAGAATAGATTGAAATATAACCATGATAAGAATCGCAATGTTGTCCTACCATACCTGTCCATTGGCTACCCTCGGTGGAAAATCCACCGGAGGGATGAATGTATATGTACGTGATCTAACCAAAGCGTTGGGTAGATTAGGGATTCATGTGGATGTTTTCACCAGGTCGCAAGATGAGCATGTACCTCATGTATTACATGACCTCGGTTATGGAAACCGGGTTGTGCATATTCCTGCCGGTCCAGAAGTCCCATTGACCAAGGAGGAGTTGGTAGGGTTTATTCCGACATTTGTTGAAGAAATACTTAAATTTGAGAAGGAAAAGAATATCCAATATGATTTGATCCATAGCCATTATTGGATGTCTGGTTTGGCAGCTATTGCATTAAAAGAAAAGTGGAATGTCCCGTTAATTCATATGTTCCATACATTGGGCGAGATGAAGAATCAGGTGGCAAAAAATCCGGAAGAAAGAGAAAGTTCTTTTCGAATCGATTGCGAAAAGAAGATCCTCGAGAAAGCGGATCAGATCGTAGCCGCAACTTTATCTGAAAGGGCACAATTGGATTGGTTTTATAAAGCAAATTTAAGTAAAATCGTTGTGATTCCACCCGGTGTCGATCTCTCCCATTTCTATCCAATACCAGTTGATGAAGCCAGGGAATTTGTTGGTGTGAAGCTGAAGGATAAGATGGTCTTATTTGTAGGCAGAATTGAACCACTCAAGGGAATTGACACATTAATTTCAGCAATGCCATGTTTGAATTTCATGGAAGATTTGGGATTTTGCCCTGTGACATTAACGATTATTGGAGGTGATCCAGATGCAGATCCTGAATTCATGACAGCTGAGATGACAAGATTGCAGGAATTATCAAATGATCTGGGTATGGATAATATGGTGATTTTTCTTGGAAAGAGAAGCCAGGATACTCTCCCTTATTATTATTCAGCTGCTGATGTTGTAGTTATGCCTTCCCATTACGAATCATTTGGTTTGGTTGCACTTGAAGCAATGGCATGTGGGACGCCAGTAATTGCTTCCCAGGTCGGTGGTTTGACACATCTTGTTCAGGATGGTGTAACCGGATATCATGTGGCAAATGATGACCCACAGGAATTATGTTCAAAACTTAAACTCTTATTGGGAGATGAAGAAAGACGGTTGAGATTTGGAAAACAGGCAACCCGGAGAGCACAAGAATACTCATGGGAAGTCATCGCAGATCAAATCAAATCAACATATTCGGCATTATTGCAAATTGGCTGAATGTAATCCCCCCCGGTAAAATCATTCTTTCAATTTTACATAAAACAGAGTTGAACCATTAGACTCTACACTTCTTAGTTCAAATATGTCCTTGTATCCACCAATTAACCGTGATAATTGTTTATGCCCATATGTTCGCGGGTCAAAGCCTGGATCCAGTTGGTAAAGAGCATTTCCCATTATGGCTAACAAAGACCAGCCATCTTCTTGAACAGACATTTCAAAAGCTTTGATCAGTGAGGGTATGGGCTCCTGGTCCCTGGTGATATTTTCTTTAGTTTTTTTGGATTTTAATTTTTGTGATTTAATATCTGTTTCCAAGTTTTCAGTATATACAAAAACATCACAAGCATTAACAAAAGGCTTTGGAGTTTTTTTCTCTCCGATCCCCATTGCGAAAATCCCTGTTTCTCTAATCCTGGTAGCCAACCGGGTGTAATCACTATCGCTGGAAACCAAGCAGAATCCATCGACAACTCCCGAATGAAGAAGATCCATGGCATCAATGATCATCGCTGAATCTGTTGCATTCTTGCCTATGGTATAACGGAATTGCTGGATCGGTTGAACAGCGTGATAATTAAGGATATCTTTCCAAGAATTCATCGAATTTGTAGTCCAATCACCATAAATTCTACGGACTGTTACCTGGCCATATTTACCGGCTTCCACCAGCATATTGGAAAGGAGGCTTGCCTGTGCATTATCCCCATCAATCAGGATGGCGATTTTGTGTCTTGAAATTGAAGTTAATTGTTCATCTGGCATGTTGTAATTATACACCTTTGCGATTTTTCACACTGCTGGATTATTACCGGCAAAGTTGGTTTCGATTAAAGAATTCTTACTCTGAAATGTTCTTGATGGAAAATCAGGAAAAGAAATATTCTTTGAATGCCCCCGGTGAGATTCGAACTCACAACCACTGGATTCGAAGTCCATTACTCTGTCCGTTGAGCTACGGGGGCAGGCGAATGGCTGATATTATACCTTATATTAAAAACCAATCCTTTACTCATATGTTTAGCTATGTTATAATATTTTTTCGTGAAAATTTATTAAAGAAATTAATAAGGAATATTCTGATGGCTAATCTAGATCTTAAATTTATGACCGCCGAGAACCCAAAAATACCGGAACTTTCACCTGGTGACTCTGTAAGTGTTCATGTCCGCATCAAGGAAGGTGATCGTGAGCGTATTCAGGAATTTAAAGGTACTGTGATCCGGTTGAGAAAAGGTGGAAACAATGCCAACTTCACAGTTCGAAGAATTGCCAGTAATGGCATTGGTGTGGAACGGACATTCCTCCTGCACTCACCTAGGATCGATAAAGTTGTGGTAGAACGCCACAATCATGTTCGCAGGGCACAATTATACTTCTTACGTAACCTTACAGGCAAGAAAGCCAACTTGAAACAGCGATTCAATTAACTAAACACTGATTCTCTTTCGACGCAGCCCATTCAATGTGCTGCGTCTTGATTTAACGAGGGATTATGGACGGGAAAAAACCAGTTATTGGTATTACAACCTCAAATGGTCATTCCATGGGGTATCCATCTGTTATCCTATTACAAGCTTACATCGATGCAATAGTTGTTGCTGAAGGTATTCCGATTCTGATCCCTTCCCAAATACCTGAATCCTCATGGATGCAGTTAATTAATACTCTGGATGGGATCTTATTTACTGGTGGCGGAGATATTGCTCCTCAGAATAAAGAAGATGTTGATCTCTTGGAATATATCGATATTGATCGTTCAAGGGACCAAATTGAAATTCCAATGGTTCTGCAGGCAATTCAGAAGAATATCCCTTTTTTCGGAATCTGCAGAGGATTTCAAGTACTCAATGTAGCACTTGGTGGATCGTTACATTCAGATATATCTACCCATAGACCCCAATCGGTCAAGCATAA